>CALKIF010000132.1:0-7695 GCA_937988715.1 uncultured Alphaproteobacteria bacterium | reverse complement strand
GTGAAGGTGGCCGTACCGTCGGTGCCGGCGTCGTCGCCTCTATCGTCGAATAAAGGAACACAAAACAGAGCTTACAGGAGTGTAGCTCAACTGGTAGAGCACCGGTCTCCAAAACCGGGGGCTGGGGGTTCGAGCCCCTCCACTCCTGCCACTTTTTAAAAACCCCCGGGGGTTTCCCGGGGGTTTTGTGATTTTTGTTTACGTCACCTGAAAGCCTGTTTTCAGCCCCCCTTTGTTACTGGCGGTTTTTTCTTATCTGAATTTGTAATTTGCTTATGACTGTATTTTCTCACCTGACCACTTATCTTTACGGCGCAGGCTCAGCATCTGTGCCGCCGCATCTGTCCAAACGACAGATGCTTGTTGATCTGCTCTCTGGCCTGACTGTGGCGCTCGCGCTTGTTCCAGAAGCGGTTGCGTTTTCATTTGTTGCGGGTGTTGAGCCGCTGGTCGGGCTTTATGCTGCTTTTTTTGTGGGGCTGATCACAGCACTTATCGGTGGTCGCCCGGGCATGATTTCAGGGGCCACAGGCGCGCTGGCTGTGGTCATGGTCTCTCTGGTAAGTCAGCACGGCGTTGCGTATCTGTTTGCGACTGTTGTGCTGATGGGCATAATGCAATTGATTGCAGGCTTTCTGCGGTGGGGTAAATTTATCCGTATGGTCCCGCATCCGGTGATGCTGGGCTTTGTGAATGGTCTGGCCATTGTGATCGGGCTTGCCCAGCTGGAACAGTTCAAAACACTCTCAGCATCAGGCGAGAAGAGCTGGATCAGCGGCCCTGAGCTGATGATGACATTAGCATTGGTTGGTCTGACGATGGTTATCATCTGGCTGGCGCCGCGGTTGACCAAGCTGATTCCAGCCCCGCTGGCGGCGATTGCGGGGATCAGTGCTGTGGTGGTGGTTCTGGATTTAGATGTCACCCGTGTTGGCGATCTGGCCAGCTTGTCTGGCGGGCTGCCTGTCTTTGCTCTCCCTCAGGTCCCCTTCACTTTGGAAACCTTGGTGATCATTCTGCCCTATGCGTTGATTTTATCTGCGATTGGCCTGATTGAGAGCTTGTTGACACTGAATCTTGTGGGCGAGATGACAGAACAACGCGGCGGGGCATCGCAGGAATGTATTGCCCAGGGCGCGTCTAATTTTGTCACAGGCTTTTTTGGAGGCATGGGCGGTTGTGCGATGATTGGCCAGTCCATGATCAATGTGAAATCCGGCGGGCGCACGCGCCTTGCCGGGGTATCTGCTGCTTTATTTTTGCTGGCAATTATTCTTGTGGCCTCATCACTGATTGAACAGATCCCCATTGCAGCACTGGTCGGGGTAATGTTTATGGTGGTGATTGGCACCTTTGCCTGGTCATCTTTAAAAACCCTGTTCAAAGTGCCCAAGGCTGATGCGCTGGTTATTATTGTGGTGACAATTGTGACGGTGATGGCTGATCTGGCTATTGCGGTTGTTGTGGGGGTTATTCTGTCTGCCCTTGTTTATGCCTGGAATGCGGCCAAGCAAATCACCGCCTCAACACGGCCATCTGTGCGTGAGGCCGGGGCTCTGGTTTATGAGATCAGGGGCCCGTTATTTTTTGGCTCAACCGCAGGGTTTCGTGAATTGTTCAGGGTTAAAGATGATCCTGATGTTGTGGTGATTGATTTTGCCGCCTCAAAGGTTGTGGATCAGTCAGCCCTGCAGGCCATTGAGGATATCGCTCAGAAATATCATGAAGCGGGCAAACAGGTAAAACTGCGCCACCTGACCAGAGACTGCCACCGTCTGTTGCGCCGGTCTGGCCAGCTGATGATCGACAGTGATGATGATCCGGATTACGAAATGGCGGTTGATTATGATGTCAAGTTGGGCGTGTTTGGGGCTGCAGAGGGGTGAGCTAACAGCTCGCTGTTATCCTAACACAATCAGAATAATGAGAGCCCCTGGCATGACTCTGTCGGGGGTTTTTTATTGCAGAACAAGTTTGTTTTCGTCAGCTTAAGAGATGTGGCTGTCTGGGAAGGACTGAGGAGAGGTTATGGCACATATTCTGGTGGTGGGTGCAGGGATTGTTGGGGTGTCAACTGCTATCTGGCTGCAGCGGGCAGGACAGCATGTTACGCTGATTGATAAAGCAGGGCCGGCCAGCGGGACATCCTTTGGCAATGCCGGTGTGCTGGCAGCAGGGGCAATCATTCCGGTGACCACACCAGGGCTGTGGAAAAAAGCCCCCTTCATGGTGTTTGATAAAGACTCGCCTTTGTTTCTACGCTGGCGGTATCTGCCCAGGCTTGTTCCGTTTCTGTCTTCTTATTTGCGTAAATGTAATGATCAGGATGTCTCCCATTATGCCAAAGGCATGCTGCCGCTGATTTATGACACTGTCCAGCAGCACCGCAGTCTGGCAGAAGGCACACCCGCACAGGCCTATATCAAGTATGCCGATTACTGCTTTGGTTATGACAGTGAGGCAGGATTTGCTGCGGATAAGGCAAGCTGGGCTTTGCGTGAAGATTTCGGTCTAGAATTTGTTGCAGAATCTGGAGAAGATTATGCCCGTACTGACCCGCTTTATGAAGGCAAGTTTCATACTGTGGTCAGATGCAAGCATCATGGCATGGTCAGTGACCCTGGCGCTTATGTAAAAGCACTGGCCGATCATTTCACAGAAGAGGGCGGGGAGCTGATCATCGCAGAAGTGGATGATGTGGGTCAGGCAAAAGATGGCCGGCCAGAGGTGGTGACATCTGAAGGGCGGTTGGCGGGCGATAAGCTAGTGCTGACCGCCGGGGCCTGGTCTCGGCCCTTGCTGGAGGGGTTAGGCCTGAAAGTGCCACTTGAGAGCGAGCGCGGCTATCATCTGGAACTGATGAACCCAGAGCGCTATCCGGTCAATCCGATGATGGTTGCTGCAGGTAAATTTGCCGTCACACCTATGAATGGCCGTATCCGTTGTGCAGGTGTGGTTGAATTTGGCGGCCTGCGGGCCGGACCGCAACTGCCGCCGCGACATATGCTGAAATCACGGGTCAAAGAGCTGTTCTCCGGCCTTGCCTTTGAGGGGTATGAAGAATGGATGGGACACAGGCCGGCTTTGACAGATTCGCTGCCGATGCTGGGCCAGGTGGCTGCTGATAAGGATATCTTTACCGCCTTTGGTCATCAGCATCTCGGCTTGACAGGGGGGGCGAAAACAGGTCGTATTATGGCAGGTCTCCTCACCGCTGACCCCGTCAATCTTGATATGGCCCCTTATCGGCCAGGCCGATTTTGACGCTGGCCTTTGCGCTGAGGAGCGATCTGAAGTCAGCATCGTCTTCATCTGACAACAAGAAAACAAATTGAATAGGGAGGAACTCATGAAATTCAAAATCGGACTCGGCCTTATGGCTGGCGCGGTGATGGTCTCATCAACAGCTATGGCGGAAAAGTGGGATATGCCGATGGCCTATGCCGCAACGAACTTTCATTCAGAGCATGGTGTGATCTTTGCTGATAAGGTGAAAGCCTATACGGGCGGCAAGCTGGAGATCACCACACATCCAGGTGGCTCACTGTTTAAGGGCGGCGAGATCAAGCGGGCCGTGCAGACCGGTCAGGCCCCGATTGGGGAAAGATTTATGTCAGCACATGCCAATGAAGCCCCGCTTCTGGGATGGGATAACCTGCCGTTTCTGGCCACATCTTATGAAGATAATGACAAGCTGTGGGCAGCCGCAAAGGATAAGGTCAATGCTCAGCTGGCAGATTTGAATCTGGTTGCGCTCTACACCTGCCCATGGCCGGGCCAGGGCTTCTACTTCAAAAAAGAAGTGACCTCCAGTGCAGATACACAAGGGATTAAATTCCGCTCTTATAACTCTGCAACAGCGACCTTTGCTAAGGAATTGGGCATGCTGCCCGTGCAGGTTGAAGCTGCTGAATTGAGCCAGGCTCTGGCCACAGGTGTGGCAGAAGCCTTTATCTCATCCGGGTCAACCGGTTATGACCGCAAAGTGTGGGAACATCTGTCTCACTATTACAAGGTGAATGCCTGGTTGCCTCGCAACTATGTGATCATCAACAAAGGCATTTATGAAGGGCTGAGTGATGATATCCGTTCTGCTCTGCATAAGGCAGCTGATGAGACAGGGGCAGCCTGTGCAGCAAAATCAGCTGAGCTGGCAAACTGGTATTTTGAACAGCTGGAAGCCAATGGCATGAAGGTTGAGGATGCAGGTCCGTCCTTCCTGAAAGAGCTGAAGTCTATCGGCGCAAAGATGCAGGCTGACTGGCTGGCATCTGTTGGTGCAGATGGCCAGGCCATTGTTGACGCTTACAAGAAAATGTAAGCTGGTGCATGCGGATAAGGGCCTGTCGCTGGCTGCATATAGCCGGGGGCAGGCCCTGTCTGTTCGTTTGAAGTTTTTCTCTCATGAATGACTGGTATGATATTGCAGGATTATCGCTCGCCGCGTGGTTGTTCGGCTTGCCGAGCCTTATCGCTGTTCTCAGCTATGTTTTCAAAGCCCGCCTTGCGCCTGCCTTTCAGGTGATCTGGTCTGTCCTTGACCGTCTATATATGGCCTCAGGTCTGGTGGCGGCGGCGGCCATGATTTCGATTTTGGTGATTATTATTTGGCAGATGATCGCCCGCTGGGTCGGCTTCACCTTTGAAGGGTCAACCGAATTTGCAGGGTATGCGATGGCGGCGACCTCCTTTTTCGCCCTTGCGCATGCCTTCAGCCGTGGCGCGCATATCAGGGTATCGATTTTTCTGAATCTGAACGCCTTTACCCGGTTCTGGCTGGATGTGTTCGCCCTGTTTGTGGGCGCGTTAACCGCAACCTATTTTGCGCGTTATGCTGTAAAGACAAATTTTATGTCTGAGATGCTGAATGACCGCACCCAAGGGCAGGACCAGATCCCGCAACTGGCCGTTGATATTATCAGCCTTCTGGGTACATCCCCTGCCAACTGGGCAGATATGCTAGGCAAATCAAACGGGGCCTGGATTTATACCCCTGTTTGGATTCCGCAACTGGTCATGTCTGTCGGCACAATCTTGCTGGCGGTTTGTTTATGGGATCATCTGATCCGTCTTTTGGTCACAGGCCAGAGCGCGGTGAAAGCGGAGAAAATAGAATGACAGAGATTTATGCAACCGGACTGTTTCTGTTTGTTCTGTTTGCCCTGCTGGGCAGTTCGGTCTGGGTAGGGCTGGCGCTGATTGGTGTGGCCTGGGTCGGAATGGAGCTGTTCACCTCACGGCCCGCAGGCGATGCGATGATCACAACCATCTGGACCGGGGCATCCAGCTGGACCTTGACAGCTTTGCCCTTATTTATCTGGATGGGCGAGATTCTGTACCGAACGCGTCTGTCAGAAGATATGTTCCGTGGTCTTGCCCCCTGGATGCGCAATTTGCCAGGCGGGCTGTTGCATACCAATATTGCGGGCTGTACTTTGTTTGCGGCCGTTTCCGGCTCGTCTGCGGCGACCCTGACCACTGTCGGCAAGATGTCTATCCCGGAACTGCGCCGCCGCGGGTATCCTGAATATATGATTATCGGCACGTTGGCCGGGGCGGCGACATTGGGGCTGATGATCCCGCCGTCACTGACGCTGATTGTCTATGGCGTGACGATTAATGAATCGATCACAAAGCTGTTTATGGCGGGTGTGATCCCTGGGCTGGTTTTGGCTGGCCTGTTTATGAGCTATATTGTCGGCTGGTATTATCTGCGCCCGTCTGAGCGGCCGGAGCAGGCCCCGCGCCAGAACCTGATGCAGGTGATAAAGGACAGCCGCTTTCTGATTCCGGTTATTTTGCTGGTTATGGTGGTGATCGGCTCTATGTATTTTGGCTGGGCCACCGCCACAGAAGCAGCAGCGGTCGGGGTGGTCGGGGCCTTGTTACTCGCCGCTTCCCAGAAATCGCTGACCTTTGAGACCTTTACCCAGAGCCTGATGGGGGCAACCCGGACCTCAGCCATGATCGCGTTGATTTTGATGGGCGCGTCTTTTCTGTCCTTATCCATGGGCTTTACCGGTCTGCCGCGGGCGTTGGCCGGTTTTATCGATAATATGGATTTATCGCCCATTGTTCTGATCGCTGCGCTGACGGTATTTTATATTATTCTGGGCATGTTCCTTGACGGCATTTCCTCTGTTGTGCTGACCATGGCCATTGTTGAGCCGATGATCCGCCAGGCCGGAATTGATGTGATTTGGTTCGGGATTTTCATTGTTGTTGTGGTAGAGATGGCCCAGGTGACTCCGCCGATTGGGTTCAATCTGTTTGTCCTGCAGGGCATGACCAAACATGAGATTTCATATATCGCCAAAACAGCAATCCCGATGGTGGCGTTAATGGTGTTGATGGTGGTGATCCTGGTGATATGGCCGGAACTGGCCACCTGGCTGCCGGAAACAGTTCGCCAGTCCAGAAGCTGATTTATGGCTGCCGCCAGCCTGGCCATCCTGAAACTGGATACACGGTTTCCGCGCCTGCCAGGTGATATCGCCTGCAAAGACAGCTTTGCCCGGCCGGTTCGCCTGCAGACCATTGCTGAGGCCAGTGTTGATGCGGTGGTCAGCCGGAACCCGGAAGGCCTTGACCTCAGCGCGTTTGAACAGGCGGTGCAGACGGCAACAGAACCTCTTATCACAACCTCCTGCGGGTTCATGATTTATTTTCAGGACCGGCTGAATGCACTGAACAACCGGCCCTTTATCAGCTCAGCATTGACAGCTCTGCCGGCGTTGCGGGCGCGGTATAGGGATGAGCAGATTGCGATCCTGACATTTGATGCAGACACGCTTGGTGCCCCGGCCTATGCGGCCAGCCTGCAGGGGTTTTCAGGCCCTGTCGTCGGGCTGGACAAATCAGGTCATCTGTACCGTACGATAAAAGAGGATCATCCACAATTAGATGCTGAACAGGCCGCCGCAGAGCTGGCACAGCTGACCCGCCAGTTGCTGGCCTCACATGGGCAGGTAAAATCTCTGCTTCTGGAATGCACGAACCTGTCACCTTACCGGGCTGTGTTCAGGGCCGGTTTTGAAGGTGAAATCATCGACCTTCTCACCACTTTGGACAGCTTGTCACCAGGACTTGTAAAGCCTGAATTCCTGATTTAGCCTGAAGGGCGGAATGGACATCAACAAGGGCCTTATGTCTTATGTCTGATTTTGATTATGCTTCTGCTGAAACAACAGACTTCACGTCTATCCCTATAATTGATATGCCTGATCTGGATGCGGATACTGGCCTGAACAGTCCTGAATTTGTCATCTTTGCACAGACCCTTATGTCTGCGGCGACAGAGGTCGGGTTTTTTTATCTGCGCAATCACGGCGTTCCGGAAAATTTGCGTGAACAGGCGATGGCGGCTTCACGCCGGTTTTTTGCGTTGCCAGAAGATATCAAACAAAAGATAGCTGTGAACAGCGATCAACGTGGCTGGATGGCCAAAGGCGGGGCGGTTCTGCAAGGGGCGGAAACATTTGATGCCAAGGAAATCTTCTTCTGGGGTTGGGAATCAGAACAGATGGACACAAGCCTGCCTCTGGTCGCCCCTAATCAATGGCCAGATGATGAGGCGGCGTTTCTGAAAGCAGAGATCATGGCCTATTACACTGCTGTTCTTGGCTTAAGCAAGGTTGTGCTGGCCGGGCTGGCGGCTGGTCTGGGCAAGCCAGCTGATTTTTTCACGCCCTTTTA
>CALKIF010000131.1:0-21095 GCA_937988715.1 uncultured Alphaproteobacteria bacterium | reverse complement strand
ATCAATGAGCAGATTGACCGGATGCGCCATTCCGCCACCCGCGCGCTGCTGGAACGTGATGATGTGATCATTGTGGCGTCTGTGTCCTGTATTTATGGCATCGGGTCAGTTGAAACCTATTCCACCATGACGCTGCGTCTGGCGGTCGGCGAAGAGCATGACCGGCAGACCTTGCTGCGCGCCTTTACCGAGCTGCAATACAGGCGAAATGATCTGAATTTCGGGCGCGGGTCTTTTCGTGTGCGCGGTGATAATGTGGAACTGTTTCCCGCTCACCTGGAAGACCGGGCCTGGCGCATCAGCCTGTTCGGGGATGAGATTGAGGAGATGTGGGAATTTGACCCGCTGACCGGTGAGAAAACGCAAAGCCTGGAGAAAATCACCGTCTTTGCGAATTCGCATTATGTCACCCCCCGCCCGACCTTGCAACAGGCGGTGAAATCTATCGGGGCAGAGCTGACCACGCGGCTGGCGGAATTTAATGAAGGCGGCAAATTGCTGGAAGCCCAGCGTCTGCAGCAGCGCACACAGTTTGACCTGGAGATGATCGAAGCCACCGGAAGCTGTAACGGGATTGAGAATTATTCGCGCTATCTGTCAGGACGCGGGCCAGGTGAGCCGCCACCGACCCTGTTTGAATATCTGCCGGAAAACGCGCTGCTGGTGGTGGATGAAAGCCATGTCACCGTACCGCAGATCGGGGCCATGTATAAAGGCGATTTCGCGCGCAAATCCACCTTGTCTGATTATGGCTTCCGGCTGCCGTCATGCCTGGATAACCGGCCGTTAAAGTTTGAGGAATGGGAAGCCTTCCGGCCGCAGACCATTTATGTATCCGCCACACCGGGAAGCTGGGAGCTGGAGCAGACCGGCGGGGTGTTCACCGAACAGGTGGTCCGGCCGACCGGGCTGATTGACCCGTTATGTGAAGTGCGGCCAACCGAAACACAGGTTGATGACATCATCGCGGAATGCCGGGCAGCGGCGGAGAACGGCACACGCGTTCTGGTCACCACCCTGACCAAGAAAATGGCCGAGGCCCTGACCGAATATATGCATGAGGCCGGCATCAAGGTGCGTTATGTGCATTCAGATGTGGACACGCTGGAGCGGATTGAGATTATCCGCGATCTGCGCCTGGGCGTGTTTGACGTGCTGATCGGGATTAACCTGCTGCGTGAGGGGCTGGATATTCCGGAATGTGCGCTGGTCGGCATATTGGATGCAGATAAAGAAGGCTATCTGCGGTCCCGCACATCGCTGGTGCAGACCATCGGCCGGGCCGCCCGGAACGCCGAAGGCCGGGTGATTTTATATGCCGATAAGATCACCGATTCTATGGATTATGCTTTGTCTGAGACCAAGCGGCGCAGAGAAAAGCAGGAGGCCTGGAACAAGGCAAATGGGATTACCCCGCAGACCGTGAAAAAACAAATCTCCGATATTCTGGACTCTGTTTATGAGCGGGCAGACCATGTCAATGTGAAGGTGGCCGGTAACGCCCCTCTGGTGGAAAAAGATTTAAAAACCATCATTGCTGAGCTGGAAGTGCAGATGCGTGAGGCGGCGGCCAATCTGGAGTTTGAGGAAGCCGCGCGCTTACGCGATGAGCTGCGCCGTCTGGAAGCCAAGGATTTAGGCCTGGACGGGCCGGGCATGGCCAAAGCCGCGGTGGTGCCAAGAGCGTCTGCACGCGCAGAGATAGACTCGCCGGTTCAGCCGCCGTCGGGAAGAAAGCCGAGACGACGGTAGGGCGGCGCCCCCGCTACCCGCGGTTGGCCAGCCAGAGCCCGGGCAGGATCAAGGACAGGCCGATGAGGTGGTAGGCGGATAACACCTCTCCCAGAAGCAGAATCGCAAACACAGCATTATAGACCGGCACGATATATAAAACGGCCCCGGCCCGGGCCGCGCCCAGACGCGCGACAATATAGCCATAAGATAAATAGGCCCCGATAGAGGAGATAAACACCAGAACCGCGATTGCGGCCAGCACATCAGAGCTGAAGGTCACAGTCTGGTTCTGGACAACCAGTTCATACCCCAGAAACGGCAGATGCCAGAGCGCGCCCGCCGCCGCACAGGCCGCAAAACGCAGCATCGGCGGCAGGGCAGAGGCCCGATATTTCAGCCCGAGCGAATAAAAGGCAAAGGCCAGCGTGCCGACCACCACCAGAAGATCACCTGTATTAAAGGCCAGACCCGCCAGCACAGACAGATCGCCGCGGATCAGAATAACCGCCACACCGATAAAGCCGCAGACCATCCCGAGAGCCGCGGCAGGCCGCACAGCCACCCGGTACAGACCAAAGCCAAAGGCCAGGATCAACAACGGACAAACCGAATAAATCAAGCCGATAGTGGTGGCGGTGGTGTAATGGCCGGCCAGATAAATCGGCGCCCCGCACAGCCCCATTCCCAGCCCGCCAAGCCAGATGATCTGGCCCGCTTCCGCCCGCAGGGCCGGCAGATGCGCCCTGATCTGGGGCCAGAGTGCGATCCCCAGAAGAAGCGCCACCAGCCCCCAGCGCAACACCGCCATGGTCACCGGCGGCAGCGTGCCCGCCATCGCCCGGGCCAGCAGCATGTTTGAGCAAAAACAGGCCGGAGAGATAAACACCATGATGACCGCCAGATGGTCCCGCATTTTTTCGGTCAGTACCGGTGCCCGCATCTTGTTCTGCCCTCTTCTCGTCCCGCGTTTGTTCTGATATACCCGCACCAACCAGACAAAGACAAGAGACCGGCCCTGCCGTCACCATGATGAGCACACAGAAAAGATGACAGAGATTTTGATTTATGCCGCGTTGGGCCTGAGCGGGCTGTTGGTTGGCGGCGCGGTTCTGATCCCAGGTGTGGTCAGCCTGGCCCGGCATCTGGGCCTGCCGGCGGCGGTGGTGGCGGTGATTGTGATCGCCGGCGGCACATCCGCACCTGAATTGCTGGTGTCTGTAGATGCCGCGCTGGTGGGGTCGCCCGGGATTGTGTGGGGCAATCTGGTGGGCTCTAACATCGCCAATATCCTGTTGGTTCTGGGGCTGGGGATGCTAATCCAGCCGGTCTGTGCTGATGAGCAGACCCGCGGACAGCTGCTGATGATGGGCGGGCTGACCGTGCTGGTCTGGGGTATCTGTGCCGCAGGCGGGCTGAACGGGATGGCCGGCAAGCTGGTCAGTGGCGGGCTGGTGGCCGGCTTTGTGCTGTGGATGGTCATGTTGCTGCGCCGCCCGGCGGGGCAGGCCGCACAGGATGGGCCGTCAGCAGATGATGCCAGTCTGCCCGTTCTTCAAGCCGCGATTTATGCCGGTGGCGGGGTGGTCTGTCTGGTCGCCGGAGCAGATGCCTTTGTCTGGTCAGGGGCGACGCTGGCGCGCAGCTGGGGCTGGCCGGAAGCGGTGGTCGGAATGAGCTTTATTGCGGTGGGCACATCATTGCCAGAAATCATTTCTGTGCTGGCCAGCCTGCGGTATAAGCGCGGTGATATCGCGCTGGGCAGTGTGGTGGGATCAAACCTGTTTAACTTCAGCCTGGTGCTGGGCGCGGCCGGGCTGGCGGGACCGCTGCCGGCAGACAGTGTGACTTTGGGCCTGTTGATGCCGGTGCTGGTGGTGGCCAGCTTGGTGCTGATCTGCACAAGCCTGCTCAAACAACCTCTGGGCGTGCGCTCAGGTCTTGTTTTTGTTGGATTTTATCTGGCCTTTTTGGGCCTGCAACTGGGCACACACAACGCATAGTTTTACACAAGGGCAGCAGATTGACATGCTTGTGATACAAAACTGCCACATTTCCCCAAAAAACCGGCATTTTTTCGCTTGATTTATTTTAACCACTTGTTTTTATTGACTACTTATAAAATGCCTAAAAATTAGGCTTTCTGGTCTAACCCGCCTGTTTCTGCGCCTTAGGGGGCCAGAATCGGAACAAGTCCACAAAGTTATCCACAGGAATCGGGGATAAAAAACAACCCTTGTGGCGCGGCATTCCGGACAGATGATTCGAACACGCATCAGCCAAGCCTCAGCACGCTAAGCAGGGCTTGAAACAGACGCTGTTCCAGACCAGTATTGAGAGGCCATGACAGACGCACCACAGAATACAGATGAGCCCGGCCAGCAGGCCAGCGATGCGGATACGCCTGATTTCGGGCGCGGGCTGGCCTATCTGAAAGGGCAGGTCAAAACCCTGCCGCATCAGCCTGGTGTATACCGGATGTTCAACGCCGCAGGAGAGTCACTTTATGTGGGCAAGGCCCGGCATCTGGCCCGGCGCGTGACCAGCTATACCCAGCCCAACAGATTATCAAACCGGCTGATCCAGATGGTGTCTGAAACCACGCATCTGGAGATCACGGTCACCACCTCAGAGGTGGAGGCGTTGCTGCTGGAAGCCAATCTGATCAAAAAGCTGCGGCCGCGTTATAATATCTTGTTGAAAGATGACAAAAGCTTTGCCCATATCCTGCTGACAGGGGAACATGATTTCCCGCAAATGACCAAACACAGAGGCGCGCAGAAACGAAAAGGCGTCTATTTCGGCCCGTTTGCCTCAGCCGGGGCGGTGAACCGGACCTTGTCCGCGCTGTCACGGGCGTTTTTGTTGCGGACCTGTTCAGATGCGATGTTTGAGGCCCGATCCCGCCCCTGTCTGCAATATCAGATCAAACGCTGTTCCGCCCCTTGTGTGGATTATGTCAGCCGGGCTGATTATGCCGGCCAGGTCGCCGAAGCCCGCGCCTTTCTGTCCGGCCGGTCAGATGATATTCAGCGCCGCTATGCGGCGGCCATGCAGGAGGCATCTGATGAGCTGGAATTTGAAATGGCGGCATTGTGGCGGAACCGGATCCGCGCCCTGACCGCCATTCAGGCCAATCAGGATATCAATCTGCAGGGGCTGGAGGAAGCCGATATCATTGCTGTGCACCGGTCAGGTGGGATGTCAGCTGTGCAGATTTTCTTTATCCGGGGCGGGGCGAATTTCGGCAATACAGCCTTTTTCCCCAAACATGAGGACAGCGCAGAGGATGGTGATGTGATCGCCGCCTTTATCAGCCAGTTTTATGATGAGCGGGTGCCGCCGAAAATGGTTCTGGTCAGCGCGCTACCAGATGAGCATGAGCTGCTGGCCGAAGCCTTGTCTGTGTCAGCCGGTCACAAGATTGAGCTGAGCCGCCCGCAACGCGGGACCCGGCGCAAGCTGGTGGAGATGGCCCTGCGCAATGCAGAAGAGGCGCTGTCGCGCAAATTGGCAGACACCAGCAGCCAGGCGCGGCTGCTGGGCGGGGTGGCCGATTTGTTCGGGCTGGACAGCCCGCCGCAACGTATTGAGATTTATGATAATTCACATATTCAAGGCGCACATGCGGTCGGCGGTATGGTGGTGGCCGGGCCAGAAGGCTTTATGAAAACCGCCTATCGTAAGTTCAATATGAAAGAGAGCGGGGCGTACAGCGTCACAGAGGGGGATGATTTCGCAATGATGCGGCAGATGATCTTCCGCCGGTTTGAACGGGCCTTAAAAGAAGACCCTGGGCGCGAGACCACAAGCTGGCCTGATCTGTTGCTGATTGATGGCGGGCGCGGCCAGCTGAACGCGGTCACAGCCGTGATGGCAGAGCTGGGGCTGGAGGATATCGTCGTGGTGGCGGTATCAAAAGGGCCGGACCGGAATGCCGGGCGTGAACAGTTTCATATGGACGGCCAGGACAGCTTTACCCTGCCGCATAGTGACCAGGTGATGCATTATCTGCAACGCCTGCGTGATGAGGCGCACCGGTTCGCGATTGGCAGCCACCGTGCGCGGCGGACCAAACAGACCCTGAAAAACCCGCTTGACGGGCTGCCCGGGATCGGGCCCCGCCGCAAAAAAGCATTACTGGCCCATTTCGGCTCTGCCAAGGCGGTGGCAAGGGCCGGTGTGCGTGACCTGAGCGCGGTTGACGGGGTGTCAGACGCGCTGGCGCAGTCCATCTATGACTGGTTCCATGAAACAAAACCTTAAGTTGGCGTGAATATGAGGTGAACAGGGCTGGACGCGATGTCTTACCAGAGATAATACTGAAGAGGCTGAATTCAGCACCACACCGCATCAGACAGCAGATACAGACCAGATGAGACAGCATATTCCCAATTTTGTGACCGGCCTGCGCATTGTGCTGACGCCGCTGATCGCCTTTGTGATCTGGCAGCCGCAAAGTGCCTTTCTGGCCGCGCTGGCGCTGTTTTTATTCATCATCGCCGGTGCATCTGACTGGCTGGACGGGTATCTGGCCAGGCAGATGAATATTGTCTCTCCCATCGGGCGGATGCTGGACCCAATTGCGGACAAGCTGTTGGTGGCCGCCTGTTTGCTGGCGCTGGCCGCCGGACGGGTCGCAGATGCGGTGTTTCTGGTCCCGGCGCTGATTATCCTGATGCGTGAATTTCTGGTCTCCGGCCTGCGTGAACATCTGGCCGGTGAAGAGGTGGTGGTGCCGGTCAGCCTGCTGGCAAAATGGAAAACCGCTGTACAGATGACCGCGCTGGGCTGTCTGATCGGAGCCCCTGTTCTGGCCGGAGAGACACGGGTTATAGCCGAGACCGCCGGGCTGATCCTGCTCTGGGTGGCGGCGGCAATGACGGTGCAGACAGGTATTTTATATTTCCGGGCCGGGGCCAAGCATCTGTAAAAAACATCTTTTTAAGCGGCCTGAAATTAACGGAAAATTAAGGTCTTTCTGCTAGGCTTGAGGCTGACAGGAACAGCCACAGGCCCCCGCCATGATGATGCGCCCCGGACCACCGGATAAACACCAGATCAGAACCGTTCTGAGCGAAATTTTCGCTGAGGCCACCGCCGAAGGGTTGTCTTCGGTCAGGGTCAAAGCAGCGGATTTGTGCATGGCAGCAGGCAGCGATATTGCCGTTGCCGCCTGTTGTGAGGTGATGGTGCGCGAAATGGGCCGGCGCGACCGGATCGAAGCCACCCCGCCAAAAGGGCTGGGCGGGGACCTGATTATCCGCTACGCCCTGCCAAGACGGATCGGCGGCCGCCTGCCCCGGAGTTTCTTTTCAAAACTGATGGGGTGATGGGGGCGTGATGATGAGCATAAGCCGCTTCCGGATTCATTTTTCCTTAAGGTCTGTGTGATAGGCTGTTGGCTTTCTTCACAGGAGAGAGAGGAGGAGCATACAATGTCCCCCCCAGATAGCAGCCAGTTCAGAGCCGCACTAAAGGAAATTTTTACAGAGGCAATGAAGGACGGCAAATCATCCGTTGCGGTAAAAGCAGGCGACCTCCATAAACAAGTCGGCGGTTATCCAGAACCCAAAAGCAACCATCGCATGCCGATTTGTTGTGAAGTGATGTATCATGAAATGGGCAACCGCGATGAGATCATGCACAGTCCGCAAAAGGGAAAAGGGACCAGCCTGACGATCCGTTATGACCTGCCCAAAGGGGGAGAAGCCAGAAAAGAACGACGGTTTTTCGCCCGCCTGTTCAGAAGACTGATCTCTCAACTCTCACGCGTGATGAGCTGGTGGCGTGGATCAGGGCTGAATATGAAAAGGGGCTGGCCAGCGGTGAGCCGAGGCCGTTTGATGCAGAGGTGTTCACAGCCGAGATGCGGCGCAAGCACAGGCCTTCAGAACAAGAAGAGAGCTAAGCCCTTCCCCCCTACCCCCGGCCGTTGACTAGGTCGGCATAGCCGTCAACCAGGGCGCGGGTGGTTTCCGCCGGGGTGAAGTGATAGTCACCTATCTGGCGCACCGGGGTCACCTCTGCCGCTGTGCCGGTCAGGAAACATTCTGATGCATCTGCCATATCTTCCGGCTTCATATGCCGTTCAATCACCTCTATCCCGCGCGCCTTGGCCATATCAATCACGGTCTGGCGGGTGATGCCGTTCAGGAAACAATCCGGGGTCGGGGTGTGCAGCGTGCCGTCCTTCATCAGGAAAAACACATTTGCACCAGTGGCCTCAGCAATATAGCCGCGCCAGTCCAGCATCAGTGAATCCTGATACCCTTTTTGTTCCGCATTATGTTTGGACAGGGTGCAGATCATATATAAACCCGCTGCCTTGGCATGGACAGGAGCAGAGTCTGCAGACGGCCGCCGCCAGTCCGAGATATCCAGCGTGATGCCTTTCATCTTGACCTCTGGGTCAAAATAAGACGGCCATTGCCAGGCCGCGACCGCCAGATGAATCTTGGTCTCCTGGGCAGAAATCGCCATCATCTCTGACCCGCGCCAGCAAAAGGCGCGCACATAACCATCAACAATATGATTCGCGGCCAGAACCTGATCTTTAATCGCGTCCATCTCGTCATCAGAGACAGGCAGATCAAAATCAAGATAATGACAGGATTTGCGTAAGCGCTGGGTATGTTCACGGGATTTGAAAATCACCCCGCCATAGGCCCGCTCTCCTTCAAACACCTGCGAGCCATAATGCAGCGCATGGGTGAGCGTGTGGGTGCGCGCATCACGCCACTCCACCATCTCGCCATTCATCCAGATCACACCATCTCTGTCATCAAACGGAATCAGGGCCATGTTTCTATCTCTCCGGCAAAAGGGCTGCCCGTAACAAACAAAAGCCTGTTGACAGCAAAAAGGTTATAAAACTTCAAAAAACAGACAGAAAAGCTAATATGTCCGAATAATGATTTACTTTGGTAGCAGTTTTGTTATGATTGGTCAACATAGCTGACATAAATTGATCGCCAGAGACTCATGCCGCCGATAAAGCCTCTCACGCCGAGCGCCAGCCCTGCCCCCTCCAGTCCGCAACGGGGTCTGTATTTACGCAAACAGGATCTGCGGCGCGGGATTGAGCTGTTGTTTTTCGCCTATCGCGATTTCACCGGTGAGGCAGATGAAATTCTGTCTGAGCTGGGGCTGGGCCGGGCCCATCACCGGGTGATTTATTTTGTCGGCCGGCAGCCGGATATGACCGTATCAGAGCTGCTGGGCATTCTGAAGATCACCAAACAGAGCTTATCACGCGTGCTCAGCCATCTGATCGATACAGGCTATATCCGCCAGACACCAGGCGTGCGCGATAAACGCCAGAGGCTGTTGGCGCTGACAGATAAAGGGGTCGCGCTGGAAGCCAAATTAACAGAGGTGCAATGCCGCCGCTTTGCTGCGGCTTATTCCGCACGCGGCGGCGATGCGGTTGACGGGTTTGTGAAAGTGCTGACCAGCCTGTTAGATGACGATATGCGCGGCGAGCTGCGCCGCCAATATCCAGATCGTATCGACTGATGGCCGGGCCTGCGGGAACAGCCCTGCCGGCACATATCCTCGTCATTGATGATGATGAACGCTTACGTGATCTGCTGCAGCGGTTCCTGGCCGAAAGCGGCTTTCTGGTCACCGCAGCAGGAAGTGCAGAAGAAGCCCGGGCCTATCTGGTGGGGATGGCGTTTGACCTGCTGGTGATAGATGTGATGATGCCAGGAGAGACAGGGGTGGAATTTCTGGCTGATTTGCGCAAAACATCTGATGTGCCGGCCTTGTTCCTGACCGCCATGAGCGAGACAGAAGATCGGATCACAGGGCTGGAAACAGGGGCAGATGATTATATCTCCAAACCGTTTGAGCCGCGCGAGCTGACCTTGCGGATCAGGCGGATTTTAGACCGGCAGGCCATGGCCGCAAAGCCGAGCATGATTCAGTTCGGCCCGTTCAGCTATGATACAGACAGACAGGTCTTAAGCGAGAACGGGCGGCGGGTGCATATCACCACAGCAGAGCAGGATCTCTTAGGCTGTTTTACGGCTGCGGCCAATCAGATCCTGTCCAGAGACGATATCTCTGACCGGCTGGCCGGGCGGATGAAAGGCCGGTCCATTGATGTGGCGGTGGCAAGATTGCGAACAAAGCTTGAGCAGGACCCGCGCTTTCCTGTATTTTTACAGACAGTGCGCGGCCGTGGCTGGATGCTGCGCACAAATTAAGATGACAGACCCTGCCGAATAAGTGAGGCCGAATTAGAGAATGCAACTGCGCAATTATATGCCGAAAACCCTGTTCGGGCGGATGCTGGGCATTATTCTGGTGCCGATGATTCTGGTGCAGATTGTCACCGTGTTTATCTTTTATGAACGGCATTGGGATTCGGTCACCCGCCAGATGGCCAGCAGCCTGGCCGGGGAAATAGATTATGTGGTCCGTCAGGCCGGTCATCAGCCAGATACAGACAGGCTGGCAGATTTGCGGGAGATGGCCAGACGCCATTTCAATTTCGCGCTGATTTTCAGTGAAGGGTCTATTCTGGAGACCAGCAAACCGCGCGTCAAACAAACCGGCTATGCGGCCGAAACACTGGCTGAAAATCTGGACCGGCGGCTGAACTTTCCCTGGATGGCGGATCTGGACAGTGATGCCGATTTAATCGCAATTGATGTTCAGCTGGCCAACGGGGTGTTGCGGATCCTGGTCGGGCGGAAACGGATTTTATCGTCAACCGCTTGGACTTTTCTGGGCTGGACCATGGGATCATCGATTATTCTGTTCTGTATCGCGCTGGTGTTTATGCAGGCCCAGATCAGGCCAATCCGCCAGCTGGCCAATGCAGCTCGCCAGTTAGGGCTGGGGCGGCAGACAGATGACTGGCAGTTAAGCGGGGCAAAGGAAGTCAGGCTGGCCGGACGCGCCTTTCAGGCGATGCGGCACAGGATCACCCGCCAGTTAAGTGAACGCACCGCGATGCTGGCCGGGGTCAGCCATGATTTGCGCACGCCGCTGACCCGGATGCGCCTGCAGACCGCGCTAATGCCGCAAGGTGAGGAAACAGACGCGCTGGAGCAGGATATCTCTGAGCTGGAGAAAATGATCGACGGGTATCTGGCCTTTGCCAGAGGAGAAGGAGAAGAAAAATCCGCCCTGGTCAGCCTTGATCAGATGCTGGGCCAGATGATCAGCCAGTATGACAAGTTGCAGTCAGGCCGCCTGGTCTGGCAGCCCCCGGAAGGGGAAGTCCCGAAGCTGGAGGTGCGGGCACAGGCGATGCGCCGCGCGCTGGATAATCTGATCGGCAATGCGCTGCGTTATTCGCGTTATGCAGAGGTCAGGCTGAAGGCACGTGATGATAATTTATATATCTTTATTGATGATGACGGGCCCGGGATTGAGCCTGAACAGCGTGCGGACGCGCTGCGCCCGTTTGTGCGGCTGGAGCAGTCACGCAATAAAGAGACAGGCGGAACTGGGCTGGGGCTGGCGATTGCGCATGATATTATCTTAAGCCATGGCGGTGAGCTGAGCCTGGATACCTCGCCCCTGGGCGGGTTGCGGGTGGTTGTGCTGCTGCCGGTCTGAGGGAGAGGGCGTACCGCCCGCCGCCGACAGGCCAATCACATCAGTTTTTCACCATCAGGGACGGCGCGTTCCGGGCCGATCAGCACAATCGCGCCAGCCTGATCAGCAAGGCCAAGGGTCAGCACCTCAGACATGAACGGGCCGATCTGGCGCGGCGGGAAATTGACCACCGCCAGAACCTGGCGGCCGGTCAGATCCTCTGCAGAATAATGATCGGTGATCTGGGCAGAGCTTTTTTTGATGCCGATATCCGGGCCGAAATCAATGGTCAGCTTCCAGGCCGGTTTGCGGGCTTCAGGGAAATCCGCCACAGACATCACCGTGCCCACCCTGATATCCACATCCAAAAACTGATCAAATGTGATCCGGGGTCTTGGCTCTGTCATGAAACTCATCCTCATCTTCTGTCGCGTGCAAATCAGCAGCAGATAATACACGTAACGAGACTGCCCATTCTGCAGCACGCGTCAAGTCTTTATCAAGCGCGCGAAGAGTCAGGGCAAGGCCGGCTTTATCATCTTTCTGCCAGACAGAGCGGGCCCGCAACACAACCGCCGCCACCCCCTTAATCCGGGCGGTACGGCGCCAGCCGGTCACATGATCCCCGCACAGGCTGAGCAGACGGTCAATGGTATCGCTGAGGCGGGCCAGAAGACAGGCCGCCAGAAGCGGGTCCCGCCGGGCCGCGTCATGCACCACCGCCATCTGGGCCCGGTAGGGGGTATAGACCTCAAACCGGCTGATCAGCCCTTCCAGCAGCTTTTCCTGAACAGAGGCTTCAGGAGCATCAGCAAAATCAGCCGCCGCCCCGGCAAGAGCCGCTTCATCCAGCACGCGCAGAGCGGCCAGCAAAACAGAGGCGGTATCGGCATAACGGATATAGACCGTGCCCGCCGCCAGCCCGGCATCGGCTGCCAGCCCGTCAAGAGACAGGGCAGAAAACGGCTGCTGGACAAGAGCAGCCCAGAGCGCGTCAAATAGCGCTTTGTCTGTCTGATCGGCGGTCTGTGTCATAAGCTGTCCTTTTTGGCGCGGCAAAAGAAGAGATATAGCTGATATGGGGGCAGAAGCCTTAACTGTCCAGTTCTGCGCCGCGCTGTTCTGCAGCCCGCAGGGCTTTATCAAACAAAGGCTGGAGGGCATCTTCAGCCATCAGCACAGCCAAAGCCGCCGCGGTTGTGCCGCCTTCTGAGGTGACGTTGCGGCGCAGCTGGTCAGCCCCTGTATCAGGCTCTGCTGCCATTAAGGCCCCTGCCCCGCTGACCGTCCGGCGCGCAAGGCGGGCGGCCAAATCTGACGGCAGGCCCAGCTTTTCACCTGCCGCCGCCATCGCTTCGGTCAGCAAAAACACATAGGCCGGACCAGAGCCGGACAGCGCGGTCACCGCATTCATCAGCCCTTCATCAGGCACATCAACCACATCGCCGACAGCCGATAATAAGCGGCGGCACAGCGTTGTCATCTGGTCAGGCACGTCAGCCGCGGCATAAAGAGCAGAGGCGCCCTGGCCTATCGCCGCCGGGGTGTTCGGCATCGCCCGTAACCAGCGCACAGGCCGGCCCAGCTGGGCGGCAAGACGCGCAGTCGACAGCCCGGCCGCAATCGACAGAAAACAGGTGTCCTGATCCCCCAGACCGGAAAGGGCGCCAAGCACATCTGCCATCATCTGCGGCTTGACCGCCAATATAACCAGATCAGGATGATAGCCCGCGGGCAGTTCAGACACAGCCGCCAGACAGGTGGTGGAAGGGTGGTCTTCAGCCGGGGTGAGAAACGGGTCAATCACCGTGAAACGGGCGGCCAGGCTGGTGTCCTGTTGCCAGCCGGCCAGCAAGGCCCCGCCCATCTTGCCGCACCCGATCAGACAAATTTCCATATTCTGTATTCCCTATCTGTTCAGCCGCGACAGCGCAGCCAATCTTCGTGCCCGCTACGATAGCCGTTCAGAGCACGCCTAGGCAAGATATGTTCTGTTGAGTGAGAGCCACGTATTCCCCTCGGCCTTCAGGAAGCGAGTCTTATGCCTCACCAGCGACAGGGGCCATCACCAAGCGGGCTGAAGAGGCCGGCTGGTCAGGGGTGAAGATAAGCTGGGCAAAAGCGGGGGCCGCCTGTTCACACTGGCCAAGCAGAATATCCACCACATCTTCGATTTGTTCAGGTGTCGCCCCGCCCGCTCCGCGCAAAGGCAGCACATAATGCAGCTGGACCTGACGCTGGTCAGCGGTCAGCCGGAAATGCCCCATGAACAGATGGCTGTTCAGATCAGACAGCAAGGTTTCCAGACGCGGTACAGGCACATCATCAAACAACAGATCAAGGGTAGCTTCGACACACAGGGTCTGCAGCTGGTCCTGCCAGTCAACAGACAGCTGGTAATTGCCCCACTGGCCAGGCACATCGACAAGAACGCTGCCGGCCCTGGTCTGTTTCAGAAACCAGTCCTGACGCACCACAAACCGGGCCACCAGTTCAATAGGATCTCCCAGTTCAGGTAAATCTACCGCCAAATTTTGGGTCATCTCAGCTGGTCTCTTTTATCCCTTAGGGTGGCCGCAGACTGCCGCCGCCTCTGTTCTAGAGTGACAAAGGGCTGATCAGATTTCAACACAAAATGTAGGGGGCAGCGCAAAAGTTAACCACAGGGTCTTGTGTTTTTGCCCGACAAGTGAGGATTTGCCGCGAGTCGGGCGTGATCAGGTTTTTTTGGCTGATTTGGCAGCTTTGGCCTTGGCGGGGCGGGCCGGTTTCGATTCGGCCTGTTTTGCGCTGCTGAGCTCTGCTTCAAGCACGGCGATTCGGGCGGCAAGGGCCTCTATGCGCATCAGCGCGGCGTCAAAATCTTCACGTGTGACAGAGCCGCTGGCAGCGGCCTGGCGGTCTGTACGGCTGGCTTTCATCACATCCAGTTCTGACCGCAGGCTGCCAAAGGCTGAAGCCGCCCCGTTTGCGATTTGCGCCAGATCGGTAAGAATATCTTTCGGGGTGGGGCGGTTCTGTCTCATGTCGTGGTCTCTTCTTTGTGGCCAGATAATCAGGACAATCTGCCAAGGCAATATGGACAATCGGCCCGGCCTCACCCATAAAGGGAAGACTAAGGTCAGGCCGGAGACGTTTTCGTCTCTGTCTAGCTATATAGCATGCTGGCCGCAAATGCCAAGATGCCGGGAGACGGGCGCAGATGAATGAGATGCTGTTCACCTTCCCGCAGATTGACCCGGTTGCGATTGCGCTGGGGCCGCTGCAGATCAGATGGTATGCGCTGGCCTATGTGGCCGGGCTGATTGGCGGCTGGTGGGTGTTGCGCCGTCAGATCGCCGCAGGGTTATCGGTACTGGATAAAGACCAGCTGGACGGGCTGATGAATGCGTGTCTGGTCGGGATTCTGGTCGGCGGGCGGCTGGGCTATGTGTTGTTCTATAACCCGTCTGCCTATCTGGCGGCCCCGCTGGATATTGTTAAGGTCTGGCAGGGCGGGATGTCATTCCATGGCGGCTTGAGCGGGGTTATACTGGCGATTTTATGGTCTGCGCGCCGGTATCAGTTAAGCCCGCTGTCGATCGGAGATGAGGTGGCGCTGGTGGCGCCTTTGGGGCTGTTGTTCGGGCGGCTGGCGAATTTCATCAATGGCGAGCTGTATGGCCGGGTGACAGATCACCCGTTCGGGATTGTCTTTCCCGGCGGCGGGCCGTTGCCGCGCCATCCCAGCCAGCTCTATGAGGCGGGTCTGGAAGGGCTGGGTCTGTTGGTGCTGGTCTGGGCGGTGCGCCGCTGGCAGCGCAAAACAGGGGCCGCAGACGGGCTGATCTTAAGCTGTTTTCTGGGCGGCTATGGGCTGGCCCGGTTTATGGTGGAATTTGTGCGCGCGCCTGATGCACATATCGGGCTGCTGGCGGCCGGGCTGTCGATGGGCCAGCTGTTGTGTCTGCCGATGATCGCCGCCGGTCTGGGCGGGATTATCTGGTGCAGAAGACAGAGGCGGCCATGAGCCTTGCTGACGAGCTGAAGCAGCAGATCGACAGAAGCGGGCGGGTTCCGCTGGAGGTGTTTCTGGAGCGCGTGATGAGCAGCACAGACGGTTATTATGCAGAAGATGACCGGTTCGGGCAGGCAGGTGATTTTATCACCGCCCCTGAGATCAGCCAGATGTTCGGCGAGATTGTGGCCGCCTTTCTGGCCTGGCTGTGGGAGGTTTCCGGCCGGCCGCAGGCAGATGAAATGATGGCCTTTGAGGCCGGGCCCGGACGCGGTACGCTGTTTGCCGATATGCACCGCATCTGGGCCCAGATCTGTCCGCAGATGGCCGCCGCCCCGGTCACCTTCCTGGAGACCAGCCCTTATCTGAAGAAGCGTCTGGAAGACCGGTTCAGCGGCATGGATATCAGGCTGACAGAAACAGCAGATAAGCTGCCTGAAGTGCCCTTGTTTGGGGTGGCGAATGAATTTTTTGACGCGCTGGCGATCCGTCAGGCAGTGAAGACAGATACAGGCTGGGCCTGGCGCGCGGTCAGCCATGACGGCACCAGCTTTGTGCTGACAGACGGGCCGGCCTTAACCACAGATGAGCAGGCCGCCCATCAGCTGGACCCCAACAGGGCGCTAGGAGAGGTCGCCGAGTTTAGCCCTTATTCAGAACAGATCACCGCCCAGCTGGCCCGCCATGTGGCCCGGTTCGGGGGCGGCGTGCTGATCTGTGATTATGGTAAGGCCGGAGCAGCAGGTGACAGCCTGCAGGCGGTGCGCGGCCACCAGCCGGTGCCGGTTCTGGACCAGCCCGGGCAGACAGATATCTCTCATCTGGTGGATTTTACCGCGCTGGCAGATGTAGCCCAAAGCCAGGGCGCGCGCCTGATCGGGCCGGTCGGGCAAGGCGCATTTTTGTCTGAGCTGGGGATTGAGGCACGGGCAGAAGCCCTGCGGCGCAAAGATGATCCGGCCCGGGACCGGGCCCTGGCGGCGGCGCTTGAACGGCTGTGTGCACCTCAACAGATGGGAGAGATTTTTAAAGTCGCGCTGTTGGTCCCCGCAGGGGACGGTCGGCCTGCCGGCTTTGCCAGCCTGGCTGAGGAGACGCAGACATGAGCCCTGCCCTGCACAGACAGACCAGTCCGGCCGGACCGGTATTTTTCAGTCATGATAAGCTGGGCCAAGCCGGTTTCAGGCATGGGTTTTTCACACGCCAAGGCGGCGTGTCAACAGGGCTGTATGACAGTTTGAATTGCGGGCTGGGATCAGATGATGAGAGGGCGGCTGTGCTGGAGAACAGGGCGCGTGTGGCCACAGCGATGGGGCTGGGGCCGGAGAAGATGGCCGGCCTGTATCAGATTCACAGCGCAGAATGTGTGACCCTGACAGACGCTGCCGCTTGCACAGACCGGCCGCAGGCTGATGCCTATGTGACCGCGCTTTGTGGTGTGGGACTGGCAATCCTGACCGCAGATTGTCTGCCGGTTCTGTTCTGTGATCCGCAGGCCGGTGTGATCGGAGCGGCCCATGCCGGCTGGCGCGGAGCAGCGGGCGGCGTGATCGCAGCGACCGTGCAGGCGATGCAGGGTCTGGGCGCGCACACAGATCAGATCGTGATGGTGATCGGCCCCGGCATCCGTCAGGCCAGCTATCAGGTCAGCAGCGATATGCGGGCGGAAATCCTCAAATACTATCAGGCCTCAGAGACGTTTTTTGCCCCTGATCCGGCAGCAGAGGATAAATATCTGTTTGACCTACCCGGCTTTGCAAGGGGACGTGGGCAGGCCGCAGGCCTGAGCCAGATTTATGACTGCGGGTGCGATACTTACGCAGATGAGGCACAGTTCTTCAGCCACCGTCGCGCCACCCATAAGGGTGAGCCTGATTCCGGCCGCCTGATTTCAATTATTGCGCAAAATTAAGTAAGGAAAGCCGATGCCGCATTTGTGGATATTTTTAGCCTTTCTGATGCTGGGGCTGGTGGCGTCCTGTGTGATAGTCTGAGCAAGGTGGGCGGTTTTTTTGCCTTGCCGTGAGGCGGTCAGATTGCTATCACAAAATCGTAACAGTAGACGGTGATGCCTGTTCACGGCCGCACCAAAATCAGATGTTTCGTGTAACAGAAAAAGACAGGCTTCGGCGATGAAGATAATGTCCGGCAATTCCAACCGCCCTCTGGCTGAGGCTATCGCCGCTTATCTGGATATGCCGCTGACGCGGGCGGATGTAAAACGCTTCGCTGATATGGAAGTGTTTGTTGAAATTCAGGAAAATGTCCGTGGTGAAGATGTGTTCGTGATTCAGTCCACATCCTATCCTGCCAATGATAATGTGATGGAACTACTGGTCACGCTGGATGCGCTGCGCAGAGGGTCAGCCCGCCGGGTCACCGCGGTTCTGCCCTATTATGGCTATGCCCGTCAGGACCGCAAATCCGGCCCGCGGACGCCGATTTCGGCCAAGCTGCTGGCGAATCTGATCACAAAGGCCGGCGCAGACCGGGTGCTGACCATTGATTTGCATGCTGGCCAGATTCAGGGCTTTTTCGATATTCCGACAGATAATCTGTTTGCTGCCCCTGTGTTCAGAGCAGATCTCAACGAAAAATACAAAAACGGCAATCTGATGGTGGTCAGCCCTGATGTGGGAGGGGTGGTTCGCGCGAGGGCTCTGGCCAAACGGGTAAATGCAGATTTGGCCATTATTGACAAACGCCACCCTGAAGCCGGTGTGTCTGAGGTGATGAATATTATCGGTGAGGTGGAGGGCCGCCATTGCGTGATGGTTGATGATATTGTCGATTCAGGCGGCACGTTATGTAACGCGGCAAAAGCGCTGATGGATGCCGGCGCGCTGAGTGTGGATGCCTATGTCACGCACGGGGTTCTATCTGGCGGGGCGGTGTCGCGGATTGCGTCCTCACCTTTGTCGTCTCTGGTCACAACTGATTCGATTCAGGCCACAGAAGCCATGCGGGTGGCCCGCAATATCCGCCAGATTTCAATCGCACCCCTGCTGGGAGAGGCGATTTTGCGGATTACGGAAGAAAAATCGGTATCCAGCCTGTTCCAATAGGCCTTGTCAGGCTGGCCCGATTTGCCGTTTTTACTTGATATTTTCAGCTGATCAGCTTATCAGGAGGCCAGTGCGCCGCTTGCACCCCTGGAGGCAAGGGCGTTTGTTTTTTCAAAAACATGACAAGTAAGGACGACAGATATGTCTGAAAACACATCTATTGACGCAACATTGCGTTCCCGGGTCGGTAAGGGGTCCGCCCGTGCGGCACGCCGCGCAGGCCGGATTCCCGCCGTTATCTATGGCGATAAACAAGCTCCTCTCAGCATTGAGATGGAGGAGCGGGTAATCCGCAGAGTTATTCATGAGCCCGGCATTTTCGGCCGCCTGCTGGATGTCAATGTTGAAGGCAAAACCACAACGGTCCTGACCCGTGACATTCAGATGCACCCGGTCACAGATGAGCCGATGCATATGGATATGCTGCGGGTCGGCAAATCATCAACCGTGGCAGTTGGTGTGCCGGTTGAATTCATCAATCATGAAAAATCACCTGGTCTGAAAATCGGCGGTGTGCTGAACGTGGTCCGCCATGAAGTTGAGCTGAACTGTCCGGCCGGGGATATCCCTGAAAAGATCACTGTTGATCTGGACGGTATCAAAATCGGTGATTCGATCCATATCAGCGCGATTCCGGTCCCTGAAGGAGTGACACCGACCATTACTGACCGTGACTTTACCGTGGCCACCCTGCAGTCACCAGGCGGCGGCGTGAAGAACGAAGATGAAGAGGCCGAAGAGGCCGCTGAGGGCGAAGAGGCAGAAGAAGGCGGCGAGGCATAAGCCCGCTGGCCAGCCACAGAGCTGAACTTGGCATTGAGGCCAGACGGGGGTGGTTCTGTCTGGCCTTTTTATCTTAAGGCGTAAGTGTGGGTGAGGATGACATGCTCTGGGTAGGTTTAGGTAATCCGGGACAGAGCTATGCGAGCAACCGGCATAATGTCGGCTTCATGGCGCTTGACCAGATCGCACGTGATTACAGCTTTTCTGACTGGAAAGTGAAAGGCGCGGCAGCCCATTGTGAAGGGCGCATTGGCGGGGTGAAGCTCCGCGCTGTAAAGCCGTTATCTTTCATGAATAAATCAGGCCTGCCGGTGGCAGAGATTGCGCGCTATTACGGCCTGGCCGCAGAGCAGATCACCGTGTTTCATGATGAAATTGATCTGGCAGAAGGCCGCTGCCGCGTCAAGCAGGGTGGCGGGCATGGCGGGCATAACGGGTTGCGTGATATTGACCGTCATATCAGCAAAGACTATTGGCGGGTGCGTATTGGTGTCGGCCGGCCGGACCATAAGCAAGATGTTCATAAATGGGTGCTGCAGAATTTCACCAAGGCCGAACATGAGGCCTGGCTGGACAGATTGCTGGCGGCGATCAGTGATGAGGCAGAACGGCTGGCAACAGGTGATGGGCAGGGCTTTGCCTCTCGTGTGGCACATCTGGCCCCGGCCCCGAAACCAGAACTATCAGATACAGAAGGACATTAGATCAGATGGGCTTTAACTGCGGGATTGTCGGGCTGCCGAATGTCGGCAAATCAACATTGTTTAACGCGCTGACCAAAACAGCCGCGGCTGATGCGGCCAATTATCCGTTCTGTACGATTGAGCCAAACACAGGCCGGGTCGCGGTGCCCGACCCGCGGCTGACGCAAATCGCAGAGCTGGCCCAGTCAGCAGAGGTGATCCCCACCTTCTTAGAATTTGTGGATATTGCCGGGCTTGTGCGCGGGGCAGCCAGCGGCGAAGGTCTGGGCAACCAGTTCCTGGCCAATATCCGCGAGGTGGATGCGATTATCCATGTGCTGCGCTGTTTTGAAGACAGCGATATCACCCATGTTGAAAATAGTGTTGATCCGATCCGTGATGCCGCGACCGTGGAAACAGAATTAATGCTGGCAGATATAGACAGTCTGGAGCGGCGTATGGCCGCGCTGACCAAAAAAACCCGCGGCGGGGATAAACAGGCCGCGGCTGATCTGGCCCTTATGGAAAAGCTGTTTGCAGGGCTGTCAGACGGGCTACCTGCGCGCGCGGCAACCGGATTGAGCGCAGCGGAAGAAGAGCGGCTGCCTCAGCTGCAGCTGCTAACCGCAAAGCCAGTATTATATGCCTGTAACGTGGCTGAGGCAGACAGCGCAGACGGAAACGCCCTGTCCGCACAGGTTGCCGAGAAGGCGGCCGCAGAAGGGGCCGGGCATGTGATCGTCTCTGCCGCGATTGAGGCAGAGATTGCTACCTTGTCAGATGAGGAGGCGGCCGAATTTCTGGCTGATTTAGGGCTAGAAGAGCCTGGGCTGAACCGTTTGATCCGGGCCGGATATGGTTTGCTTAACCTGTTGACCTTTTTCACCGCCGGCCCGAAAGAAGCCCGGGCTTGGACCGTGCGTGAAGCCGCCACAGCCCCGCAGGCCGCAGGGGTTATCCATACCGATTTCCAACGCGGCTTTATCCGGGCCGAAACCGTGGCGTTTGATGATTATATCAGCCATGGCGGGGAAGCCGGGGCCAAAGATGCCGGCAAGCTGCGCATTGAAGGCGCAGATTACCCGGTCAAAGACGGCGATATCTTCCATTTCCGCTTCAATGTGTGAGAGATTGACCGGCGTCATCTAAATTTGCCCTGGGACAGTGCGGCGGCTGGGCAGAATGGCCGATCGAAGAGTGAAGAGGCGTTAACCTTTTCGTCCAAATAAATAACCGGACAGCCCATGGTCAGACTGTCCGGTTTATGTTTTTCAGATTTCA
>CALKIF010000130.1:0-2268 GCA_937988715.1 uncultured Alphaproteobacteria bacterium | reverse complement strand
CTTCTGTTTACCGCCAGGGGGCAGCAGCGATCCCCTCAGGCAAAGTCTGTTTATAGCCCGGCACAGAGGCGGCAAAGGCCGTCATCCAGGTCACCAGAGACGGGGCCAGAGCCTGCCAGTCAGCCACCTCTCTGAAGTCGAGGTAATCCAGCGCACAGGCAAGGCCAATATCCGCCGCATCTGGCTGGTCAGCCTTGTCATAGGTCAGGCCAAGGCCATCAAGATAAGATAAGCTGCGTTCAATTTTGCCGCGCTGGTAGTCCAGCACAGATAGAACATGCATATGTTCCGGGCGCAAACGCGCTTCATAAACAATTAACAAAGCAGCTTCCATAATGCCATCAACAAGCGCGACATTTGTCTGTACCGCGGTGCGGTCAGGACCAATAGGTGGCAACAATTTATCCCCGCCAGCAAACCTGTCTAAGGCTTCTAAGATCACACGGCTGTCAAATAACGGGCCTTCATCTGTCAGTAGGGTCGGTATCTTGCCCAAAGGGTTCAGCGCGCGGTTTTCGCTGTCTGGCTGACTGGTGTCTGTGGCAATAATTTCGACCTGATCATGAAGCCCCAACACATGCAAGGCCAGTTTCACTTTGCGCCCAAAGGGTGACGGGCCAGCGGTAAATAATTTCATCATGTCTGTCTGTCCTTATCAAAGCGGGAAAAAACGGAGTGGAAGTCTTCTTCTGTCAGGCTGTCCAGCAGTTTATCAGGGGCCGGGGCCAGCGGATAGGACCGGCCGCGATAGGTCAGGCTGTCAGATGCCTTATTGAACAGAATGACAGCAGGCAAATCACAATTCAAGGCCAAGTTTGCGGTAAAACTGTCTACGCCTAAATACAAATCAGCCTGATGATAGAGCGCAATCATGAACGGAATTGGCGCTTCATCAGGCAGCAAATTCACCAGTGCCTGAGGCGGGCCAGCCCACAGGCTGAGCAGCTGATCATGCAGCTCAAGGGCATCTGGCCCGGTATTCAGAAAAACCGTGCCCCCGAACCGGTCATGAAAGGCCTTTATCATGTTCTGGGCATGAGCGGGCGGCCATCGGCGCAACACATCCCCGACAAACAGATTCACAACAGTCCAGGGCCGGGGCAGATCGCCATAACGGGCTTGGACCACCGCCACCTGTTCAGCGACAGGCTGTAGAGGGGCTGGCCCTGAATAGCTGAGCCCTGTGGGCGCAAAATACTGATCCAATGCCGCGATAAACGGCCTGTGGCCCCAGACAGACCGGCGTGCACCTCCCCCTGCCAAATCGATTGAATCGCTTAACAGACAATGATCGATCATGCCTGAGCTGAGGCCGGCACGATGCGGGATCCCTGCCAGAGACGCGGCCAGTTTGAATGAGGTTGAGCGATGAAAAATAACCGCCCGGTCATAGCCACCGGCCTTCAGCCCTGAACATGCCCGCCAGAACTGGCCGGGCTTGGCCAGGTGGCGGAAGGGCCGGGCATCTATAATCTGGTCTATCCAGGCACAACCGGAGGTGAGCTCTCGCATCGCCCGGATATGCATACACACCAGATCAACCCTGCCAGAGGCGGCGGTCTGCGCCAGATGTTCAAGCTGGGTGAAATGATAAAGCTGGTCACCGATACCGCCAGCAACAAACCCGATTGTCTTTTGCGGTTCTGCAGGGGGTATTCGCTTTGGCATCTTTACCTTTCACGCGATTTGCGTCACAACAGGGCTGCATCATATTGTTCAAGCAGTATCATGCAAGGGGCATTTGCGTCTATGCTTAACCCTGAAGCCCCGCGAGCAAGTAAGTGAGACCGCAAGATGAGCATAAAGATTGATGTTTCCGTCGGCGAAATTATGGATAAGCTGACCATTCTGGAAATCAAATCAGAGAAAATACAAGATGAGGCCAAGCTGGCCAATGTCTGTAAGGAACGAGATAGCCTGCTGCCCGCGATTGACCAGCCTGCCTATCAGACAGATGAGGTCAGACAGCTGGTCGCCAAGCTGAAGGACATCAATCTGAAATTATGGGAAATTGAAGATGAAATCCGGCTGAAAGAAGCGGATAAAAGCTTTGATGAGGGGTTTATTGAGCTGGCCCGATCCGTATATTTCACCAATGATCAACGGGCTGAAGTAAAAAAACAGATTAACCTTGTGACCGGGTCCGCACTGGTCGAAGAAAAATCATATGAAGATTACGCCTGAAAAGGACAGCCGGTGATGCAGATATGCATGGTGGGTGTCGGGCTGATGGGCCATGGCATCGCAAAAAATATCCTGAACAGCGGC
>CALKIF010000129.1:0-8244 GCA_937988715.1 uncultured Alphaproteobacteria bacterium | reverse complement strand
GTGTGATAGCCCTGCTGCACAGAATGAATGAGCACCAAATAATTTGGCCAGACAATTTCTGTGAAGGGTTTGATCAGCTGAAACAGCCCTGTGGCGAGCAAGGCCAGCACAAAAATAAGTATGAGTTTAGGGCGGTTGATCATCTACAGCTTACTGTGACGATTTCTGCGAAAAGCTGACCGATGGATACATCTGGCTGTGTGTCCAGAAGTGGTGATTGGGAAAGAGATATAGCCTCAGATGACGGATCAGGCTGACGAATCTCACTTCTGCACCCTGTTGGGGTATCACCGCGAAACCCGATAACCGCCTCGTCAAAATGATACATTTCAATATAGTAAGTCGGGTCAAAAATTGAGTAGCTGAAATTTTGTGTCCGCGCGAGAGCAGGTGTTTCCAGATAAGTTGTAAAGCTCACCCATACTCTGTTTTCCCGCACTTCGGCCTCAAAATGCTGAACTTTCTTTGCGGTTATTTCGGTTGTGTCCACTGTAATTTGGGTGAAGTAATTCCACGAATGCAGGCCGGAAAGAATTGCAGAGATTTCTTCATGTAAGCCTTGTTCTGACCCGTCCGGATGTTTTGCGGCATCTTCTAACAGGGCTGTTGAATAAAAATCATCAAACAGCCATTCCTGGTAAATGGCGACGATCTTGTCTGTCTCTTCAAAGATGACGTCTGTTTTCAGATCAATCCACATATGAGGATGGGCAAGAACAGACCGGCAAAGCGCCAGGGCAAAGATAACTGAACCAGCAATGATCAGAAATAGCTTTGGTGATTTCATGGAGAACACAGACCTGCCCTTTTTGTGCTTATGGGCTATTGTACCACCCTCAGACTCAGCAATAAATGTTTATTCACAGCATTTATTCACCCGTGCTGAAAAAAGATCATGTTCAGGACCTTGAAGGCTTGTTATTCACAGATACAAGAAAAGAGAGTGCCGGCAAGGAAAAGGTCACATGCGTAATTTCATTTTTGCCCTCATCGTTCTGGTGGTGACATATCTGATTTATATCTACCCGATAGGCCTGCTTCTCCATCTGCTGTTTTCAACAGATATTCACCAGCCTTATTTGCTCCTGCTGTCTGGTATTGTCTCTGTATTTGTTTTTGTTTATCTGCGAACCCATATCTCATCACCATTCCTGCGCGGTCTTACACATTATGGTTTGGGCATCGGCTTTTTAGGGTTTTGTATCTTTAATACAGCCCTTCTCATCTCTTATTTCGCACCGATGATCAGATTTGAGATTGGCCTGCTGTCATGTGCTCTTTTCCTGCTGGTTTGCGGGGTCAGCCTGGTACAAGGGCGGACCATCAAGATAAAAAATCTGGAATTTGACAGCCCTAAACTTGCCCGCCCGCAACGCCTTATATTTATAAGCGATGTTCATCTGGGCTCAAACCCCAGCAGTCATGCAGAAAAAATATGCCGCCTGATCAAGCCATATGATTTTGACTGCTTATTGATCGGGGGTGATTTGTTTGATGCCAGCACATTTCAGGCAGACGACCTTTCCCCCTTTCTTCAGATCAAACAGCCGATTTATTTCGTCACAGGCAACCATGAATATTATGTCAAAAACCACAGCCGCAAGCTGGCAGATCTCAAGCGGTTTAATATCACATTGTTGGACAATCAAAGCCAGATGAGCGGCTCTGTTAATCTGATCGGTGTCAGTGACAATCAACCGGTCAGGCGGCAGGCAGAGATTGTTGATGAGCTGACGGATAAGTCTAAATTTAATCTCTTGATGGTTCACCAGCCCTCTGTCTGGGAGGCGGTTTCCGGGTCTGTTGACCTGATGCTGTCAGGCCATACCCATAATGGCCAGATTTTCCCGTTTTATCTGTTTGTGCGCATGCAGTTTAAAACCGTCTATGGTTTGTTTTCGGCAAAGGGCTCAGATTTATATGTCTCGTCCGGAAGCGGGACATGGGGCCCGCGGATGAGGCTGGGCACACAAAACGAAATTGTGAAGATTGATATCCGCCCCTGTTGAATGTTCTGGCCTTTATGTCCGTTCTGCAGGGTCCTCTGGCGCGCTGTGAGGGTGTCTGTGCAGATCATCTTCTATATTCAGCCAGCTGAGCTTAGAGGCGTAATGCACATGAAAGGTTGGCTGAAACTCTTCTGGCTGGTCTAACGTTGTTGCATAAAGATGGATCTCCCCCTCATAATGCGCAGCCTGAAAGGCCATCGGCGTACCGCACGTATCACAGAAAAACCGTTTCACCCCAGGTGAGGATGAAAAATATTTAGGACAGTCAGCCTCCCCCTCTAGCCGCCAGCTGAAGCCAGCCAGCTCCACCCCGATAAAGGCGACAACAGGGGCCGCACAATTGCGTGTACAGTCGTTGCAATGACAATAACAGGCCCAGGTTTCCTGGCCTGCATATTCAAACCGTGTTTTGCCGCATAAACAGCGTCCCGTTTTCATTGATCCATTTCCCCCTGAATCTGTCTTACCTATTGTCGTCCTCTCAGCTTTGAAGAGAATAGAGTGAAGGTCAATATCCTTTGTCAGCAGGCGTTCAGGGCTGCCCTTTGCCTTATCTTCATATATTGACTATCAACCGAGAACCGCACAAACTTGCGGGCCGCAAGCATGTTTATGAAAAGATTTTAGGTTCAGATGTCTGTTTTTGATCCCCATTTAATTCACCCCACCGCCCCTCATCATTTAAGTCATGGCGGTCTTGACCGAAATGATCTGGCCCGGAACGATACCAGCCTTATCAGACACCTTGTTCAAGAGCCGGGAACCCGCTTTGTTGTTGTGTGGAGGGCCCTTAATTTCTTTGCTTCTGGTGAAACAGGCTTATCGGCGATGCAATGTCTTGGTCTTGATGCAATTGACGCGTTTCTGGATCAGGCTCTTGTTATCTATCTCGGCAGGGACAGAAGCGGGCATGAATATGTTTGTCTTGATATTTCTCAATATGATGAAGACAGGCTGGCCTTATTATCTGAATGTGGTCAGTTTGGTGATTTGCGTGAGGCTGTTCCTTCAATTTCTGGTGATGATGGTTCAATCCTGGCCTATGCAAAGGCCATGTGCCATTGGCATTCCCGGCTTCAGTTCTGCAGCGTTTGCGGCAGTCCGGCTGCCTCCAGCCAGGCTGGCCATACACGGAACTGCGGCAATACGGACTGCGCCGCCACTCATTTCCCGCGCACAGATTCAGCAGTTATTGTCGCCATTACCTTTGAAGACAAACTTTTGCTCGGGCGCCAGCCGATATGGCCACAGGGGATGCTGTCTGTGCTTGCCGGATTTGTTGAACCAGGAGAAACATTAGAACATGCTGTTGCGCGGGAAGTTCATGAAGAGGCTGGCCTGATTGTAAAAGATGTTCGTTATCAGCATTCCCAGCCGTGGCCCTTTCCGGCTTCATTGATGGTGGGGTTTCGGGCTGAAGCGGTGACAGACAAACTGACAATCAACACAAGCGAAATCGAAACAGCCGCCTGGTTCAGCCGCAAGCAGATACAGCAATTTGACGGTATAAGCCATTATCTGCCGCGCAAATTATCGATTTCAAGGCGCCTGATAGATGAATGGCTTCATGAGGGGGAATAAGCCCCCCGGGGCCTTTTTACAGCGCGGTTTGCCGTCTTGCGCGGCCTGCTTTGTCTGGCCTAAGATACCGGTAGTCTGTTTGCTTTTTTATTCTGGATTTGTCTCATGCTGACCTTCACCAAGCCGTTTACACAGCAGGAACCCCTCCCGGAGGACGGCATTGACCGTGCGGTAGAAATTCTGCGCACCGGCCGTCTGCACAGATATAATGTGGCGGCTGGAGAAGAGGCAGAGGCCAGCCTTTTGGAACGTGACTATGCTGCCTATCAGGGCGTGAAATATTGCATCGCCACCGCTTCAGGCGGCCAGGCGATCCAGCTGGGTCTGCGGGTATGCGGGGTACAGCCTGGGGATCAAGTTTTGGCGAATGCCTACACGCTGGCCCCTGTACCCGGCGCGATACATAATCTGGGCGCACAGCCTGTGCTGGTGGAAATCACCTCTGACTATCATATTGATCTGAACCATCTTGATGAGATGGCGCGCCGGTCAGGAGCAAAAGTTTTGCTGCTCTCTCATATGCGTGGGCATATTGTTGATATGGACTCACTGCTGGCGATCACAACAAAGCACGGGCTGAAGGTGGTTGAAGACTGCGCCCACACGATGGGGGCCAGATGGAAGGGCATCCGGTCTGGTAATTTTGGCGATGTGGCGGCCTTTTCCACCCAGACCTACAAACATATGAATTCAGGAGAAGGCGGCTTTCTGACCACAGATGATGATGAAGCGGCCGCCCGGGCGATTATCCATTCTGGTTCTTACATGCTGTATGAACGTCATGGCACCTTGCCGCCGCAGCATGTGTTTGACAAGGTCAAGCTGGAGACAGCCAATTTTTCCTGCCGGATGGATAATCTGCGGGCGGCGCTGATACGGGCCCAGCTACCTCATCTGGATGAGAATATCGCGCGCTGGAACCAGCTTTATGACCGGCTCTTTGCGCAGCTGTCTACAGCAGAGGGGATTGAGATTCCGCCCCGCCGTCAGGCTGAATTTTATGTCGGCTCTTCCATCCAGTTCAGAACAACTGAGATGGATAAGGCAGACATTCCGGCCTTTCTGTCCAGATGTGCCGAACGGGGGGTAGAGCTGAAATGGTTTGGGGCAGACAGCCCGGCGGCCTTTACCAGCCGCTATGACAGCTGGGCCTATATTGATGACATACCGCATCTTGCCGCCACACATGCCGCGCTGGACAAGACCATTGACATGCGCATTCCGCTGACTTTTGACCTAGAGGATTGTGACGTGATTGCCGGCATCATTGCTGATGAGGCTCTGAAAACCGCCTGAGGTGAGAGAAAAACAATGACAGTGATCGTGGCTCTTAAATTCATACATTATCTGGCGCTGTTTCTGGCAGGCGGTTTGGGGGTGGCAAATGGGCTTCTGGCCAAAGCGCATCAGGCAGTCGGCCAGCCACCAGCCCCGCCGGTTCAGGCAACCATGATGAAACTGGCCCGTCTGGGGCTTGTCGCTGTTCTTCTTTTGTGGGTAACAGGCATCGCGCTTGGCTATCTGATCTATGGCAGCCTGTCCATGGGCTGGGCCTTTCATATGAAGCTGGTTGGGGCGACTGTGTTGTTAGGGGCCGTCTCCTTTCTGAATTATCACCTGACCGCACGGCGCAAAGCAGGTATTTCTCCTGATCAAACCGTAATGAAAGTGATTCCTATGGCCTCACGCGGGGGCCTGGTTCTGGTGTTGCTGGGGATCGCGATCACGACGACGACGGGGTGAGGCCCTCTCTGGTGCTGAACGCATCCAGAATTGGACAGTCAGGGCGGTGATCCCCATGACAGGACCGGGCCAGATGGGCCAGCTGGTCCCGCAAGGCGGTCAGCTCTGCCAGCCGATCTTCAATTTCAGCGATTTTCTGAACCGTCAGCGCCTTTACGGTCTCAGACGATCTGTTCTTATCTTCATATAAAGAGAGCAGCTCGCGGCATTCCTCAATGCTGAAATTAAACCGTCTGGCGGTGCCGACAAATTGCAGCTTGGCAATATCGGCCTCTGCATAATCACGATAACCCGTCTGGGGATTTTGATAAGGGCTGACCAAACCAATACTGTCATAATAACGAACAGTCTTCACAGTCAGGCTGGCCATTGTAGCAGCTGTACTGATATTCATCAAAATTTCTCCTTTACCTTCCCCTGACAGGAAAGTTTAATTTATCTCTAAATGGAGGTCAAATATGAGCGCGATTGCGGCCCATCTGAATATTCACTGGTTTTGTCGTCACACTTGGCGGCGGGCGTCTTATAACACGTCCTGGTGTTTGCTGGGCTGTTCTATTGGTGATTTCGGCACCATTGCCTTTTTCCAGTTCACCCAGATCCCGTTTCCGGTTCTGGGTATCATGACGCTGGCGATCATAAACGGTCTGCTGACCTCTATCTTGCTGGAAACAGTGATCCTCGCGCGCCAGATGGTCCTTCGTCTGGCTTTCAAAACAGCGATTGGCATGTCACTCATCTCAATGATTGCGATGGAAGCGGCGATGAATATTACAGATGTTGTGATGACTGGCGGTGCGGTTCTGACCTGGTGGGTTATCCCGTTCATGCTGTTTGCCGGGTTTATCACGCCTCTGCCCTATAATTACTGGCGGCTGAAGGCGCTGGGAAAGGCCTGTCACTGATATGAAGCGTCTCATCTTTTTATTGGCTTTTTGTGTGTTGTCTGTGTCTGCCTTTGCCCATAAGGGGGCAACAGGCATTGTGAAAGAACGCATGGATGAATTCAAAGCCAGCCAGCAGGCGATAAAACAGATTTTCGCCGCCACAAAATCAGCTGATCTGGATGCGGTGGTCCCGCTTGCTGAACAGATTAAGACCTGGGCAGAGATGATGCCTGATTATTTTCCGGCCGGAAGTGATGACAGCCCGTCTGAGGCGGCTCCGGCCATCTGGACAGATTTTGACGGCTTCCGGGCGGCGGCCAGCCGTCATGCTGAGGCGGCCTCTGGTCTGATTACAGCAGCGAACAGCGGCGATGTTTCTGCCACCGCAACAGCTGCCCGCACACTGGCCGGTACCTGTAAATCCTGTCACCAGAGCTATCGTCTGAAATAGATAACCGAAAGGACAAGCCAAAGATGGTTACGCGTCGTCAGTTTGTTTCTGGCCTGTCAAGCTTGCCAGTACTGGCCGCACTGCCGCTACAATCTGCAGCGTCAGGCCTCAGCCGGTATCAGCTTATCGCAGCACCGTCAGACTATCTTCTGGGCGGCCCTGACAGGCCAGGCTCAGATTTGATGCTGTATAACGGCCAGACACCAGGACCAGTGCTGAGCGCGCACAAAGGTGATGTCTTGGAAGTTGAGTTCGTGAACCAGCTCGATCAGCCGACCACGATACATTGGCATGGTATCCGTAATCTGAATGAGATGGATGGCGTGCCTGACCTGACACAAGCCGCGGTTGAACCAGGGGAGCGCTTTACCTATCGCTTTCCTCTGAACGATGCAGGCAGTTTTTGGTATCATGCTCATAACCGGACTTTTGAGCAGGTTGCGCGTGGTCTGTACGGGCCGCTCATCGTTACCGAACAGCCGTCACAAAACAGGGATCGCGATATCCTGCTTATGGCGGATGACTGGCGCCTGGATGCAGATTACCGGCTTGATGAGGCCAGCTTTGGCAGTTTCCATGACTGGTCGCATGGTGGCCGTCTGGGCAACTGGCTGACGATTAACGGCCTTAGCCAGCCTGAAATAGACGTGCCCTTATCTGGCCCGGTGCGTTTGCGGTTAATGAACACGGCGAATGCCCGTGTGCTGTCTTTTCAACTGGCAGATGGTCATCCAATGCAGATTATCGCCCTTGATGGGGCACCATGCAGCCCGTTTGAGGTTGAAACGCTTCGCCTTGGCCCTGCGCAAAGAGCAGATGTTCTGGTCGCTGATAGTTCTGCTCTGACCAGCCTGCTTGAGGTGACCGCCAGCCCGGGTTTTAGGGCTGCCCGTTTTCGCCCGCAAACAACAGACAGCGCGCCTTTTGACCGGATATCCGCTGAAGCGTGGTACAGCTTTCCTGACACCAGCCAGGCCCGGATTGTGGAGATTCATATGCAAGGCGGGGCGATGGGCAATCTCAGCTCTGCGGTGTTTGAAGGTGAGGAGCGGTCCTTGCGCGACCTGGCAATAAATGACCAGAAATTCTGGGCTTTTAATGGCCAGGTGGGCGGGTATGATCATCTTCTGGCAGAGCTGGACAGAGGAGAGGTGACTGTCTTGCGCGTCTTTAATGACACACGCTGGGAGCATACCATGCATCTGCATGGTCACCATTTCTGGGTTGCCTCACGTGAATTTGGGACAGCCGCGCGGCCTGTCCTGCGCGATACCTATTTAATGGCCCCTGGGGAAACAGCAGACCTTGTCTTTGTGGCAGATAACCCCGGGCTGTGGTTGTTCCACTGTCATATGCTGGAACATCATGCCGGCGGCATGGGCGGGGTGATCGCGGTCAGTTAATGAGTGAGGTCATCAGCAACTCGCGATGACGTGAATGGAAAATCAGGTCTGGAGCAAAACAGAACCGGTTTTGCCGTTATAAATCATCCTGAATTTTTCGAGCAAATTGCGACCGATAAGAGCCTGATGGGGCTGTTCACCTTCAGCAAGTCGGATACCGGCAAACTGGC
>CALKIF010000128.1:0-3512 GCA_937988715.1 uncultured Alphaproteobacteria bacterium | reverse complement strand
CTGATCCGGCGGTGCGCGATATCCTGCTGGGCGAGGGCTGGGCCCGTTCTGCCTACCGGCTGGGTCCGGCAGCAGGCCTGCAAGCGCTTGATCAGGCTCTTGATACCGGCCAGATCCTGACAGCTGCCCGGTTGCGGCAAATTGTCTTTTTCCAGCCCCCGCCTTGTCCTGTAAAGGGCCGAGATATAGTACATCACTACAGGCTGGACGGGCCTGCGGTCGGTCTGCGCCTTGCCGCGCTGGAACAGCTGTGGGTTGACACCGACTTCACCTTATCAGCAGATCAGCTTCTCGCCCTGTATGACAAGAACAAGAGCATCACATCATCATGACAAACCGGACTCCCCCTGATTTTCTGTCTTCTGATATGGCCGATCTGTCCGGCCATGCGGCAGACTGGTTTGAAACCCTTCGGGACCGGATCTGCGGCCAGTTTGAAGCGATTGAACGCGACGCAGGCAGCACGCCTTTATCTGACAGGCCGGCCGGCACATTTCAGCGCAGATCATGGAACCGCGATGGCGGCGGTGGCGGCCAGATGTCGGTCATGCATGGCCGTGTCTTTGAAAAGGTCGGGGTAAACATCTCTGTCGTGCATGGCCAGTTTTCAGAAGAATTTCGCGCCCAGATTCCGGGCGCGGGTGAAGATGGCCAGTTCTGGGCAGGCGGCATTTCGCTGGTGGCCCATCCGCAGAACCCGTTTGTGCCGGCTGCTCATATGAACACCCGTTTTGTGATCACTCAGAAAGCCTGGTTTGGCGGCGGCGGTGATTTAACGCCTCTGAAACCGGCTCCGGCTGAAGCAAACGCGTTTCACGGCGCGCTCAAGGACTGTTGTGATCGCCATGACCCCGACTATTATCCCAAATATAAGAAATGGTGTGATGACTATTTTCATCTGAAACACCGGGATGAGCCGCGCGGGGCAGGCGGCATTTTCTATGATTATCTGGATACAGGGGACAGACAGGCTGACTTTGCCTTCACCCGTGATGTGGGCACCAGCTTTGCTGACAGCTATGATGCGATTGTGCGGCGCACCATGGCCACCCGCTGGACCGAGGATGACCGCCATTTCCAGCTGGTCCGGCGCGGCCGGTATGTGGAATTTAACCTGCTCTATGACCGGGGCACGCTGTTCGGGCTGAAGACTGGCGGCAACATAGAGGCCATTTTGATGAGCCTGCCGCCAGAGGTCAGATGGCCGTGATCTGAATCTTCACATTCCGGCTGTCATTCAGGCTTGCAAAACCAGATAGGGTTGCGCTATTTTGGCGCAGTCTGCGGCATGGCAAAACGGCGGTGAACGGCGTATACTAACGCGGGCTAGGGGATGATGTTTTCAAGGTGCTGTATGACAACAGCCTCCCCTTCGCATGTATGACTGCACAAATGGGCCACCTGTATTACTGTGGGGGCCGCACTCGGCTAAGAGGGGAAGATGGCTGCATCAAAGACTAACAAAGCTGCTCCGGCAGCAGAACAGAAATCACGCCGCGATTTTATTGTGGTGGCGACCTATGCAATGGGCGCGGTTGGTGCAGGCGCATTTGCCTGGCCGCTGATTGACCAGATGAACCCGGCCGCTGACACGCTGGCGCTGGCCAGCATAGAGGTTGATGTCTCGAAAATTGCTGAAGGCCAGTCCATCACTCTAAAATGGCGCGGCAAGCCGGTCTTCATCCGGCATCGCACCAAGGCTGAGATTGACGAGGCCAAAGTTGCTGACGCGCTGGATATGCGTGATCCGCAGGCAGATGATGACCGTGTACAGAAACCTGAGTATCTGGTGGTTCTGGGCGTCTGTACCCATCTGGGCTGTGTGCCTCTTGGCCAGAAAGTGGGCGAGGTTCGCGGCGAATATGATGGCTGGTTCTGCCCGTGCCATGGCTCACACTATGATTCATCAGGCCGGATTCGCAAAGGCCCGGCCCCGACCAATTTGGAAGTGCCGCCTTACGCCTTCCTCTCAGATGATGTGATTAAGATCGGCTAATCCTTCGCCACAGTTTTAACAAGGAAGTTCAAGACCATGTCTGCAAATCAGTTTCAAAATCCTGTCGTGCGCTGGATTGACCACCGGCTGCCGATTTTCACCTTCCTCAATCATGAGGCCAATGAATACCCGACTCCGAAGAACCTGAATTATTTCTGGAATTTCGGCTCACTGGCGGGTATCTCACTGGTGATTATGATCATCACCGGAATTGTTCTGTCGATGAGCTATACCGCCCATGTGGATTACGCCTTTGATTCGGTTGAACGGATAATGCGGGATGTCAACCATGGCTGGCTGTTGCGCTATATTCACATGAATGGCGCGTCTTTCTTCTTTATTGTGGTGTTCATCCATATTTTCCGTGGCCTGTATTACGGCTCTTATAAAGCCCCACGGGAATTATTGTGGATGCTGGGTGTGGTCATCTTGCTGCTGATGATGGCGACTGCCTTTATGGGCTATGTTCTGCCCTGGGGCCAGATGTCCTTCTGGGGCGCGACAGTGATCACCAACCTGTTCTCAGCCCTGCCGTTTGTTGGCGAATCAATTGTGACCTGGCTGTGGGGCGGATTTTCTGTTGATAACCCCACTTTGAACCGGTTCTTCTCGCTGCATTATCTGCTGCCGTTTGTGATTGTCGGTGTGGTGGTTCTGCATCTGGTGGCCTTGCACCGGTTTGGTTCAAACAACCCGTTGGGTATTGACACACGCGGCCCCCAGGACACTATTCCGTTCCATCCTTACTATACGATTAAGGATTTCTTCGGCCTGTCTGTGTTCCTGTCTTTCTTTGCCGCGGCGGTGTTTTTCTTCCCGAATTTCATGGGTCATCCGGATAACTATATTCCGGCCAACGCGCTCCAGACCCCGGCCCATATCGTGCCGGAATGGTATTTCCTGCCGTTTTATGCGATTTTGCGGGCGGTCCCTGACAAGCTGGGCGGTGTCTTGGCGATGTTCGGGGCCATCGCGGTTCTGTTCATTCTGCCCTGGCTGGACAGGTCTCCTGTCCGCTCTGGCCGGTTCCGTCCGATTTTCAAGATTTTCTTCTGGCTGTTCTTCGTTGATTGTCTGGTTCTGGGCTATATCGGGGCGATGCCTGCTGAAGGGATTTATGTTCTGATCGGCCGTATCGCGACCATCTGGTACTTCCTTCACTTCCTGGTGATTCTGCCGGTATTGTCTGTGGCGGAAACGCCGCGACCTCTGCCGCAATCCATATCAACACCGATTTTCGGCGGCTCTGGGGCCATGGTGGGCGCGGCAGCGGCTCCAAAGGAGAAAGCATAATGAAAAAGCTGTTTTTGACATTGGCAGCAGCCCTATTCAGCCTTCCTGTTTTGGCTGCTGGCGGCGGGGATGTGACCTTGCGATCTGCGGACTGGTCCTTTTCCGGGCCGTTCGGGACCTTTGATAAAGCCTCTATGCAGCGCGGTTTCCAGGCGTACAAGGAAGTCTGTGCCGGTTGTCATTCGATGGATTATATCGCGTTCCGCAATCTGGCAGACCTTGG
>CALKIF010000127.1:0-82758 GCA_937988715.1 uncultured Alphaproteobacteria bacterium | reverse complement strand
ATTCTGGGTGATGAAGATCACTTGGGCGATATGGATTTCAAGGTGGCAGGTACCGATGCTGGCATCACCGCCCTGCAGATGGATATCAAGATCACATCTATCACACCTGAGATTATGGAGATTGCGCTGGATCAGGCCCGTGACGGCCGGATTCATATTCTGGGTGAAATGGCCAAGGCCCTGACCGCGGCGCGTGATGGTCTGGCGGAATCTGCACCGAAGATCACAACGCTGAAAATTCCGGTTGATAAAATCCGTGAGGTGATTGGCCCGGGCGGTAAGATGATCCGCGAGATTGTCGAAGAAACCGGCGCGAAAATCGATATTGAAGATGATGGCAGCGTGTCTGTGGCAGCGGTCAGCCAGACCTCAAGTGATGCGGCTCTGGCCCGTATCCGTGAGATTGTGGCTGAGCCTGAGCTGGGTGAGATTTATACCGGCAAGGTTGTCAAAACGGTCGATTTCGGGGCGTTTGTCAATTTCCTTGGCGCGCGGGACGGTCTTGTTCATATCTCTGAGATGAAGAATGAGCGTGTTGCCCAGACCACAGATGTCTGCAAGGAAGGCGATATGGTCAAGGTCAAAGTCATCGGCTTTGATGATCGCGGCAAGGTAAAGCTGTCCATGAAGCGTGTTGATCAAGAGACAGGCGCGGATTTGGAAGCTGAAACGGCCGGGGATAAGGCTGAATAAAGCGACCCTGCACAGCTGATATAAAAAGTTAAAAAAAGACATCTGCAGCCTGCCTGCAGGTGTCTTTTTTCAGTTCAGGGTCAGATTTAAAAAAAGCGCTTATTCAACCTCATGCGGCACACCAATATGGTGATAGCCGCCATCGACATAATGAGTCTCGCCGGTCACACCAGAGGCCAGATCAGACAACAGATACACCGCCGCCCGGCCCACCTCGTCAATATCGGGGTTGCGGCCCAGCGGGGCCTGTTCTTCAGAATGTCTGAAAATATGGCGCGCACCGGTAATCGCGGCCCCGGCCAGGGTACGCATCGGCCCGGCTGACAGGGTGTTGACCCGGATATTCTCTCCTCCCAGATCCACCGCCAGATAGCGGGTAGAGGCTTCTAATGCTGCTTTGGCCACACCCATCACATTATAATTCGGGGTGGTGCGGACCCCGCCCAGATAAGACATGGTCAAAAGCGAGCCGCCATCTGGCATCATCTTGCGGGCTTCTGCGGCCATTTCGGTAAAGGAAAAGGCAGAAATCAGCATGGTCTGCTCAAAATTTTCGCGGCTGGTATTGTAATACGGCCCTTTCAGCTCGCTTTTGTCTGAAAAGCCGATTGCATGAACGAAAAAATCCAGGCTGTCCCATCTTCTGCGCAGAGCAGCAAACGTATCTGCTGCAGCGGTATCTTCAGCCACATCACACGGGATCAGAAAGTCTGAACCCACAGACGCGGCCAGCGGCTCAAGACGTTTTCTGAACCCCTCCATCTGATAGGTGAACGCCAGTTCAGCCCCTTGTGCCGCGGCCGCCGCCGCAATCCCCCAGGCAGCTGATTTTTCGTTCGCCACCCCCATGATGAGGCCGCGTTTACCCTCCAGAATACCCATAAATCTGTCTCCTGGTGTTGTTATGTAAAGGCCGGTTAATCCTGCAGTCTGGCCAGCGCCAGCGTTGCATTTGTCCCGCCGAACCCAAAGCTGTTTGACAAGGCCAGATTAATGGCTTTGTCATCTAGTCTGGTTGTGGGTACAGGGATATCCCCTATCGCCGGATCAGGTGTGATGATATTTGCTGATGCGCCAATAAAGTTATTCTGCATCATCAACAATGTGTAAATCGCTTCCTGTACCCCGGTTGCGCCAAGCGAATGACCGGTCAGCGATTTGGTGGAAGTGACCACAGGCAAATAGCCGCGCGGGCCGAATACAGCCCTGACCGCTTCTAATTCTTTGACATCGCCGACAGGGGTTGATGTGCCATGGGCATTGATATAATCAACTGGCTGATCCAGCGGCACACCATTAAAGCCGTCCAAAGCCAGCTTCATACATCTTTGCGCGCCTTCCCCGGATGGGGCGACCATGTCATGACCATCTGAATTGGCCCCATAGCCAACGACTTCTGCATAGATTTTCGCGCCGCGGGCCTTTGCATGTTCATAATCTTCCAAAACCACCATGCCGCCGCCGCCGGCAATAACAAAACCATCCCGGTCAGCATCATAAGCACGTGAGGCCAGTTCAGGCGTGTCATTATATTTAGAGGACATCGCGCCCATAGCGTCAAACAGCACAGACAAGGTCCAGTGCAATTCCTCACCGCCGCCGGCAAAGACGATATCCTGCATGCCGTAACGGATCGCATCTGTTCCGGCGGTGATACAATGGGCAGAAGTTGAACAGGCAGAAGAAATTGAATAATTCACGCCCTTAATTTCAAAGAATGTCGCGATACAGGCTGAGACTGTTGAGGACATACAGCGCGGCACCATATAAGGGCCAACCCGTTTCGGGCCTTTTTCTCTTGTGGTGTCAAAGGCGGTCAGCATATTGGCTGTGGACGGGCCGCCTGAACCGGCAATCAGACCTGTGCGCGGGTTAGAGACATCGGCGGCGGTCAGGCCGGAATCAGCAACCGCCTGTTGCATGGCGACAACCGCATAGGCCGCCCCTTCCCCCATGAACCGCATCTGTTTGCGGTCAATATGTTCAGCAAGGTCAATATCAACAGCCCCTTTGACCTGAGACCGGAATCCCAGTTCGGTATAGTCAGGTGCGGCAACAATACCGGACCGGCCTTCACGAAGTGATGTGGTGACCGCTTCTGCGTCTGTGCCAATTGACGAGACAATGCCCAGACCTGTGATAACAACGCGTCTCATTATTCGCCCCCTTCTGCGCCAAACAGGCCAACCCGGATATCATTTGCTTCAAACACGGTTTCGCCGTCACATAACACACAGCCATCTGCAATCCCCATCACCAGCCGGCGCATCAGCACGCGTTTGATATGCAGCTGAAAGGTCACCAGCTTGGCTGACGGCAGAATCTGTCCTGTAAATTTAACCTCACCAACAGACAAGGCGCGCCCTCTGCCCTGACCGCCCAGCCAGCCCAGATGAAAGCCGACCAGCTGCCATAACCCGTCCATACCTAAGCATCCCGGCATCACCGGATCGCCTTCAAAATGACAGGGGAAGAACCATAAATCCGGATGAATATCCAGCTCAGCTTCAATAAAGCCTTTATCGAAATTGCCGCCGGTTTCGGTGATTTTGGTGATCCTGTCTGTCATCAGCATAGGCGGCAGAGGCAGTTGCGGATTTCCAGGACCGAACAGCTCCCCTTTGGCACAAGAGATCAGCTCATCATAAGAAAAGGCGTTTTTGTGGGTTAAAGACATGTGAAAACCTATTTTTTGTTTGTTGAGTAAAGTTTTAGACTAAATCTGGCGAAAAAACCACAATTCGCGGCATCAGCCGGCTAGTTCAGTGTTTCTCCGGGTAAAACCCCCCAGAACCGGGACCGTTCCAGCCAGCCTCTGGCGATATCTGAGCCCAGCCGGCACCATGCCCCTTCGCAATATTGGACTTCCATCAGCACGCCCGCTTCAGCCACAGCCGTAACCGCGGCCTGCTCATTCGGCTCAGCCCTCAATTTGGCGTTTGAGCTGGTGACCACACCAAATCGTTTCAAAGAGACCAGCTGGCCATGCACCCAGCCGGTGACCCCTTCATGGTCAACAACCTTTCGCCAGACATCAAATTCGGAAATCACCTTCAAAGGCAGGTTTTTGCGGACATAGACCCACTGCAGGGGATATTCATGTCCCGGGCCGACACGCATATTGACCACATTTGATTTCAGCGAGACAAACCGCGGCACAGGCAGCCCGGAACCTCTGATCACCGTCTTGGCTGCGGGAACCTCGGCATTGACCTTATCCAGAGCCCAAGCGGCCTTATTTGTGAACGGGCTGAACAGCACAGCACAGACGCTGAGACACAGTGCAATCATCACAACAGGGCGGCAGACTCTGAGAGGATAAACTTGTCTGAAAGTGCTGAGAGATGAGGGCATAGTCATGATGTTGTTCTGAATTTTTATCTCTTCTGGCAGACACCAAAATTTTGAGAAACGCACGATTTTCTGTTAAGATTTGCACAGGTGATGAATGTCATCGACAGCTTAGCTTTTTTATGGTCAAAAGAACACCGAAAATCCACTGACTGGATGTGTCATCCTCAGGAGAATTGGGCGCAATGAAACCAAAGGTCATCTTAACCCGCAAACTGCCTGACAGCGTTGAAACCCGCATGCGTGAGCTGTTTGATGCCGAATTGAGCGCAGATGATGTCCAGCTGTCTTCTGAAGCACTTATCCAGCTGATGCAGCAAGCAGATGTTCTGGTGCCCACTGTAACAGACAAGATAGATGCTGAAATGCTGGAGCAGGCCGGCCCCCAGCTGAAGCTGATTGCCTCATTTGGTACCGGTGTTGACCATATTGATCTGGATGCGGCCAAGGCCAAGGGCATTACCGTGACAAACACCCCGGGTGTGCTGACAGAAGACACAGCAGACGTGGCCATGGCCTTGATCCTGGCGGTGCCGCGCCGGATTGCTGAAGGGGACAGGCGGGCCCGTACCGCAAGCTGGACGGGCTGGTCCCCAACCGGCATGCTGGGGCACCGGATTAATGGCAAGCGGCTGGGCATCATCGGCATGGGTCAGATCGGCCAGGCTATTGCGCGGCGCGCACGCGGCTTTGGCATGTCTATTCATTATCACAACCGCAATCCGGTCCATCCCACCACCGAAGAAGAGCTGGAAGCCACATATTGGGCTGATCTGGATGAAATGTTGCGGCGGATGGATATTGTGTCAGTCAATTGTCCGTCAACCGGGGCGACCGAAGGGCTGTTATCTGCTGAACGTCTTGGGCTGATGCCAAGCCATGCCTATCTGGTCAATACCGCCAGAGGCGAGATTGTTGATGAGACCGCGCTGGCAGATATTCTGAAAGCTGGTGGCATTGCTGGGGCCGGGCTGGATGTCTATCAGAATGAGCCGCATATTCCGGACACTCTGAGAGAGCTGGATAATGTTGTGCTGCTGCCGCATATCGGGTCAGCCACAATTGAAGGCCGTCATGCCATGGGTGATAAGGTGATCATCAATATCCAGACCTTTCTGGACGGGCATACACCGCCTGACCGGGTGGTGGCCGCGATGGTCTCCTGACCAGCTGAACCCTAATCTGATTGTCAGCTTTTGCCACAGACAGGACAGTCCGGATCAGCTGCCACTTCAATTTCAGTGAATTGGGCGGACAGGCCGTCATATAACACCAGCCGGCCGATAAGAGGTGTGCCTGTTCCGGTCAGCAGCTTAATCACTTCTGCGGTCTGCAGCGCGCCCATAACAAGAGTTGTTGATCCCAGCACACCTGCTGTTGAACAGGACGGGGCCTGATCGTAATCAAGCTCTGTCTGCGGAAAAATACAACGCAGGCACGGGCTGTCTGCAAGCTGCGGGACAAAACAGGTGATCTGCCCGTCTGTTCTGACCGCCCCGGCAAACACCAGGGGCACGCCATGGGTCTGGCATAACTCATTCACAAGATAACGTGTTTCGGCATTATCTGTACAATCAACCACCAGATCATGAGCCTTGACCAGATCGCCTGCATTTTCTGATGTGAATCTCTGTGTTTCGATCTGAAGGCTGATATCCGGGTTCAGTGCATGTGCAAATACCGCCGCGCTTTCAGCCTTGTTCGTGCCCAGCCTGTCCATAGTGTGGGTGATCTGGCGGTTCAGATTGGTCAGCTCAACCACATCATCATCCATAAGGGTGAGATGCCCGACACCTGCGCCGGCCAGCCCGGCAATGACAGGTGTGCCCAGACCGCCTGCCCCTAAGATCAGGACCTTTGCCTGTAACAGCTTTTTCTGGCCGGCCTCACCGATTTCCGGCATCACCACCTGGCGGGCGTAACGTTCAACCTCATGGTCGGTCAGAATCATGATCCCTCTCCTGATGGTGTGTCATACAGACCGGTTGACCCGAACCCGCCTGTCCCGCGCAATGTGTCATCCAGCTCATCTGCGCGCTGGAATGACGCTTTCAGAACCGGACTGAAAATCATCTGGGCAATGCGCATGCCATGTTCAATTGTGATCGTTTCTGTGCCCAGATTAATAAGCAGAACTTTAATCTCACCGCGATAGTCAGCATCGATTGTGCCGGGCGCATTGGCAACCGTCAGCCCTTGTCTGAGGGCCAGCCCGGAGCGGGGCCGAATTTGGGCCTCCACCCCTTCTGGCATCGCCATGAACAAACCGGTCGGCACCGCAAGCCGCCCCATTGGGGCTATCGTCACAGGCCCGTCTGGCAAGGCGGCCTGCAGGTCAACACCTGCGGACAGATCTGTCTGATAGGCCGGCAGCGGCAGGGATGAGGCGGCTTCATTCTGTTTCAGATAAATTTTCATTTGTTCTTATCCACTGGTCGAGTTCAGCTATCAGCTGGTCTGCCAAAGCCTGCTTCGACTGGTTTGGCCAGTCAATAATTTCTGATCCCTTGATCAGGCTGGCTTTATTCTGATCAGATCCGAACACGCTGTCGCCTGGCTGATCTGAGATATGATTGGCAATGATCCAGTCACAGCTCTTTCGGCTGCGTTTCTGCTGGGCATTGGCGATCAGATTTTCTGTCTCGGCCGCGAATCCAATCACAAGGGACGGCCTGTTTTCTGCTGTGCTCAGCGCAGCCAGAATATCGGGATTTTCTGTCAGCTGGATATCAGGCGGGCCAGTACCAGCCTTTTTTTGTTTGTTTTTTGTCTCATTCTGCACATGCCAGTCTGCAACCGCTGCCGCACAAATCGCAATATCCGCTGGCAGGCTGTCCAGACAGGCCGCATACATCTGCCTTGCGGTTTCAACCTTGACCAGTTTCACATTGGCCGGATCAGGCAAGCTGACCGGCCCGCTAATAAGCGTGACCCGTGCCCCGTTCGCTGCACAGGCGGCGGCAAGGGCATGGCCCTGTTTGCCTGAGGACCGGTTGGCAATATAACGGACCGGATCAATCGGCTCATGGGTTGGCCCGGATGTGATCAGAACATGACGTCCGGCAAGGCAGCCTTTATCAGCCCGAAGATATCTCTCAGCCTCAGCAGCGATATCGACAGGTTCAGCCAGCCGCCCTTCACCTATCTCACCACAGGCGGTATCCCCGCTGACCGGCGAGACGACATGCACGCCGCGGCTCATAAGTGTGTCCATATTGGCCTGCGTGGCAGGGTGATGCCACATATTCGGGTTCATCGCCGGGGCCAGCATTACAGGTGCGTCTGTTGCCAGACATAAGGTTGAGGCCAGACAGTCAGCCAAACCGTGGCTGAGCTTGGCAATGAAATTGGCTGTCGCCGGGGCCACCAGAACAAGGTCTGTATCCCGGGCCAGCCTGATATGACCCATTTCCGCCTCATCAGTCAGCGAAAACAGCTCTGTATAGACTTTCTCTCCTGTCAGGGCAGACAGGCTGAGCGGGGTGATAAACTGCTGTGCCGATTCGGTCATCACGCCGCGCACCGCAAAACCTCTGTCCATCAAGCGGCGGGCCAGATCAAGACCCTTATAAGCGGCAATACCGCCGGTGATAATTAACAGAACTCTTTTTGTTGTCTCTGCATTTATCGGGATCAGCTGCAGCCTGTCCAGGTCAAACCGCCAGCCTCTTTCCTGCAGGGCGGACCTGATTAAGGCCAGCTTGTCGCGGGGAATTTCTGTGCGCTTCATATAGTTTGACAGCGCGCTTGGCCCGACTCCTAACAAGGTCTGGACCGCCTCGCGGCCCCCTAATTTATGCAGGATCTGTTCGAAAGCCTGGGCAAAATCAGACATGGGTTTCCCTTGTTTTCACAAATTTGTGAATTATTCACAAAATCTGTATCACCCTATCCCGAAATGGCCATAAAAGGCAATGGCGATCAGCCCGGCAACAATGATCCAGGGCAGTTTGGACGGCGCGCGCGGTGGCTCTTCGGGGCGCTCCAGCCGGTCCAGCAGGGCAGGCAGCGCGTGATATAGCCGCGAGAGATCACGCATCACCTGTTTGGCCTGAGCGATAATAGTCACCTCAGATGTCATCCAGTTTTCAGCCAGAGGCCGGGCCAGATGCCACATATCGGCTTGCGGGTTCAGGGTGCGGGCCACCCCTTCAGCCATCATCATTGTTTTTTGCAACAGATTAAATTGAGGCTGAACAGAAATATCAAAATTTGAGGATATCTGCAGAATCTGGCCCAGAACTGTACCTAAAGAGATATCTGCCAGGGCTTTGCCCATGACCGGGTCAACCACACTGCGCAGGCTCTGGGCAAACAAAGGCAGCGGCACATGTTCAGACAGCATGCCTGCCTCATGATGCAGGCGGGCGACCAGATCATAATCTCGCTCCAGAATGGCCATCAGCAGCCTGGCTAAAAACAGACGATCTGAGAAATCAAGCTGGCCCATGATACCGAAATCGATAGGCACCAGCGTGCCATCTGCGGTGACAAAAATATTGCCCGGATGCATGTCGGCATGAAAATAGCCGTCTCGGAACACCTGATTGAAAAAGCTGGTGGCGGCAATTTCTGTGATTTTTGCAATATCATGTCCGGCGGCCTCAAGGGCGGCCACATCATCAATACGCACACCATCTATCCATTCTGTGACCAGAACTGAACTGCTGGTGCGCTCAAGATCAATAAAGGGGATGCGGATGCCGGTATCCGCAGCCAGATTTTCGGCCAGCTTGCCGCCTGCTGCCGCTTCCATACGCAGATCAAGTTCAATTTTGGAAATGGCCTCAAACTGGTCAACAGCGGTGACCAGACGCAGGCGGCGCAAGGCTGGTGCAACAGTTTCAACCAACCGGGCCATGGTTTTGAAAAACAGGATGTCCCGCCGCATCCGCTTATGGATATCAGGCCGCAGAATTTTAACCGCCACCATCTGGCCGTCAGGCCGTCTGGCTTTATGCACCTGTGCAATAGAGGCGGCGGCAACAGGGATATCCTCAAATTCGCTGAACAGCTCAGCAACAGCTTTGCCAGAACTCTCTTCGATGATTTGGCGGGCTTTCTGGCCGTCAAAGGCAGGTAATTTATCCTGCAGCTGGACCAGCCCGCCAGCCAGCTCCGGGCCGATCAAATCAGCGCGTGTGGCCAGGGCTTGTCCGAATTTTATAAATCCCGGCCCTAATGCCTGCAGCGCTTCACATAAGGCTTGTCCGGCATCTGTACGGGCGCTGCGGGAGACAATCAGAAAATTCAGCAGCCGAAGCAGCTGTGCCAGCCATCCCGGCCAGAGATCAAGCTTTGCCAGATGGCCCAGAATCCCGGCTCTGCCCAGAATAAACCCCATCCGCGGGAGCCGCCAGAGCACCAACAAAACAGCCATCAATCAAGTTTCCAGCCTGAATGAATGGAGGCTATACCACCAGACAAATTCCGGTACCGGACCTGGGCAAAACCAGCGTCAGACATCATCTGGGCCAGCTCCTGCTGGGCCGGAAACCGCCTGATGGATTCGGCCAGATACCGATAGGCGGCTTCATCACGGGCCACAATCCGGCCAATTTGCGGCAACGCCTTGAACGACCATAGATCATACAGTCTGGCCAGGGCCGCGTTCTGAACAGCTGAAAATTCCAGACAACAGAACCGGCCACCAGGCTTTAATATCCTGAAGGCTTCACTTAAGGCCTGATCGCGGTTGGTGACATTGCGCAAGCCAAATGAAATGGTCACCCGATCAGCTGATGCTGTGTGAAGCGGGATGTCTTCTGCACTGGCAACGGTCCAGTCAAGCTGGCCGGAAAAGGCGTTCAGGTCACGTCGTTTCTGCCCGGCGCTGATCATGTCAGCATTAATATCCACCACATGAACATGGCTGCCGCCGCGCTTCAGAAACCTGAGCGCGATATCGCCTGTTCCGCCTGCCAGATCAACCAGCCTTTGTCCTGCTGAAGGGGCCATCCAGTCCATCAGCGCGTCTTTCCACAGCCGGTGAACACCGCCGCTCATCAGGTCATTCATAATGTCATATGACGGGGCGACAGATGAAAACACATCTGCAACGCGGGACTGTTTTTCTGAAACGGGTACAGTTTCAAAGCCAAAATCAGTCCATTCGGTTTCCGTTTTGCTTGTCATCACCAGTCTCTGCGGTTTATCTGTTGGGTTGCAGGCAGGCCGTTGCGGCCTTTTTTGCCATCTTGATTGTGTGATGTCTGCTCACAATATTATTCTTTATATAATACAGCCGTGGCAAAAGGGAAATCTGAAGCGTGCCGGAATTACCAGAAGTCGAAACCGTACGCACAGCTCTTGAACCGGTGGTGTCAGGGCAGCGAATCAAATCTGTCAGACTGACCAGGGGGGATCTGCGCTGGCCTCTGCCTGATCGGCTCGACCAGCGGCTGACCGGCCGTCTTTGTTCTGTACCGCAACGGCGCAGCAAATATATTCTGATCCAGCTGGACCAGGGTGAAACCCTGCTTATCCATCTGGGGATGTCCGGGGCCATTCGGCTTTATAATCACAAGCCCAATTTTGCCAAACATGATCATTTCTCAGTAGAGCTGGAGACAGGGGCCTGGTTTGTGTTTTCTGACCCGCGCCGGTTCGGGCATCTGGATTTATTTGCAAGCCCTGATGAAGGCACGCATCCTTTATTGTCTGGTCTGGGGGTTGAACCGCTGTCTTCTGCCTTTTCTGCTGAGGTCTTGAAATCGCTGATGGCTGGCCGCAAAACCAGCATAAAAGCAGCTCTTCTGGATCAAAGGCTGATTGCGGGTCTGGGCAATATCTATGTTGGAGAGGCTTTGTTTCGGGCAGGAATATCGCCGCGCCGCAAAGCCGGCAGCATTGCAGGTGCCCGTGCGGACCGGCTGGCCACAGCGATAAAGCAAGTGCTGGCTGAAGCGATAGATGCAGGCGGGACCAGCTTGCGTGATCATGTCCAGCCCGGTGGTGAAATTGGGTATTTTGTCCAGAATCTTCGTGTTTACGGACAGACAGGCAAAGCTTGTGTTCAATGTGCGCAGACGATAAGACATATTGTCCAGTCTGGGCGGTCCAGTTTTTATTGCCCTTCTTGTCAGCGTTAAGCATACTTACATCTATGTCTTGTTTATCTTTACCGAACATCATGGTCTTTTTCCGGCGCAGATATCTGATCTCTGGTCTGTTTGCGGGTCTGCTGATGCTGGCACATCCCTTCCAGGCGGCTGCCGAAAAAACAGGCTGGTTCAGCGACATTCCTGTGCTTGCCGAAACAAAGGTGAATGCTGAGCTGAGCTTTGCGTTTGATTCGCCGTCTGGCCGCATTCTGGTTCTGTTTCTGGAAACTGAAGCTGCTGATGACACCATCTCTTCAGCTTACAGAAAAACACTCACCGCAATTGGCTGGGCTGAAGAGGCGGGGCGGTTCATGAAACAGGGCGAACAGCTCAGGCTGGAGAAAATAAATATCCAGAACCAGATGGTCTGGCGGCTGACCCTTTTGCCCGCCACAGCCAGCCAGCTTGAAATTCGCTGAAATCAAGCAAATATGCTTGACGGGATACCCGGTTTCGGCGTATAAGCCCGGGTCTGAGATTAATTAGTGAAGAAAAGAGCATTTTATGGCAAACCATAAATCAGCTAAAAAGCGGATCCGCCGCAACGCGAATCGGGCAGAAATCAACAAAAGCCGGATCAGCCGCATCCGTACCTTTGTAAAGCGTGTTGAAGCTGCGATTGCATCAGGTGACAAAGATACCGCACAATCCGCACTGAAAGACGCCCAGCCAGAACTGATGCGTGGTGTCTCAAAAGGGGTGCTGCACAAAAACACAGCTTCTCGTAAGATGTCCCGTCTGTCAGCACGGGTGAAAGCGGTCGGCGCCTGAAGCCCTGTCCGCATCAAACAGAATCAGATGATGATGAAAGGCGCAAAATGATGCGCCTTTTTTTGTGCCTGCCGGTCTGGCTGGTTCAGCGCGGCGGGCATGAATTAGGCCGCGTTCTTTACGGCCCACATTGATTCGCATCTGTTAACCTCTTTTTTTTACGGTAAAAATGTATGTTGCAGGACCCGTTGCCCGAAATTCAGGCCTGTTTTTGTCAAGCTAAAAAACTGTCAAATTTGTAAATATATTTATGTGAATCAGCCTCTCGATCGCTTGCATATCATCTATGATTAAGGGTACCTTCATCGCTAGGGATTGTGGACAGAACGCGTTGTCAGGCTGAGGGGCTCGCCCTCTGGTCATCGCGATCTTCCGGTCAATAAATAAGAATAACCACCCAGCCTGTCTGCTGTGGCCATCCGGGAAAATAATAAAAAATGACCGACCTTGACGCGAAGAATCAGGAAATGGCGATGAAGGGCACGACGCGGCGTCAGTCATTATCTTCAAAAGGGGGGATGAATCCCGAATCACTTACGCACCCGCATGAGGATTGTCACAGCAAGGCCGGTTTGCATATGGCCTGGCAGCGGATTTCGCATAAACTGAAGGGCGATCTGGGTGAGGCGAAATGGAAAGCCTGGATTAAACCGCTGGCGTTTGAAGCGATTGATGACAGCTTGTTGATCTTGCGGGCTGACACCTCATTTCTGCGGGACCGGGTGTTATCAAATTATGCTGAAAAGCTGAGATTGCTGGCCAAGGCCGAATTTGACGGGGTCCAGGCTGTTGATGTGGTGCTGAACAGCGCCGATCGTACAGGCCCGCTTGCCTCTTCCCCTGCTTCTGCTGCTGACTATCCGCCGCGGATGACCTCTTCGGCTGCCGAATCAGAGGCGGCGCCAAGCCTGACCGGAACCGTTGAAGGGCTGGACAGCCGGCTGACTTTTGAGAATTTCATTGTTGGCAAGCCGAACCAGCTGGCGTTTGCGATTGCCAAGCGGGTTGCCGAAAGTGCCGAGGCCACCTACAACCCGCTGTTTTTATATGGCGGCGTTGGTCTGGGCAAAACACATCTGATGCATGCGATTGCCTGGGAAATTAACCACCGCCAGCCGCACCGCAAAGTGATGTATCTGTCTGCTGAAAAATTCATGTACCGGTTCATCAGGGCGCTGCGATATCGTGACATGATGTCATTCAAAGAACAGTTCCGGTCTGTTGATGTTCTGATGATCGATGATGTGCAGTTCATTTCCGGCAAGGATTCAACACAAGAAGAGTTTTTCCATACGTTCAACGCGCTGGTTGAGGATGGCCGCCAGGTTGTTCTGTCTGCAGATAAATCACCAACAGACCTGTCCGGTATGGAAGAACGTCTGCGCTCTCGCCTCGGCTGGGGCATGGTGGCGGATATTCATCCGGCTGATTATGAATTGCGTTTGGGTATTCTTCAGGCCCGCCGCGATAAATCAGGGGTTGATGTGTCTGATAAGGTACTGGACTTCCTGGCGCGGAAAATCACCTCAAACATCCGGGAAATTGAAGGCGCCTTTAACCGGATTGTTGCGCATGCCACTTTGGTCGGGCGCGAGATTACTGTGGAAACGTCAAGAGAATTGCTGGCAGACCTGTTACGGGCCAGCAGCCGGCGCATTACGGTTGATGACATCCAGAAACAAGTGGCCAGCCATTTTCATATCCGTGTCGCTGATATGTTTTCTGCCAGACGGTCACGCCAGATCGCCCGGCCACGCCAGATCGCCATGTATCTGGCCAAGAATTTAACCTCTCTGTCCTATCCAGAGATTGGCAGACGTTTTGGTAATCGTGACCATACAACCATCATGCATGCGGTGCGCAAGGTTGAAGAATTAATGGTCACAGAAACCGAACTGGCTGATGATGTGAATCTGCTGAAATCAGTTCTTTCCGATCAGTAAAACCAAAGGGTTGCCCGCAAAGTGCAGTCCAGCCGGTCAAATGGCCAGATCAGGTGAGTCTGGCCTATATCCTGTGATTATTTTCGTTTGTACTGCTATATTTTGTGTGTCAAAATAGGGTACTTGAACACGATCATCAAAAATTCAGAGATAAGCCGATGAAATTCGCAATTGATAGGCTGAGTTTGCTTCGCCCTCTCGGGCATGTCAGTTCTGTAGTTGAGCGACGCAACACCATTCCCATTCTGGCCAATATTGTTATCCGGGCAGAAGCAGGCCAATTGACCCTGACCGCAACGGATATGGAAATGGATATCGCTGAGCAGGTCAGCTGTTCAGTGGCACAGGACGGGGCTTGTACAGTCCCTGCTCATCTGTTGAACGATATTGTCAAAAAGCTGCCAGAAGGGGCTGAAGTGACCGTCACAGTTGCTGATGGCACAGCATCTGTTCAGGCTGGCCGGTCAAATTTCACCCTGCCGACATTGCCGGTTGAAGATTTTCCTGCCTTTAATTCCAGCGAATTGCCAATTCAGTTTGCCATCACCACAGCTGATATGCGGCATCAGATTGACACCACCCGGTTTGCGATTTCAACTGAAGAAACCCGTTATTATCTGAATGGCATTTATTTTCATAAAAGCGATTCAGGGGCGCTGGCGGCGGTGGCCACAGATGGTCACAGGCTGGCCCTTGCGCAGATGAGCATGCCACAGGGCGCACAGGATCTGCCGAACATTATCCTGCCGCGCAAGGCTGTGGGCGAGCTGCGGAAATTGCTGGATGATGAAGAAGGCGAGGTTAATGTCCGGCTGTCTGAAACCCGTGCTGAATTTTCCTTTGGTCAGGTGCGTCTGACCTCAAAGCTTATTGATGGCTCTTTTCCAGATTACACCCGGGTGATCCCGCGCGGCAATGATAAGGTGCTCAGCGTTGACCGTGGCCTGTTTTCGGCAGCGGTTGACAGGGTGTCGACCATTTCTTCTGAAAAATCACGTTCGGTGAAGCTCAGCCTGACTGAAAATCTGCTGACTCTGTCTGCCAGTACGCCTGAGGCGTCAAGTGCGGTTGAAGAGCTGGAAGTCAGCTATTCAGGTGAGGGATTGGATATCGGGTTCAATGCGCGTTATCTGCTGGAAATTGCCCAGCAGATTGAAGGCGATGTGATGCAGATGGCCTTGTCTGATCCGGGCTCACCCAGCCTTATTTCAACACCTGGTGATGACGATAATCTGTTTGTGCTTATGCCGATGCGGGTTTAAGGGCCGGTGTATGTGGCAAAAACAGGCGAACAAGCAAGGGTGGAGAGCCTATGATGCAGCCTCAGGCCGTATCTCGCTGTGAGGATAAGCCAACACAAGCGCAGCCCAGCTCCTCTCAGACAGGGGATCCCGGTCACCAGCCTATGATCTCAGGTCTGCACGCGCTTCAGATTCAGGCGTTCCGGAATTATCCGTCAGCTGAACTGGGCCTGCAGAGCAAAGCGGTCGTGCTGACCGGGCCGAATGGCGCGGGAAAAACCAATTTGCTGGAAGCTGTGTCTATGCTGGCCCCGGGCAGGGGGTTGCGGCGGGCCCAGCGCGGCGAAATCGGTCATTTCTCTGAACAGCTGACACAGAACCGCACAGACAGGACAAAAGAGGTGCAGGGCGCAAGCTGGTCTGTCTTTGCTGAACTGTCTGGCCCTGAAGGGGTGGTGGCCGTAGGGACAGGACAGGCCCCTGAACAGCCAGATGCCCCGCGGCGCGTGGTCAGGGTAAATGGTGTCGCCAGTGCCCAGACAGACCTAGCGCGGCTGGTCACCTTATCCTGGCTGACCCCCCAGATGGATGGTCTGTTTATTGGCGCGCCTTCTGCCCGCAGGCGGTTTATTGACCGTTTGGCGATTGCTTTTGATCCGGCACATAGCGGGCGGTTGTCTCGCTATGAAAAAGCCTGGCGGGAACGGACACGCCTGCTCAGTGACGGGCAGACAGATGAAAACTGGTGTGCATCTCTTGAAAAGATACTGGCCGAAACAGGGATTGCCATTTCCGCAACCCGTTCAGCCTTGATAGATGATATCAATCGGGAATCCGGCCTGTTGGCGTCAAGCTTTCCGGTGGTCAAGGCTCATCTGACCGGCCAGGCGGCTGACTGGCTGGAGGCGGGCCTGCCGGCGATTGATATTGAAGACAGGATATTGCTGGCCGCCCGGCAAAACCGTCAGGCAGGGCTCAGCCATATGCCGGGGCCGCATGAAACAGACTTAACGCTTGTCTATAAAGGGCAAAGTGCGCATCTGGCCTCAACCGGAGAACAAAAAGCCCTGATGATTGCCATGGTCCTGGCTCATGCCGTGCTGCAGGACAAACGTTTGGGCCGGCCGCCCATTTTATTGCTTGATGATGTTGCTGCTCATTTGGACCCGGCCCGCAGGGCAGAGCTGTTTTCATTGTGTTCTGAATTATCAGGCCAGGTATGGTATAGTGGTGTTGATGCGCAGGCCTTTTTAGCCTTGCGTGAAGAGGCCCAATTTATAGCTGTTTCAGATGGCCAGCTTAACCTTTAGACGCCAGCAGATCTGCCGCGAATGATGATGATGTATGGTACAGGTATGGAGAACAACACATGACAGATGATGCGCTTCCGCAGGAAGAATACGGAGCAGAGTCGATCAAGGTTTTGCGCGGGCTTGATGCTGTGCGCAAACGCCCTGGCATGTATATCGGGGATACAGATGATGGCTCCGGACTGCATCACATGGTGTATGAGGTTGTGGATAATGCAATCGATGAAGCCTTGGCCGGTCATTGTGACATTACCCAGGTGATTTTGAACGGTGACGGGTCTGTCACGGTATCGGATAACGGCCGCGGGATCCCGACGCAGATTCATCCTGAAGAAGGCATTTCTGCCGCTGAAGTCATCATGACCCAGCTTCATGCTGGCGGCAAATTTGACAATAATGCCTATAAGGTCTCCGGCGGTTTGCATGGTGTGGGCGTGTCAGTTGTGAACGCGCTGTCAGGCTGGCTTGAGCTGAATATCTGGCGTGAGGGCCGGCATCATTCCATGCGGTTTGAACATGGCGAATCAGTTGCCCCTCTTGCAGATACAGGACCAGCAGAAGGCAAAAGCGGCACAGAGATCACCTTTCTGCCGTCAACAGACACATTTTCAAATATTGAATTTGAATTCACCATTTTGGAAAACAGGCTGCGTGAGCTGGCGTTTTTGAATTCAGGTGTGCGCATACGCCTGGTTGATAACCGCAAAGCAGAAGAAAAGGTGAGCGAATTTTATTATGATGGCGGCCTTGTTGCGTTTGTCGATTACCTCAATAAATCACGCAACGCGCTTCACCAGACCATTCATAACGCCACCGAAAAAGATGGTGTGGGAGTAGAGCTGTCTCTGGCCTGGACAGACAGTTTTCATGAAACAACCTTATGTTTCACAAATAATATTCCGCAGCGTGACGGCGGCACCCATCTGGCCGGATTCAGAGGCGCGCTAACCCGCATTGTCAATAATTATGCGCAAGAGGCGGGCATTGCCAAGCGCGAAAAAGTCCAGCTGACAGGAGATGATTCACGCGAAGGGCTGACCGCCATTATTTCGGTGAAAGTGCCTGATCCCAAATTCTCATCACAAACAAAAGACAAGCTTGTATCTTCTGAGGTGCGGCCTCTGGTTGAACAGGCAGTAGGTGAGGCGTTGAGCCAGTGGTTTGAGGAACACCCTGCTGAGGCCAAAAAAATTGTCTCCAAAGCCTATGAAGCCGCCGCTGCCCGCGAAGCGGCCCGCAAGGCCCGCGAGCTGACCCGCCGCAAAGGGGTTCTGGATGTGGCCAGCCTGCCTGGCAAGCTGGCAGATTGTCAGGAAAAAGACCCGGCCAAGTCTGAGCTGTTTCTGGTTGAGGGGGATTCAGCTGGCGGTTCAGCCAAACAAGGGCGTGACCGGGCCAATCAGGCGATCCTGCCTCTGCGGGGTAAAATTCTGAATGTGGAGCGGGCCCGGCTGGACAAAATGCTGTCTTCTGCTGAAATCGGCACTTTGATCACGGCGATTGGGGCCGGTGTCGGCAATAGCGGGCCTGAAAATAATGGTATGGACCCGGATAAAATCCGTTATCACAAGGTGGTCATTATGACAGATGCTGATGTGGATGGCAGTCACATCAGAACCTTGCTGCTGACCTTCTTCTTCCGTCATATGCGGCCGCTGATCGAAAAGGGCTATTTATATATTGCCCAGCCGCCTTTGTTTCGGGCAAAGCGCGGATCATCAGAAGTCTATCTGAAAGATCAGAGCGCGCTTGATGATTATCTGGTCAATGCCGGGCTGAAAGATGCGGTTCTGCGTGATGAGGCTGGTCTGCAAATCGCTGGTGCTGATCTAAAAGAGCTTGTGGAAAACTCCATCACACTCTCTCGGGCGATAGATCAGCTGACCCTTCAGGTCAGCAACCGTGATGTGATTGAACAGGCCGCGATCGCCGGTATGCTGAATGCTGAAAATCTGTTTAAAGAAGAAGCAGCCGGCTATCTTGCCAAGCGTCTGGACCAAATGTCAGACCCGCTTGAACAGGGCTGGCAGGCAGAGATTGAGCCAACAGGCGAGCAGCCCCGGCTTAAGCTCAGCCGGACTTTACGCGGCATCACAGAAACCCATTATCTGGATCGTAAATTCATCAATACAGCAGAGGCCCGGCAGCTGGATGCCGCTGCCGCCCGGCTGCAGCAGGTGTTTGCCAAACGCCCCTGGTTTGAAACCCCGCAGGGCCAGACCATGATCAAAGGCCCGTCTGAGCTGGCTGCCCAGGTGACGGCCCTTGGCCGGAAAGGGGCCCAGATTGCCCGTTATAAAGGGCTTGGCGAGATGAACCCTGATCAATTATGGGAAACCACGCTTGATCCGGATCAGCGCACCTTCCTTCAGGTCCGGATCACAGAAGAAGAAGAGGCGAATCTTGCCTTTTCAACATTGATGGGTGAAGCGGTTGAAGAACGCCGGAATTTCATTCAGGAAAATGCCCTGAAAGTGTCTAACCTCGATATCTGATCAAACAATGTTGCCGCCCTTTTCCACATCCAGACCTGACCTTCAGGCGGTGGCCCGTATCAACGGTGAGGCGCTGATAGATCCCAAAGCGGTTGTGCTGATCAGGTGGCTGGCGCTGTCTGGCCAGTCTGTCGCTCTTATCTGTGTGTTTTTCTTTTTGAATTTTGAGCCACCTTTTTTAAGTGCCTTCGGTATTATTCTGGTCGGGGTGGCAGTGAATGTCTGGCAGGCCTGGCGGACCCGGCATCTGACTCAGGCCTCTGCCATAGAACTGCTTCTGGCCCTGTTATTTGATGTGATTCAGCTGGCCGGGCTGCTTTATCTGACAGGGGGGTTAAGCAATCCGTTTTCGATCTTGCTGCTGGCCCCGATTGTGGTGTCTGCTGCTCTGCTTGATTTCAAATCCACAGCTTTTCTGGTGATTCTTGTCGGGGTTTGTGCCAGCCTGTTATCCAGGCTTCATCTGCCTCTGCCTTTGCTGGCGGACAGGTTTGATCTGCCCTCTTTATATCTCATCGGGCTGTTGGTGGCTTTGATGGTGTCGGCGTTATTTATCAGCTTTTATGTCTGGTGGCTGGCAGACAGATCACGGCGCACCTCAGCCAGCCTGGCCGCAACACAGCTGGTTCTGGAACGTGAACAGCAGATCGCTAATTTAGGCGCACTGGCCGCGGCGGCGGCTCATAAGCTGGGCTCACCTCTGAACACCATCACACTGATCAGCCATGAGCTGCAGAACCGGCTTGACCAGCATCCCCGGTCTGAAGACTTACAGGCGGACATCTCGCTTCTGATCAATGAAGCAGAAAGATGCCGTGTGATTCTCTCTGAGCTGGACCGCGATGTGAACACAGACAGATTTGCAGATGATGTGACCATGCCGATCAGTCAGGTGTTACACACCATGCTTGATGCCAAATTCACCGAATTGACAGGTCTGCTTGATCTGACCACGGGGTCTTTGGATGACAGTGCTGAGCCCTTATCCAAGCCGCTTCCTGATCTGAAATATACGCTGGAGATTCTGCTGGATAATGCACATGACTATGCGGCCACGGCGATCAGACTTGATATTGGCTGGACCGCGACCGATATTGATATCAACCTCAGCGATGATGGGCCGGGGTTTGGCCCGAATATTCTGGCCCGTCTGGGCCAGCCCTGGAACAGCTCGCGTGACGGTCGCGGCGGCCATCGCGGTCTGGGATTGTTTCTGGCGGTAACACTGGTCAACAGCCTTGGTGGTGAAATTGACATTTATAATGAAGAAGTTGGCGGCGCGGCCATTCATATCACCATTCCGCGCGAAAGATTGACAAGCTGATAAGTGGTAAACATGGTGCTGGTCTGGTGACAGGACATAGATTCTAAAAGGCCGAAAAGATAAGAAGATGAACAGAAAGCTGTTAATTCTGGATGATGATAACGCGCTGCGACGGATGCTGGTGCGCGCGATGGAACAACGTGAATTTACGGTTATGGCCGCGGCCGGTGTGAAAGAAGCCTTGAGCCTGATTCAGCAACAGCTGCCTGATTATGCTGTTCTGGATTTAAAACTTGAAGATGGCAACGGCCTTGATGTTGTGCGTCACCTTCAGTCTGTGAACCCAGCGTGTCGGATCATTATCCTCACAGGATTCGGCAATATCGCCACCGCGGTTGCCGCGGTGAAGGCAGGGGCGCTTGATTATTTGCCCAAGCCGGCAAACCCTGATGAGATTGTCAGAGCATTGCTGCAGACAGAAGGCGGCCTGCCTGCCCCGCCTGAAGATCCGATGAGCGCCGACAGGGTGCGCTGGGAACATATTCAGCGTGTGTTTGAACAATGTGACCGCAATGTTTCTGAGACGGCCCGCCGCCTGAAAATGCACCGCCGGACCTTACAACGTATTCTTGCCAAACACGCCCCGCGCCGGTAAATAGACAGCTTGAATGAATGTCCCGGCAGGGGCTCCATCTTGTCTGACAGGGGGTAAGGGATGGCTGGTGATCCGCAAAAAATATATCGGTTTCTGACAGGAGAAGACACGCCTGAATTTTGTGCGCGTGTCAGTGCCGCCTTGGATGAAGGCTACGTTCTTTATGGTGATCCGGTTATGGTCATGGACGGGAAGACACGCATCGTCGGTCAGGCTGTTATATGGGGACAAAGCCAGCAGGGCGATGTTGATGTGCAAAAAGAGGACCGAAGATGAGCAAGGACACATCCTGGCACAGAGACACCCATTTGATCCGTGAAGGGGTGAATCGCACAGATAATCTGGAAACATCTGAAGCGTTGTTCATGACCTCCGGCTATGTCTATGACACGGCTGAACAGGCAGCCGCAGCGTTTAAAGGTGAGGCTGATAATTTTGTTTATTCACGTTATGGCAACCCGACCTTAAAAGCCCTTGAAGCGCGGCTGGCCAAGCTTGAGGGGGCAGAGGCCTGCCGTGTATGCGGAACAGGTATGGCCGCGATATTCTCGTCTCTGGCGTGCCAGCTTTCTGCAGGGGATCGTGTGGTGGCCAGCCAGGCATTGTTTGGGGCCTGTCATGCGATTTTAACAAAAATCCTGCCGCGCTGGGGGGTTGATGTTGAACTGGTCGACGGGCGCGATCTGGCGGCCTGGACAACAGCATTGGCAAAACCGACAAAAATTGTGTTTCTGGAAAGCCCGTCAAATCCGGTTTTGCATTTGGTGGATATTCAGGCGGTCAGCGCGCTGGCCCATGCCGCCGGGGCACAGGTGATTGTGGATAATGTCTTTGCCACACCGGTGTTTCAGTCTCCGCTGGCCCTTGGTGCAGATATTGTTACCTATTCCACAACAAAACATATTGATGGTCAGGGCCGCCTGCTTGGCGGGGCTGTGTTGGGCACCACAGCCTTTATTGAAGAGACCTTTCTGCCGTTTTACCGGCAGACCGGCGCAGCGATGAGCCCGTTTACCGCCTGGGTAATGCTGAAATCTCTGGAAACGCTGGCTTTGCGTGTAGAGGCGCAGACAAAAACCGCTGGCACGATCGCCGCCGCCATAAAGGCTCATCCGGCGGTGGTGTCTTTATCCTACCCTGGTGAGCCGTCCCATCCGCAATATGAGCTGGCCTGCCGCCAGATGTCAGGGCCCAGCACATTGATGGCGTTTGAAGTGCAGGGCGGCAAAGACGGTGCGTTCCGGTTTCTTAACGCCTTATCTCTTATTGATATTTCAAACAATCTGGGGGATTCAAAGTCACTGGCCTGTCATCCGGCCAGCACCACCCATATGAGCTTGTCTGAGGAGGAGCGGCAACAGCTGGAGATCAATGAAGGCCATGTCAGGCTTTCTGTCGGGTTGGAACATGCAGATGATCTGATCTCAGATCTTACCCAGGCACTTGACGCCTGTATCAGGTCTTAGCCTGTTTTATGGAACTGGCTCATCTTTTATCCCTGGCAGCAGCGTTGAGCTGGACACTGGCCAGCCTGTTCGGCCATCGCCCTGCGGTGACCTTGGGCTCGCTTCAGTTTAACCGTATCCGGATGCTGACCTCAGCAGGCTTGCTGTGCGTGATGATGCTTCTCACAAACGCCAGCTGGTCTGTGCCTGATCAGTTTTGGCTGCCTATCCTTGCCTCTGCCCTGATCGGGGTTGTGATCGGGGATTATTTTTTATTTGTCACCATGCGCCGTCTGGGCCCGCGCCGTACCGGTATTCTGTTTGCGGCCAATGCGCCGCTGGCGGCTCTTCTTGGCTGGCTGTTTTTGTCTGAACCTCTGACAGGGCTGAAAATTCTGGCCATTGGGATTGGCTTTTCCGGCATTTGTCTGGCAGTGATTTATGGCAAGCGCCGGGATTTGCTGCATGTCTGGGAAACCATCACACAACCGCTCTGGCTGGGCGTGCTGACCGGGTTTCTGGCCGCCCTTGGCCAGGCGGTTGGTGTGCTGTTGCTGCGCCCGGTGATGGCGGCCGGGGGTGATCCAATGATGGCCGGCCTGATCAGGGTTTCTGTGGCGGCGCTTGTTTTCTGGCTGATCTGGCCGTTCAGCCGGCCACAGATTGACAAGGCTGTTTATGCCGATAAACGGCTTTGGCTGTATATTGTCGCGAATGGTTTTTTTGGCCTCAGCTTTGGCGTTTATCTGCTTCTGGCTGCTCTTGAAACCGGTCGGGTTGCTGATGTGACGATCTTGTCCTCTTTTGGCCCGGTTATGATTCTGCCCTTTGTGTGGTATCAAACACGCAGCCGTCCTGCCTGGGGGGCGTGGCTTGGTGCAGGACTTGTTGTCTGCAGTTCAGCCTTGCTGGTGGTATAGGGGTCGTTGTGTTGCGGAGTGTCGAGGTGAGCCATACCATCAGTAAACCCCAGCCGCTGGATTTTTTGATTCTGCTGGTCTTGTCTGTGATCTGGGGATCTGCCTTCGGGGCCATTAAAATCGCTGTTGACGGGTCAGCCCCGTTCAGTGTTGTCGCGGCGCGTACCACGATTGGCGGTTTGGGAATCTGTTTGTGGCTGGCGATCTCCGGCGGGTTTCGGCTGGACTGGCGGGCCCTGCCCTGGGGCAGGCTGGCAGCGATCGCCTTTCTGGGCACCTTGTTACCCTTTTTTCTGATCAGCTGGGCAGAACAATTTGTGGACAGTTCTGTTGCGGGTCTGCTGAACGGAACGGGCCCTCTTGTCACGGTTTTGGGGGCACATTTCATCACCCGTGATGAGCTGCTGACAAAAGGCCGGCTGTTTGGTGTTTTGCTGGGGCTGGGCGGTGTTTTCATTCTTATGTATGACGGGGTGAACAAATTGGGCGGCTCTTCACTGATTGCCCAGCTGGCCCTGATGCTGGCCTTTTCCTGTTATGCTGGCGGTAATCTGATGGTCAGAGGGTTGACCGGCATTAAGCCTGTCCAGCTGACCGGTTTTTCTTTGGTTCTGTCCTCTGTTGTGGCCATACCTCTGGCGCTTGTTCTGGAACAACCCGATCCGGTCAGCTGGTCAACTGATGTCTGGGCAGCCTTGCTCTGGCTGGGGCTTGTATCGACAGCCTTTGCCTTTTCCCTGCGCTATGTTTTAATTAACCGGGCAGGGGCGGGTTTTATGTCAAATGTTGGTTATACAATCCCCATGGTTGCTGTCGTGATCGGGCTTGTGGTGTTGGGTGAACCTGTGACCCTGCCGAAATTTCTGGCCTTGCTTGTGATTCTGGCCAGCTTATATATCACCCGCCGGGCAGGCGTGAAATTAAGGAGCTGATATGTATAAAGCCGTCTTGTTTGATGCCTATGGTACCTTGTTGGATGTTGATGCGGCTGCGGCCAAGCTGGCGGCAACAGGCCGGTTTCCTGAACTGAAGACGTTGTGGCCAGAACTGGCCGCAATTTGGCGATCCCGCCAGCTGAACTACACCTGGCTGCGGTCTCTTTCACACAGCTATGCCCCGTTCTGGCAGCTGACCTGCGACTCACTGGATTATGCGCTGGAATCCCTTCAGCTTGATAACCAGGAGATGCGAGACGCGCTTCTTGATCTGTATCGTGAACTGGACGCCTATGATGATGCGCGCCCGGCCCTGGATGCGGTTCACGCTGCCGGCTTGCCGGCGGCTGTGCTCTCAAACGGCAATCAGCAGATGATCGATCATGCGTTTGCCGCGGCAGGGCTGACAGACAGGCTGGACAGTTTATTATCTGTTGAAGATGTCGGCGTGTTCAAGCCTGACCCCCGTGTCTATCAGCTGGGCTGCGCGCGCTATACAGCGAAGCCTGAAGACATTTTATTTGTCTCTTCAAATGGCTGGGATGCGGCGGCGGCTGGTCTGTTCGGCTTTAAAACCATTTGGGCGAATCGGGCAGGTATGCCTGTTGAACGGCTGCCGCGCCAGCCTGATTTCATCGCTTCTGGCCTTGATTTTGTGGCGGCTCATTTATCCACAGCCAAAAGCTGAGCAATCTGCCGGCCATAGTGTTGCGTAAACGCTATATGAGGAAGATTACCTGTTTTTGTTTTGCTTTTGCATTGATGCTGGCCAGCCTGGGCGCAAAGGCGGCGGAATTTATCCGCCCGTCTGAGGCATTATCGGCACAGGATGTTGTCGAAATTCAACTGCTTGGTCTGCAAGCTGGTGATGCAGACAGACAAGCCGGCATTGAGCAGGTATGGATTTTTGCACATCCTGATAACAAACGTGTGACCGGTCCGCTGGCGAAATTCTCCACCCTGTTTGATATCCCGGCCTATGCCCCGCTGCTTGGTCATCTGAATTATGTGATTAATGACAGCCGTATTGATAATGGTGTGGCCCGTTTTGTGCTGACGGTTCTGGCCCGTGATGGCAGCAGCTATGGATATTTGTGGGTGTTGCGGCTGGCTGAGCTGGGTGCTGATGACACCGCTTCCGGCCAGCCGGAGACCGTCTGGATGACCACAGCCGTGTCTGCACCGCGCGCTGGCGGGGCCAGCTGACAAACACATTCCCCCCCATATACAGACTGGCCGGACTGGCCTATAGTCAGCAGCGTTTTGGATCGGGATCGGGTGGGCCGGCTTATGTCTTTACAACGCGCTTCTTTTTTACGGGTCTGGTCAGGCCTGTCTGCAGAACATCAAAGCGCTGTCCTGTTGGTGACCGGTATATCCATTCTGGGGCTGTCTGATAATTTTGTTCCCTTTGTGTCTGACAAAATCGGCCTTGGCCAGTTTCACTTCATGCGATCAGCACTGGCGTTAATCTGTGTTTTTGGTCTGGCCGTGCTGACCTCTCAAAACCTGCGGCTGATCAGCTGGCCAGCGGTGATGCTGAGAACGGCTTTGCTGGCTTCTTCCATGGCGCTGTATTTTGCGGTTTTGTCGTTTTTGCCTGTCGCCATTGCCGGGGCGGGCCTGTTCACCTCACCTATATTTGTGTTGCTGTTTTCTGTTCTGTTATTTGGGCTGAAGCCTGGCTGGCGGCGTGTTCTGGCTGTGCTGACAGGCTCAGCTGGTGTATGGCTTGTTCTGCGCCCGGACAGCCTTGGCTTTCACCCTTTACAATTTCTGCCTGTGCTGGCAGGCGCATTCTATGCTCTGTCCTCTATTGCCACAAAACGGCTCTGCGCTGATGAAAACCCGCTCGCTCTGGTGGCTGTTTATTTTGCTGTTCTGGGCGCAGCAGGGCTGATTTGGGCTGTGCTGGCCCCGGCCTTTATCAGCGGTCCGGTCCCGCCTGAAGCCGCCTTTATCGTCAAAGGGCTGGTCTGGGCAGATGCGTTTATTTGGTTTTGGGTTGGTCTGATGGCGGTGCTGACGGTCCTGTCCATCTGGATGCTGGCCAGGGCCTATCAGATTGCTGAGACAAGCTATGCTGTGGTCTATGAATACAGCTATCTGATTTCTGCAGGTCTGGTGGGGATCTGGCTTTGGCAGGCCCAGTTCAGCCTGTCCAGCCTTGGCGGCATGGCCCTGATTGTTCTGTCTGGTCTGATTATCACCGCGGCCACACGGCAGCGTTCAAAAAATTAACAGATTCCCTCTGCCCCAAAGCCCGGCAGAAGACAAAGCCAGTCAGCGTTGCCAGCGCCAAGCGATATGCGGTATAACCAACATCTGCTATCAGGGCTGTTCTGTCAGACTGAGTTTTCAAAAAAATGTGCGTTAAAGAAAGAACGATTATGACTGAGTATATTCTCCCGCCTTCGCCCCGCCCAAGCGCGTCTGTTGCCACTTCTGATAAACGCTTTCCTGTACGGCGTATTTTCTGTGTTGGCCGGAATTATGGTGCGCATGCCCGCGAAATGGGATTCAGTGATAAAGAACCGCCTTTTTTCTTTACCAAACCAGCAGATGCGCTGGTGGAAACCGGCACAGCTATTCCTTATCCGCCGCTGACCGAAGATCTGCATCACGAAATTGAACTGGTTCTGGCTGTCGGGAAAGGCGGGGCGAATATTGCTGCAGAAGATGCGCTGTCTCATATCTGGGGCGCAGGTGTGGGGATTGATTTTACCCGCCGTGATCTGCAAATCGCGCATCGGGAAAAAGGTCGTCCCTGGGACTGGGGTAAGGCGTTTGACAATTCAGCCCCCTTGTCTCCTCTTGTGCCGCTGGCTGATATCCCTGCTGCTCAGGCTGAATTTGCCACAGGCCGGATTTGGCTGAGTGTGAATGGCGAGATACGTCAGGACGCTGATTTATCTGAGCTGATCTGGTCAGTGGGCGATATTATCGCTTTTTGCAGCCAGTCTGTCCGGCTTCAGGCAGGTGATTTAATTTTCACAGGCACGCCAGCAGGTGTCGCTGCGGTCGGACCAGGAGACAGCCTGTCTGGCGGCGTTGAAGGTATTGGTGAAATTTCTGTATCGCTCACTGAGCGAGAGACAGCATGATCCCACTTGGCATTGACGCCGCACCCACAGGCCAACTTCGCCAGCTTGCCGATGATTTGTTCTGGGCCAGATTTGAACTGCCGTTCCGGCTGAATCACATCAATCTGTATATGCTGGACATGCCTGATGGCTGGGTTCTGATTGATACAGGTCTGAACAATCAGGCCACCGCCGCACATTGGCAGATGCTCTTATCCGGCCCGCTGGCTGGCAAGCCTGTTGTTCAGATTATTGTCACGCATCACCATGTTGATCATATCGGCTATGCGGGTCCGCTGGCTGAACTGACTGGCGCAGATGTGTTTGCCAGCACAGCAGAAGCAGAGCATGCGCGCTGGCTGTATGATCTTGGCCCGGATGAATTTGGCGGGCTGCTGGCACAAACCTACGCCCGATATGGCCTGCCCGCAGAAACGATAGAGGCGGTCCGCCAGGGCGGCAGCCGGTATCGGCGCAACACCGCCCCGTTACCTGATTTTATTTCTCTTTCTGCAGGTGATGAGATCAGAACCACAGCCGGCACTTGGCGCATCAGAACCGATACAGGTCATTCAGATGATCAAATCAGCCTGATGGATCACAACAGAGATCTGTTTTTAAGTGTTGATTTTCTTCTGCCCCGGATATCGCCGAATATATCAGCTGATATCCGTGATCCTGATTTTGATTTATTATCAGCCTATTTTGCCTATCTGTCAGACATGCAGGGTTTGCCTGAAGAGATGCAGATTTTTCCCGGGCATGACTGGCCGTTTCGGGCGGGCGGCGCACGCGCTCGTCAGCTGATCGATCATCATCATCACCGGCTTGATGTGCTGGCTGTTGCGGCCAGAGACAAGCCCTTGACGGTCTGGTCAGCGATGGCTGTTTTATTTGGCCGCGAATTTGGTGATCATGAGATGTATTTTGCGGCTGGTGAGGCACGCGCACATCTCACTCATCTTGCGGCCACTGGCAGGCTGATAAAATCATCTGATGATGAGGGGGTCGATATTTATCAGATCCCGCGACCGGTGAAGCAGCCGTCTTCTGGGACGGTTTCATGATCCGTTCTTTTCCGTTCCTGTTTGTGATTTTATGGTCATCTGCCTTTATCACCAGCAAAATTATTGTTCAGGATGCCTCTCCGTTTGCCTCTCTTGCCTTTCGCTTTGCTCTGGTCACAGCTGGGTTTTTCTGTTTTGCCGCGGTGTTGAAAGAAAGCCTTCTGGCCAGCCGAAAAGATATGCTGGAGGCTGCCGGTACCGGTATTTTGTTTCACGGGCTTTATCTTGGCGGCGTGTTTTTTGCCATTTCCAAGGGAATGCCTGCGGGGCTGTCTGCTCTTATTGTCTCGCTTCAGCCGGTTCTGACAGGGGCGCTGGCAGGCCCTGTTCTGGGCGAACAGGTAACCTGGCGGCAATGGCTGGGCATTGCCCTTGGGTTTGGCGGGGCGGCCCTTGTGCTGGGCCTGGATGTCGGCGGAGAACTGCCCCTTATAGGTCTTATCGCCACCGCTGTCTCTTTACTGGCGGTCACAGCAGGCACGCTCTGGCAGAAACGCTTAAGCGGCCGGTTGCCACTGTCTGTATCCAATATGTATCAGGCCCTGGCCGCCTGTCTGTTTCATGTAGCGGTGATGCTGGCGATAGAAGAGCCGTTCCTGGATTTCACCCCTTCATTTATCATGGCCATGGGGTGGCAGATTCTGGCTGTGTCTTTCGGGGCATTTACGATTCTGATGTATCTGATTAAGGCCGGGTCTGCCAGCCAGACCGCCACGTTGTTTTTCCTTGTGCCGCCGGTCTCAGCGGTTATGGGCTGGCTGTTTGTCAATGAACAGCTGACCGCCATTGATATAGCGGGTCTGATGATCGCTACTGTCGGGGTTTATGTGGCCACACGCCCGCAAGCAGACAGCTGAACACCTGCCCTCAGGGTCAGAACGTCAAAAAACAGAGTTGATTGTCGCCGAGAGGCAATTAGGATGGAGCCAGCAAGCGGCAGGCCATCATATAAAGGGGCCAGCCCGACAGACGAAAAGGAAACAGAACCATGAAATCAGCACAAGATTATCTTGCAGAAGCAAATGCGGTTGTCCCGAAACTGGATACAAAGGACGGGATTTCAAAACATGGCCAAACCGGCGTGGTGTTCGTAGATGTGCGGGACAGCGCAGCGATAACAGAGACCGGAACCATTGCCGGGGCGTTGAGAATCCCGCGCGGCTTTATTGAATTCGCCGCTGATGAGGCGACACAATTTCATCATCCGCAGATGGATAAGGACGCGGATATTATCCTTGTTTGTGCCGCTGGCGGTCAGGCCGCACTGGCAGGGCGCACATTGGTTGACATGGGTTACAAGCATGTCAGCAATGTGGGTGGCTTTGGGACCTGGAAAGATGAAGGCGGTCCGGTGGAAAGCTGAACGGCAGCGCCGGCTTTGATGACCTTGCCATCTGCTTTGGGTATTGCTGTTGTTGGCTCTGGCTATACATCAGCCAGCATCCTCACTCATCTTCTGGATTTGCAGCCAGAGCTGGCTGCTCAGATCACTGTGTTCGGGCCTGGCCCCTTTGGGCATGGGGCTGCCTTTGGGACAGCCCATCCTGATTTCAGGCTGAATGTCCGGGCCCAGATTATGCAGCTTCGCCCGGCCCGCCCTGATGTGTTTCCGGCCTGGGCAGAACAGAATATAGAGGATAAAACCGCCCATTGCGCAGAAGGGGCGTTTTACCGGCGGGCTGATTTTGCCCGCTATCTGAACACGGAAATAGAAAAACTCCCCCATAGTGATGAAGTCAGCTTTTGTGCTCAGCGCGTGATCTCTGCTGATTTTGATAACGGGTCAGCACTCTGGCATCTGGTCCGCGAAGATGGCCAATTTCACACAGCTGAGACTTTGATTCTGGCGACCGGAAACCCGACACCAGACTGGCCCTGCCCGATAGATGAGGCCTGCTGGCCAGAGGCACACAGCCTTCTTATCCGCTCACCCTGGTCCGGGACCTGGCTTGATAAGATAGACCCTGGTGACGAGATTGTTGTGGTAGGAGGCGGGCTGACAGCGATGGATGCGGTTTATGCGCTGGGCCGGGCCGGGCATCGTGGCCGCATCCGCATTGTCACGCCTATGGGCCTGCTACCGCCAGCACAAACGGACTGGATACCCTATGAAGCGGTCACTTGGCCGGATGATATAGACAGCGCGTCTGAATTTATCCGGTTTTTTAACCGCAGGCTGAAAGCAAATAAGCGCTATGACTGGACAGATACAGTCTGGCAAAGCCGTTTTGAGGCGTTGCGGGTTCATCTTAACCCTGTCTGGCGGCGTCTGGCTGATTCAGAAAAACGGCGCCTTATGGCGCATCTGGGGGCGTTCTGGTCTCTTGCCCGCTACCGGTCTGCCCCGCAGACAAACGCAATGGCAACACAGCTCCAGAACTCAGGACAGCTAGAGCTTCTGACCGGACGTGTTGTGCATATCTCAGCTGCGGCTGACCCCGGGCGGCTGTCTGCTCATCTGGCCTCTGGTGAGACGCTTCCGGCAGACGGAATTGTGAATTGCACCGGCATGGGCCGGGACCCGTTATTGGCAGATATGCTGACTACGGGTGTGGTGCGGGCTGATGCCTTTGGCCGCGGCCCGGGGCTTGGTGACGATTTGCGGTTATGCACCCCGTCTGGCCAGCCCTACCCGTCAGCCTATGCTCTGGGCGCTCTGACCGCAGGCAGCGAAGGTGACGTGGTGGGCGCCACCACCATCTCTCGTCAGGCAGCAGCTCTGGCGCGGCATATGCACCTGTCTGAATCGTAGAAACAAAAGCGAAATCAGTTCTGAAGATGTGACTTTCATCTGGACGTCACCGGCTTCAGGCTTAATTATAGAACAGGTTTATAATCGAGGTCCCAGAGGAAGAGAAAGTATGGCTATTCGGTATCTGAAAGAGAGTAAGTCTCAGTCTGAGCGCAGAGAAGATGATGCAAAGGTGAAAGCGATTGTTGAGGATACGCTTGCTGATATTGAGGCCCGCGGTGACGCCGCCATTCGCGAGCTGTCTGAAAAATTTGATCACTATTCCCCGGTATCTTTCCGGCTGTCTGAAGATGAGATAGAGGCGCTCATCGCTGAGGTGAGCCCGCGCGATCTTGACGATATCCGTTTTGCGCAGGATCAGGTGCGCCGGTTTGCTGAAGCCCAGCGTGCCTCAATGACAGATATTGAGGTTGAAACCATGCCGGGTGTCATCCTTGGGCATAAAAATATTCCGGTTCAGTCTGTGGGCTGTTATGTCCCTGCAGGCAAATTTCCTATGGTGGCGTCGGCGCATATGTCTGTTCTGACCGCGTCTGTTGCCGGTGTGCCGCGGATCATTGCGGCCACACCGCCGTTCCAGGGCAAACCAAATGCGGCTGTTGTGGCGGCTATGCATCTGGGCGGGGCGCATGAAATTTATGTGCTTGGCGGCATGCAGGGCATTGGGGCGATGGCGCTGGGCACAGAAACAATTGAACCTGTACATATGCTGGTCGGGCCGGGAAATGCTTTTGTGGCTGAGGCCAAACGTCAGTTATTCGGCCGGGTCGGGATTGATTTGTTTGCCGGACCAACCGAAACAATGGTGATTGCTGATGAAACGGTTGATGCCGAAATGTGCGCAACAGACCTTCTGGGACAGGCAGAACATGGCTATAATTCACCTGCTGTCCTGCTGACCAATTCTGAGACTCTGGCCCGCCAGACAATGGAGGAGATTGACCGGCTGCTGACTATTCTGCCCACTGCAGAAACAGCTTCTGTGTCCTGGGCAGAATATGGTGAGGTGATTGTCTGCGATACTTATGATGAAATGCTGCAGATGGCAGATGAAATTGCCTCAGAACATGTTCAGGTGATGACAGACAGAGATGACTGGTTCTTAGAGCATATGACCTGTTATGGGGCTTTGTTCTTAGGCCCGCGCACAAATGTGGCAAATGGGGATAAGGTCATCGGCACAAACCATACCCTGCCGACAAAGAAAGCCGGCCGCTATACAGGCGGGCTGTGGGTCGGCAAATTCCTGAAGACACATTCCTATCAGAAAGTCACTTCAGATGAGGCGGCGGCTGAGATTGGCGCCTATTGTTCACGGTTATGCATGCTGGAAGGGTTTGTTGGCCATGCTGAACAGGCCAATGTGCGTGTGCGCCGGTATGGTGGCCGCAATGTGGCCTATGGCACAGCTGCAGAATAAAGGATTGTAAAGATGAACCTGCCAAAAACACCGAGCTTTCGTCTGGACGGAAAACGGGCCCTGGTCACCGGGGCCTCATCTGGGATTGGCCTTGCCTGTGCTGTTGCTCTTGCACAAGCAGGGGCTGAAGTTATCGCGGCCGCCCGCTCAGAAGACAAGCTGGCTGAACTGGTCAGCGCGGCTCAGGACCAGGGCCTGAATATGACGGCCTGTGCATTGGATGTTTCTGATCTGGACAGCATGACAGCAACACTTGGCGCTCTTGGCCGGTTTGATGTTCTGGTTAATTCAGCCGGTATGGCCCGCCATGGCCCGGCAGCAGATACTAAGGCTGCAGATTTTGATGCGGTGATGGCGGTTAATCTGCGCGGGGCCTATTTTCTTTCGCAACAGATCGCCAACCAGATGATTTCTGCCGGAACCGGCGGGTCGATTATCAATATCTCTTCACAGATGGCGCATGTCGGCGGCATTGAACGGTCGGTCTATTGTGCGTCTAAATCAGCGGTGGAAGGGTTCACCAAAGCGATGGCGATTGAATGGGGCCCGCATCAGGTCAGAATCAACACCATCTGTCCGACCTTTGTGCGCACAGCCCTGACAGAATCCACCTTCCAGAATCCGGAACGCCGGGCCTGGATTGAAGAGAAGATCAAGCTCGGCCGTGTGGGCGAGGTAGAAGATATGATGGGCGGTGTGGTGTTTCTGGCCTCAGACGCGGCGGCCCTGATCACCGGCACAAGCTTGCTGATAGATGGCGGCTGGACCGCTGACTGACTCTAGTCAAGTTCAGGGGCGATGATGCCCAGATCAGCTGAAATGGCGTTCAGCTGATCAGCAATGGCCTGGTTCAGCTCAACACCATGCTGGCGCGCGGCGGCCCGCTTTGCCCGTTCCGGATCACCTGGGATCAGCACCGGCAACCCTGCCTCGCGAGGGGCGGTCCGGCGAATGGAAGCGATAAAATCTGAAACCTCTGCAGCGATGTGATCATCAGTGTTCAGCTTTTGCGGATCAAGAACAATTGACAACATCCCGTTACAGAACGGCCGGTCATGGGCGTTTGTGCCTGCCCCGGTCAGGGCGCCGGCAAGCAGCTCACAGGCCAGACCAAGGCCGGACCCTTTATGCTGGCCAAAGGTCTGGATCGCCCCGTCTCCGGCCCGCGGGTCCGGGACATTTCCTGTTGCGGTGGGCCCATAAATGGTTGCCGGGATTTGCGAATCCTGACCCTGGCCGTCAACCATCGCATCTGCGGGCAGGGCTGAACCGGTTTTCTGGCTGACCAGAATTTTTCCTTCTGCAACCCGGCTGGTGGCAAAATCTAAAATGAAATGTTCGGTGCGGCTGTTATCTGTTTGGTGGGGCACACCTATCGCCACAGGTGCGGTGGAAATGCGGGCCTGCTTGCCGCCAAAAGGGGCGACAATACGTGACCCGGCAACAGTGACAAAATGAACAGAGACCAGCCCTTTGTCTGCCAGTAATTCTGCCCAGCCGCCGATCCGGCCCAGATGCCCGGCATTCCGCAGGGCGATAATCCCCAGGCCGGTCTCCTCACACAGCTCTTCTGCCAGCTTGACCACTTCATGCCCCAAGACCTGACCAAAGCTGAACTGGCCGTCCAGCAGGCGTAAATTCCCTGACTCAACAAGTGTTTCATAAGCACATACAGGGCGCACAGTCCCTTCCTTGATATAGTCAATATAACGGGGAACCCGAACAATGCCGTGGCTGGGATGGCCGCTGGCATCTGCATCAACCAGATGCACCGCGATTAATTTGGCTTCCTCAGCCGGACAGCCAGCCTGCTCAAATATCTCTGTCAGCCAGGATGTGATTATCTCTAGTTCTATCAGCATAATGTCCCTCAGTCTTTCTGGCTCATCTGCTCACGCGGTCATGACCGCCTGCCGTGCTGTCTGAAACCCTTTTTCCAGCCGGTCAAACGCCTCATTCAGAACAGGTTCGTCTTGTGCATAACACAGCCTGAGATAGCCTTCTCCTGCCGGCCCGAAGGCCAGCCCGGGGGCCAGGCCCACTTTGGTATGCTGAAGAATCGCATGGGCAAACCCCAGACTGTCTGTCAGTCCCGCAACCGAAAAGAAACAATAAAACGCCCCATCAGGTTCGATGAAAGAAACCTCACCCAGATTTTGCAGACGGGTGCGGGTCAGCGCCAGCGCCGCTCTCAGCCTGTTCTGCAGCAACTCAACCTCACTCTCCCCCTGTTCAATCATCGCCAGACCTGCTTCTTGGACAAAGCCTGCCGGACAGGCGATATTGAACTCGGTTAACTGCGCCAGGGTCTGCTCAAGAAAGGCAGGGGCTGTAATCCAGCCCAGCCGCCAGCCGGTCATCGACCAGGCTTTGGAAAAGCTGTTGATAGAAATCAGCCTGTCTTCTTCATCAGCCAGCTGCTGAAAACTGGGTGCCACCGTGCCATGCTGATACAGCCGGGCATAGACATCATCAGCGATAATCCAGATGCCTTTTTTCCGGCAATGATCCAGAATCACCTGCTGTTCTGCTGCTGAACAGACCCAGCCTGTAGGATTATTGGGCGAATTGATCAGCAAGGCCTTAGTCTCGTCTGTCAATTTTGCCAGCAGCTGGTCCATATCCAGATGCCAGCGTCCGTTCCGGGCTGTCAGCGTTAGCGTATCAATCTGTCCCCCGGCAATTCGGAAACTTTCTGCCAGATTGGGCCAGACAGGCTCAATACACACCACCTTGTCCCCGACATCCATCAGTGCCAGCGCGGTCAGGGCAAGCCCCTGCATGCCAGAGGCGGTGACCGTGATATTCTGGCGTGTCTTCTTCGTGCCATACAGCCCGTTCATATAGCTGCACAGCGCGTCTCTGAAGGGCGGTTTGCCGCTGTTCGGCTGGTAGAAATGATCGCCGGTTTCAAGCGCCTTATTCGCCGCGGCCACCGCAATTTGTGAGGTCGGCCACTGCCCCTCTCCGAACCAGAGCGGGATGATATCCTCCATCAGCATGCCTTTTTCAGCAATTTCCCTGATCAGGCTGGAACGGAGGTGATAAGCGCGGCTACTGGTCTGTTGCATAATAGTAAGCTGATTAAGTGAAAACGAAATGAAACAAGGCTCTGCGCCAGTGTGCCGAAAAACAGACAGAGATGACAAGCAAAAAGCCAGAAATGAACAGGCTTGTTTTGCGCCCGCTCTCTGGCAGAAATTTACCCGTGACTTTCTGGCTGTCCAGCCTATATCCTGTAGACCATACCGAATTACAAAGAACAGTCAGTTATTAGCAAGAGATGAGGAATTATCATGGGACGTTTTGTGTGTGCACAAACACCGGGAAATGCGGATGTATTGCAGGTCAGAGACCGGCCAACCCCAACACCTGGAGCTGGCGAAATCGTCATTTCACAAACAAAAATAGGCCTGAATTTTCTGGATATTTACCAGACTTCCGGTCTGTATCCGTTTCCGGAAAATGATGTTTTTGTGCCCGGGAATGAAGCCGCCGGCCGCATCATTGCTGTTGGTGAAGGGGTCAGCCATCTGTCTGAAGGAGACCGGGTCGGCTATCCCATGCATGTCGGGGCCTTTGCTGAAGAACGCGTGATCCCGGCAAACCGGGTGGTCAAGCTGCCTGATGATGTCAGTGATGATATGGCGGCGGCCTCTATGCTGAAGGGGATGACAGTAGAATATTTGCTGAACCAGTCTGTGCCGTTACAGGCAGGTGATACCGTTCTGTTTCATGCAGCAGCCGGCGGTGTTGGCCTGTTGGCGGGCCAGTGGATGAAGGCAATGGGGGTAGAGGCAATCGGCACAGCTGGCTCGCCTGAAAAAGTTGAACTGGCCAAACAGGCAGGTTATGCCCATGTGATTAACTACACCGATACTGATTTTGTCGAGGCGGTGATGGACATCACAGGCGGCAGAGGCGTGCGGGCGGTTTATGATTCTGTTGGCAAGGATACCTATCCAGGCTCACTGAAGGTTATCCAGAATTGCGGGCATTTCATCTCTTTTGGTCAGTCCAGTGGTCTGGCCACAGATTTCAAGCTTGGCGATTTGGCGGCAAATGGCTCTCTTTATGCCCAGCGGCCGACATTGGCAACCTATATTGCCACAGCTGATCAGCTCGCCGCCTCTGCTGAAAATCTGTTTGCGATGCTGCAGTCTGGCAAGATCAGCGTATCTGTTAATCAGCGTTTTGATCTGGCCCAAGCTGCAGACGCGTTCCGGGCGCTGACCGGCCGCAAAACAACAGGGGTTACGCTGCTGGAAACAGGTCTCTGAGCTTCTGAGGGCAACAGTTGGCCTCTATGTTTCAGACGGAAATGAGGTCAGCCGTCCCAGACCATAAAGAAGAGGTGTTTGTTCATTGTCGGTGAGATGACAGACCTTACCGACCATGATTTCATGGTCGCCGCCTGGATAGCGGGCCCAGACCTGACATTCCAAGATGGCCGCCGCGCCGTGGATAAGCGGCACGCCAAATGCAGATAAAGACCAGTCGATGGTGGCAAATCTGTCATTCTGGGCTGCTGCGAATTTCTGGCTGATCTCGGCCTGTGTGGCAGACAGAATATTGACTGCGAACCTGTCTGCTGTTTTGAAATCTTCCAGACAAGCTGCTTCCAGCCCGATGCTCCACAAAATCAGCGGCGGGTTCATCGACACCGAATTAAATGAACTGATGGTCATTCCTCTGGGCTGCCCGCTGGCTGAAACGGTTGTGGCCACAGCGACACCTGTTGGAAAGCGGGACAAGGCTTTACGGAATAAATTCTGGTCCAACGGCTCTGCTTGGGGGCTGTTGTTCATCTGTTGACGGCCTTTCTTGTTTAAGCCTGCAGGTGAAAAGAGATTTGCGCGGCACGGTCTGAATTACACAACGGGTTATTTCTCTCACAAATAGACAGAGTTGTCTGTGTTTCAAGACTTTATTTTTTTGTTGATAGCTTCAGATATTTGTCTTTTGATTACCTTGCGGACAAAGACTGTGTCTGCATGCGGGGCTGAATGGAAAAGCTGATATCTCATTTATGGCGTCTGGGAGGGATGAATGACAGCACAGCAGAATAAGGTCGGCATTGTCGGCATGGGCGATATGGGCAGCGGGCTGGCGAAAAATCTGCTGCAGAACGGCTTTGATGTCTGCGGGTTTGATCTCAGTCCGGACAGAATGAAACAATTTGCCGATATGGGCGGACAGGCTGCGGCCAATCTTTCTGAGGTTGCGGCAGGGGCGCGGGCTGTGTTTGTGATGGTCATGACCGGGGCCCAGGCCCAGGCGGTGATTTTTGATGAAGGCGGCCTTGCTGATCATCTGCCAGCAGGCGGCGTGATCATCCTGACCGCCACAATCAAGCCAGCTGAAGCAGAAGATATTCACACCCGCCTTACCGGACGTGGCCTGTCTTTGATTGACAGTCCGGTCAGCGGTGGTTTTCCGGGGGCACAGTCCGGAACCCTGACCATGATGGCTGCGGGCAGTGATGCTGATATGGCCACATGTGCAGATATCATGCAGGCGGTATCGAAAACCATTCATCATGTGGGGGACGCAGCCCCTAAGGGCCAGATTGTCAAAGCCTGTCTGCAGTCTCTTATAGGTTCTATTTTTTCGGCCACATTCGAAGCATCTGTTCTGGCGGCAAAAGCGGGTGTGTCTGGCCAGACCTTGTTTGATGTTTTTTCCAGCTCAGGGGCGGGGTGCGGGGTTGCAAATTCGGCGCTTGAAAACATTATTGATCGCCAGTTTGAAGGTACCGGCAGCCATATCGCCACCATGCATAAGGATCTGACAATCTCACTTGCTTTGGCAGAACAGCTGGGCGTGCCGCTGCATACCGCCTCTACCGCTATGCAGCTGTTTCATGCAGGCAAGACAAAATATCCGGACGGTGATAACTGGGTCGTCACACGTGTGCTGGAAGACATCGTCGGTGCTGAGCTGCACCGAAAGGCTGACTAGGAGGAGAGCTAGACCATGAAACTGGGTGTTATTTGTGACGGGATCAGCCGTGATTTGGCTCATGCGCTGAATGTGATGGATGAATTTGGTCTTGACTATGCTGAACTGCAATTTGTGTGGGATAAAGAAGTTGGTGATCATGATGCGGGCGAAATTGCCAAAATAAAAGAATTGCTGGCAGCGCATAACAAGCCTGTATCCTGTCTGTCACGGCATATTTTTGCAGGCCTGACCACCGCTTCCCGGGCTGGTGATGCTGATCACACACGGCATATGGATTATCTGAAACGTGTCATAGATATGGCGCATGAGCTGAGCTGTCCTCTGGTGCGGATCATGACCTCAAAAAAAGAACAGATTTTGTGGGGCATGAACGGGGCAGAACACTGGAATGTGGCCAAGGGGGCGTGGCAGACACTGCCGCCTCTGATCGCCCCTGCTGTTGATCTGGCCCGTGCAGAAGGCATCACATTGGTTGTTGAAACCGGTAATGGCACCATGGTGAATTCAAACTATACGGCGGTGAAACTGATTGATGCGCTGGATGCCAAGGATGTTTTGAAAATCTTGTGGGATCCGGCCAATAATTGCTGGTGTCACGAACTGGCCTGGCCAGACGGGTTTGACACCGCCAAGGATGGGTATCTGGGCCATATCCATATCAAAGATGTCAAGGTCGATACACCCAAAGCCACGCTTGAGGTTCGCCAGATGGGCACAGGCCAGCTGGCTGATTTATTTGACCCGATGGCAAAGGGGCTGCGCGATATTGGTTATGACGGGGTGATCTCTTTTGAAAGTGTGTATCATCCGGGCAATGGCAATTTTGAAGAGGGGTTCAGATCAAGCATTGATCTGTTCAAACAGCATTTTGCCTGAGACTGTCAGACAGAGTGAACAGATAAGGTAGAGGGAAATGACAGCAGGTCTGACACGCTATTTCGATTTAACAGGCAAAACAGCCCTGATCACCGGGGCCACCCGCGGTATCGGCTTTGGTCTGGCCGCAGGGCTGGCTGAGGCGGGCGCGCATGTGATTCTCAATGGCCGGGACAGCACCAAGCTAGCTACGGCACAAGACCGGCTTCAGCAGGCGGGCATAACAGCAGATATACTCTGTTTTGATGTGCGCGATCAGGCCGCCGTGGCACAGGCCATTGACGGCTTTGAAGCAGATAAAGGCCCGATTGATATTCTGATCAATAATGCCGGTATTCAGCACAGGCAGGCGCTGGAAGATTTTGCGCCTGAGGCGTTCCAGAATGTGATGGAGACCAACGCCACCGCCCTGTTCTATCTTGGCCAGGCTGTCGCGCGTCATATGAAACAAAGGGGCCAGGGCAAGATCATCAATATCGCCTCAATCATGACCAAAATGGCCCGTCATCATGTCGGGGCTTATGTAACGGCAAAGGCCGCGGTGGGCGGGCTGACCCGGGCGATGACATCTGAATGGGCGGGATATGGGATTAATTGTAACGCGATTGGCCCTGGCTATATCTCAACTGAACTGACACAAGCGTTGTTTGAAGACAAGGCTTTTAGCGACTGGCTTCTCGGGTCCACTCCTGCGGGTCGCTGGGGCCAGGTTGATGATCTGGTCGGCGCAGCGATTTATCTGGCCGCGCCTGCATCTGGTTTCATGCATGGCCAGATTTTATATATTGATGGCGGTATGACCACGACAGTGTGATCAGCTGACCAGATGTTTGCATTCCGGGACTGGTGTGGTGACTTTGCCTTCTGAAAAATACCGCACCAGATTTTCCACGGTCAGATCGCCCATCGCCTGGCGGGTTTCAATGGTGGCTGAGCCGATATGCGGGGTCAGCACAACATTATCCATGGTGAACAGAACTTCCGGGACATGCGGTTCTGCTGCAAATACATCCAGGCCGGCGGCCCCTAACCGGCCGTCTGTAAGCGCGGCGACCAGCGCGTCTTCATCAACAACTGATCCGCGGGCAACATTGACCAGAATCCCGTCCGGGCCTAACGCTTCCATCACCTCATCTGTCACCAAATGATGGGTTGACGCCCCGCCGGGGGTGATCACAATCAGCGCCGTAACATCTTGTGCCATGCTGACCAGATCCGGATAATAACGATGCGGGCTGTTTTCACGTTCTGTTCTGGCGTGATAAGACACATCACAACTGAACGCCTCCAGCTTGGCCGCAATCGCCTGGCCTATACGCCCATATCCCAGCAGGCCGACTGCCATCCCGTCAACCGCCCGGCTCAGCGGCGTATTGCCTTTCTTTGACCAGTTCCCCTCACGGATATAGCGGTCATTGACCAGCAATTCGCGGCAGACCGCCATCAGCAGCATCAGCGCTGTGGTGGCGACCTCTTCATTCAGAACATCTGGTGTATGGGTGACAATGATATCTTTGCTTACTGCTTTATCGACATTAATCGCATCATAACCGACCCCGTAATTGGAAATGATTTTCACAGCTGTCAGCCTGTCCAGAATCTCATCCGGAACCCCGTCATGGCCGGAGGTTGCGATCGCCTGCACAGATGGCCCATCTGTGACCAGAAACTGGTCGATATCCGCAATCTGATCCAGATAATAACAGCTGAAAGACGCGGCAAAGGCTTCTGCCATCCGCGGCGTAATTTCCCCGATAATTAGAAGCCCAGGCTTCATCGCTGCCTCCGTTACCTGACTATGCGTCTTTACAGATTATTCTGCTTCAGCAATTCCAGATAAATCGCTGAATGATCTGTATCTGCCCCGTCCATCTCTTCAACCAGGCTGGTGTAGCGGGCCTGCATCTGCTGGGTCAGCGGCAGGATAAGGTCATGCTGACCAGATTCTTCCAGCGCGTTATTGATATCTTTCAGCTGCATTTTGGTCAGCCCGCCAGGTTCAAAATTGCCTGTTGTCATACGCTCGCCATGTTGTTGCAGAATAACGGAATCAGCAAACCCGCCTTTCAAGGCATCACGGATAGCCGCAGGATCAGCCCCGCCTTTTTCTGCCAGCAACATCGCTTCGGCAACCACACCTATTGTCACCGCAACAATGGTCTGGTTCGCCAGCTTGGAGAGCTGGCCAGACCCGTCCGGCCCGACCCGCACAGGCCTGCCCATGGCAGACAGAACCGGAACGGCATCTTGATAGACCGCCTCATCACCCCCTGCCATAATCGCCAGGCTGGCGGCCTCTGCTCCTTTTGTGCCGCCGGATACAGGCGCATCCAGATGCCTCAGCCCGCGTTCGCGCATCAGCTCTGCATGCTGGCGGGCCTCTCGTGGTTTGATAGAGCTCATATCAATCAGAATGGCGCCGTCTTTCATTTGCGCGGCCAGATCCTGGGTGAAAAACAGATCATGGACGGTCGCCCCGTCACTTAACATGGTGATGACAATATCTGCTTCTGCAACCGCCTGTGCGGCGGTTTCAGGAACCTCTGCGCCATCCCCGCGCAGCGCTTCTGCCTTGGCCAGTGTCCGGTTCCAGGCAGCAACAGAAAACCCGGCTTTCAGAATATTCCGGGCCATATGGCTGCCCATCAGGCCGGTTCCCAAAAACGCAATTCTCATATCTGAAGACATTCTTATCATTCCTATCTCTGCTGCTTCATCCAACGCTGTTACCGCCGCTCTGGCCGCAGCTTAACGGTCTTGCCCGACAAGCTGTCTTTGCTGGCCCAGACCTTCAATCCAGACATCCATGACATCACCTTCCTTCAGATAAACAGGCTCTGGCTTCATGCCCATGCCCACACCAGGAGGTGTGCCGGTGGAGATCACATCACCTGGCTGCAGGGTCATCATCTGCGACAGATGAGAGATACATTCAGCAACGGTGAAAATCATGGTTGAGGTGTTACCGGTCTGCATCCGCTGGCCGTTCACATCCAGTCCCATATCCAGATTTTGCGGATCAGAAATTTCATCAGCGGTCACCAGCCACGGGCCAATCGGGCCGAAGGTGTCACAGGATTTACCTTTCGTCCACTGGCCGGTCAGCTTGGTCTGGAAATGACGTTCTGAGACATCGTTAGACACAAAATAACCCGCTACATAGTCCAGCGCCTCTTCAACAGAGACATATTTACATGGCGTGCCGATCACCACACCCAGCTCAACTTCCCAGTCTGTATGGGTTGATCCGCGCGGCAGCATGACTGTGTCATTTGCCCCCACCACAGCAGATGTGGCTTTCATGAACAAAATAGGATGTTCAGGAATAGCGGCGCCGGTTTCAGCAGCATGATCTGAATAATTCAGGCCGATACACATGAATTTTCCGATACCGGCAACACAGGCCCCCAGCCGGGGTGAGCCGTCAACCACAGGCAGGCTGGCAGTATCCAGCGCGCTCAGCTTTGCCAGGCTGTCTTTTGACAGGGCCGCACCGTTGACATCTTCTATTTGGGCTGACAAATCGCGCAGCTGACCATCTGCATCAATCAGACCGGGCTTTTCCTGTCCTGCATCGCCATATCTTACCAGTTTCATTCTCTTCTCTCCTTGTTCTTATCGGTTTTTATCTGCGGCTGTGGCTGGCGTCAGTGATTATCCCGCGGCACCCCTTTGGTGCGGGCAATTGACTTATAGTCAGGGGCATCACGCAGGACCATGCCTTCAGAAAATGGCTGCACCATTTCACGGAAATATTGCTGCCACGGGCTCTGGCTTTCCGGTGAGGCAAAGCCGCCTTGCGCGGCCAGCTCGTCACGGCGGGCGACCAGCTCATCATCACTGATCAGAATATCAGCAGTACATTTATTCATATCAATGCGAATCCGGTCACCAGATCGCAACAGCGCCAGCCCGCCCCCTGCTGCTGCCTCAGGGGAAGCGTTCAGAATAGACGGTGAGCCTGACGTGCCAGACTGCCGGCCATCCCCGATACAGGGCAGTTCACCCACACCTTTTTTAATCAGATAAGCAGGCGGACGCATATTCACCACCTCAGCGCCGCCAGGATAACCTATCGGCCCGGCCCCGCGCATCACCAGAATGGAATTTTCATCCATATTCAGGCTTTCATCATCAATCCGGTGATGAAAATCCTCCGGCCCGTCAAAGACAAAGGCGGTTCCTTCAAACGCGTTCAGATCATCAGGATTAGACAGATACCGATCTGCAAAAGCCTGGCTGATCACGCTGGTTTTCATAATCGCGCTGTCAAACAGATTGCCTTTCAGATTGATAAAGCCGGCCGCCTGTTTCATTGGCTTGTCGACAGAAAAAATCACATCTGTATTTTTAATTCTGGCCTCAGCACAATTCTGGCCGATTGACTGGCCGTTTGCGGTTACCGCGTCCGGGTGCGGCAACAGCTTATGGCGCATCATTTCTGCCACTACAGCAGGCACACCGCCGGCCCGATGATAATCCTCACCCAGATATTCACCAGCAGGCTGAAGATTGACCAGCAATGGAATCTGATGGCCGACCGCCTGCCAGTCATCATTGTTAAGCGGTACACCCAGATGCCGGGCAATCGCGTTCAGATGGATAGGCGCATTGGTTGACCCGCCGATTGCGGAATTTACCGCGATGGCATTTTCAAAGGCCTGCCGGGTCATGATGTCAGATGGTTTCAGATCATCCCACACCATATCAACAACCCGTGCCCCGGTTTCATAGGAAATCTGGCCACGTTCACGATAAGGGGCAGGAATCGCTGCTGAACCCGGCAGTTGCATGCCCAAGGCTTCCGCCAGAGAATTCATGGTTGTGGCTGTGCCCATTGTGTTGCAATAGCCTGTTGACGGTGTTGAAGAGGTCACCAGATCCAAAAAGCCGTCATCATCAATCTCGCCAGCAGCCATTAATTGACGGGCTTTCCAGACAATGGTCCCTGACCCTGTCCGCTCACCGTCATGCCAGCCATTCAGCATCGGACCGACAGACAGCGCAATCGCCGGAATATCCACAGTCGCCGCGGCCATCAGCAGGGCAGGTGTGGTCTTATCACAGCCGATCATCAGCACAACACCATCAATAGGATAGCCATACAGGCTTTCAACCAGGCTGAGGTAAGCCAGATTTCTGTCCAGCATGGCGGTGGGGCGTTTTCCGGTTTCCTGAATCGGGTGAACCGGAATTTCCATAGGCACACCGCCAGCAGAGATAATGCCGTCCCGCACACGCTTTGCCAGCTCCAGATGATGCCGGTTACAGGGCGATAAATCAGATCCGGTCTGGGCAATACCGATAATCGGCTTGCCAGCTCTCAGCTCATCTCTGGTCAGCCCGTAATTCAGATAGCGTTCTGTATAAAGAGCGGTCATCTCTGCATCATCTGGATTATTAAACCAGAGACGCGAACGCAGGTTTTCAGGTTTGATTTTACGATCTGCCATGTCTTTACCTATTTACTTTGAAACGAATTAATTTGCCGGAGTATACTGACCTGCTTTTTGGACTATCAGCCTGACCAACCGCCGTCAATGACGTGCGCCTGGCCGGTTGTAAACGCGCTTTCATCAGACGCCAGATATACAACCAAAGCCGCGATTTCTTCTGGCTGGGCAATGCGGCCCATGGGCTGGCGGGCAACAAACGCTTTCATGGCGGCTTCATAATCACCTGTGGCGCGCAACCTGTCATGCAGGGACGGGCTGTCAACGGTGCCGGGGCAAATGGCATTACATCTGATCCCGGTGGTGATGTAATCATTGGCAACTGATTTTGTCAGGCCGAGGACAGCTGCCTTGCTGGTGCCATAAATAAAGCGGTTTGGGGCGCCGATAATAGACGACAAGGCAGACGACATATTGATGATAGAACCTGTGCCCCTGTCCAGCATACCCGGCAGAGCCGCGCGGATTGTGCGGAACATGGAACGGACATTCAGATCAAAGGCAAAATCCCATTCCTCATCCGTGGCGTCCAAAATGGTGCCATGATGCACAAATCCTGCACAGTTGAACAAAATATCGGGGCTGGCCTTTGCCATCCCCTGACTGACAGACGCGGTGTCTGTGGCGTCCATCTCAAACACTTCAATATTCTTATGGCCTGCCTCAGCCAGCGAGGCCAGGGTCTCGGCATTAATATCGGTGGCGAACACATGCGCGCCTTCATTTGCCATCGCCAGGGCTGATGCCCGCCCAATGCCCTGACCCGCAGCCGTGACCAATGCTGTTTTGCCGGCGAGCCTTTGCCCTGAAGGTGATGCGACCATAAGCTGATATCCTCTCTTGTTTTGCGGCGATTTCACTAGTCAAGTTGACTAATCCCGTCCGTTGCGGAATAAATTTCTATAGTAACGCCGGTTATCTGAAATATAATGACAGATTGCAGTAAATTGAAAACAGTAATTCGTGAAGCAAACGCTTATTTGACAAAAATTAAAGGAAAGAAGAATGCGTGTATTGATTATGGGTGGGGCAGGTATGGTTGGCCAGAAATTGCTGCGCCGAATTATGTCTGGCCAGTCAGGGTTAGCGTCTGTTTCTGAAATTTATCTGCATGATATCGTCTCTGCCCGGGTTCCTGATGAGGCTGATAATTGTACAGTTATGGTCGGCAATGTTGCTGATCCGGCTGAAGCCCAGAAACTGGCAGATTTAAAACCTGATTTGATTTTTCATCTGGCCTCTATTGTGTCAGGCGAAGCTGAGCTTGAGTTTGAAAAAGGCTGGCAGATCAATATGTCAGGGGCCTGGAGCCTGCTGGAAGCCTTAAGACGCCATCATGACGCCAGCGGCGGCAGCTACCGGCCCAAAATTATTTTCACCTCCTCAATTGCGGTGTTTGGCGCGCCATTCCCTGAAAAAATCTCGGATGAATTTTTCTGCACCCCGCAGACCTCATATGGCGCCCAGAAAACCATTGTTGAGTTGCTTTTGTCTGATTACAGCCGCAAAGGCTTTGTTGATGCGCTGTCTATTCGTCTGCCGACCATTTGTGTGCGTCCTGGCAAGCCGAATCTGGCCGCCTCATCATTCTTTTCTGGCATTATCCGTGAACCGCTGAACGGGGTAGAAGCTGTATTGCCGGTCAGTGATGAGGTACGGCATTGGCATGCCTCGCCGCGGTCTGCTGCCCGGTTCCTGACACATGCGGCCAGCCTTGATCTGAGCCCGCTGGGCAGCCGCCGGTCTTTGAATATGCCAGGTGTGTCCTGTACAGTTGCTGAACAAATAGACGCTTTGCGATCTGTTGCCGGCAATGATGTGGTCAAGCTGATCAAACCAGAACTGGATGACCGGATTGTGAAGATTGTTGCGGGCTGGCCGCGTAATTTTGACCCGCAACGGGCCCGCGATCTGGGCTTTGAGAGCGAAACTGATTTTGAAGAGATCATCCGCATTTACCTGGAAGATGATCTCCCCTCAGCCTCGGCGTAACCGATCTGTTTTGGCGAAGGTGGGCTTAACGGCCCATCCAGCCGCCATCTACAGTCAGAATCTCGCCATTGACATAATCAGACGCCGCAGAGGCCAGAAACACAACCGGTCCGGCAAAATCTTCAGGTGTGCCCCAGCGGCCCTGCGGTATCCGCTCCAGAATTGCCTGATAGCGATCTTCATCATTGCGCAGGGCTTCGGTATTATCTGTGGCGATATAGCCAGGGGCAATGGCGTTTACATTGACCCCCTTTGATGCCCATTCATTGGCCAGGGCCTTGGTCAGCTGGCCAATCCCGCCCTTAGAGGCTGAATAGCCCGGTACAGTGATACCGCCCTGAAAGGTCAGCAAAGAGGCTGTGAAAATAATTTTGCCTGATCCGCGTTCGATCATGCCTTTGCCGATTTCGCGGCTGAGCAGGAACTGCGCAGACAGATTCACCTCAATCACCTCATCCCACCAGTCTGTCGGGTGTTCGGCAGCAGGTTTGCGTTTGATGGTGCCTGCATTATTGACCAGAATATCCGGGGCCAGACCCGCGGCCTCAACCTCTTCAATAAAATTGTTCAGCGCGGTGCGGTCAGAAAAATCACATCTGAAGCCGGTAAAGCGGCGGCCAAGTGCGGTGACTGCCTGTTCAACTGCACTGCCTTCAGCTTCCAGAGACGCAGAAACGCCGATGATATCTGCGCCGGCGGCGGCCAGAGCCTCTGCCATGCCGCGGCCTATACCGCGTTTGCATCCTGTCACCAGGGCGGTTTTTCCGGTTAAATCAAATAACGCATTTACAGACATAGCTCTTTCTAGGCTCCCACTTTAATCAGGCTTTTCAGGGCGGTCGGGCTGGCATCCAGCTCTTCAAAGGCGGACTGGATATCGCTTAAAGGACTGACATCTGTGATCACAGTATCTGCGTCCACGCCGCCAGATGTAATCATTAAAATCGCTTTTTCATAATCTTCTTTTTCATAGACCCGCACGCCGATCAGCTCCAGCTCGCGCCAGAAAAAGCGGAACATATCAATTTCCGGTTTCTGGGCATGTATCGCCACCATCACAATCCGGCCTTTGGTTGCGGTACAGGCTGTCATCGCGTCAACCCCGGCTTGCGTGCCGGACACTTCAAACACCACATCTGCACCTTTGTCTTTTGTGCGGGCGTTAATGGCCTCTGCCAGATCTGTCTGTTTCGGGTTGATGGTCGCAAAGCCCAGTTTCTCAGCGATCGCCAGCCGGCTTGGGTTAACCTCTGAGATCACCACATTGCCGCCAGCGTCTCTGGCCACCATCGCGACCAGAACCCCGATAGGCCCGCCGCCGATGACCAGCACATCTTCACCTGCGGTCAGGCGCGACAGCCTGACATCATGACAGGCGACCGCAACAGGCTCAATCAGGGCGGCGTGATCCATCCGGATATCATCAGGCAGCCGGTGTAAGGTGTGTGCCGGCACAACCCAGATTTCCTGCATCGCCCCGTCTGTATCCAGCCCCAAAAATTTCAGATTATGGCAGACATGCTGATGGCCTGCCTCACAGGCCGGACAGTCCCCGCAATGATCAAGCGGGCGCACCACAACAGGCTGACCAGGGACAAAACCGTCCACATCTGTGCCCACAGCCTCAACCGTGCCTGACATTTCATGGCCGATCACCCGCTCAAAACCAACCCGTGCATCCATATGGCCGTGATAGACATGCATATCTGTGCCGCAGATACCGCAATACGCAATTCTGACAGCCACCTCACCAGCTCCGGGCATGGCGACAGGTTTTTGTTCAACACTGAACTGTTTATTGCCTCTGTAAATGGCAGCGTTCATGGTTTGTGGGCTCATCACGGGCCTCCTGAAAAAAAATGTGCGTTACTCTATATCTCTATATGGGCGGCGTGCAGCTTGTCCCAGTCAAAACTGACACCAATTCCCGGCTCATTCGGGGCAACCGCCAGATGATCCTCAACAACCAAAGGCCGGGTTGTGTAGGTGTCGATAGGAAAGCTGTGTACTTCCAGCCAGCCGGGATTCTTGCGTGCAGAGACCAGGCTGACATGTAATTCCTGCATCCCATGGCTGCAGACAGGAAGGCCATGTTGTTCTGAAAGCTCGGCCACCTGAAGCCAGCCTGTGATACCGCCACAATTGGACGCATCCGGCTGGATAAAGGACAGGCCGGCATCAGCAAACGCATATTCAAATTCATGGATCGTGTGCAAATTCTCGCCCATCGCCAGTGGCATGCCGGTGGCTTCTGCAATTTGTTTATAGCCATGATAATTATCCGGGATAATCGGCTCTTCAAACCAGAGCAGATCATAAGGTGCGAAGGCCTGTGCCGCAGCAATGGCCTGATCAACTTCCATGGCGTAATTCGCATCAACAGCAAAGGCGATATCCGGGCCAATCACGGACCGGATGGCTTTGACCCGCTCCACATCCTGAGCCAGTTCAGGCTGACCGATTTTGATTTTGATTCCATTAAAGCCGCGGGCCAGATAGCCTTCGGTTTGGGCGATCAGCCTTTCAAGGGAAAAATTCAGATCAATGCCGCCACAATAAGCTTTGCATCTGTCAGCAGTGCCCCCGGCCAGTTTCCACAAAGGCTGGCCAGCTGACCTACAGCGGATATCCCACAGCGCGATATCAACAGCCGAAATCGCGAATGACGCAATGCCGCCTCTGGCCACATAATGCACATGCCACTGCATCGCCTCATACAGCTCTTCAACCGCTGTCCCGTCTCTGCCGGTCAGGAAAGGGGCCAGATCATGATCCACCATGGCCTTTATCGCTTGCCCGCCGCGCCCGCCTGTATAGCTGTAGCCCGTCCCTTCACTGCCGTCAGACAGCCGGATGGTGACCGTGATCAGCTCAAAATGCGTATGATCGCCATGTTTGGCATCGCTCAGCACTTCAGCCAGCGGCACATTAAATAATTGTGTGTGAACAGAGGTAATTTCAGACATGGCAAGAGAGAACCAAATAAAAAAAGGGAAGGCATGACCACCATGCCTTCCCGGTGAAGTTAAAGTGTCCTACAGCAATAATGTGACGATTGACGGCCAGATCAGCAGGACTGACAGCGCGACAAGCTGCACACAGATAAAGGGCAGGAAGCCTCTGAAAATATCCGTTAGCGAGATATGTGGCGGGGCCACAGATTTCAGATAAAAGGCGGCCGGGCCAAATGGTGGTGAGAGGAAGCTGACCTGCATATTCATACAGAACAACACCCCGAACCAGACCGCGACATGTTGCGGCTCCAGCTGGCCGATAAAGCCGATTTCTTCAATCGGTAGCCGCTTTACGATTGGCAGGAACACCGGAATGATCAGCAGCACAATGCCGACCCAGTCCATAAAGGCACCCATGAACAACAGGATCAGCATCATCGTCAGCAACACCAGCATTGTCGGCATTTCCGCACCCACAATCAGCTCAGCGATATAAGATGGCCCGCCGGCCAGCGTATAGGCCCCGGCCAGTGCAGCCGCGCCAATTGTAACCCAGATGATGGTTCCGGTTGAGCGCAGCGTCCGCATAAGGCTGTCCCAAATCAGCTCAATAGAGGCTTCACCCCGGAACGCGGCGATCACAAATACAGCCAGCGCGCCCATACCCGCGGCTTCGGTAATGCCGGTAATGCCACCATAAATAGACCCCATAACCACACCAACAACAGTCAGAGGTGGCACAAGGCCTTTGCCGTGTTTCCAGCCGGTCAGCGTGCGTTCTTTACCGAAACCGTAGAAGGACAGCGCCAAAGCTGCCAGTATAGCCACGCTGAGATAGAGGATGTGATGGGTCATACCAAGGAAAATTGGTTCAAAATCCTCAACGCTCGGGTCATTGCGGCCGGTCAGCGTATAGAAGATGGCTCGTATCAACAGAAGGCCGCATGCCCCTGAGAACACAAGGCTCAGAAAGCTGGCGAACATCAGGCCTTTTTCTGCTCCTTGTGGTTCATCTGCCCGCGGCTCTGGCAGAGGGGCCAGAGACGGGTTCAAATTCGTGCGGATGATGATATAGATGATGATAAAGCTGGCCAGCATCGCCCCCGGAATAAAGGCCCCGGTGAACAATGATTTGATCGAGGTTTCGGTAATCAGACCAAAAATGATCAAAACGATTGACGGCGGGATCATTGTCCCCAGGGATCCTGAGGCACAAATCGTCCCGATCGCCAGATTCTGATTATAGCCCAGACGCAGCATTTGCGGCAGCGCAATCAGCCCGAGCAAGACCACCTCGCCACCGATAATCCCTGACATCGCTGCCATAATCACCGCCATGATAGAGGTGACAATGGCAATACCGCCGCGCACCCGGCTTAGCCAGAAATCAAGCGCATCATACATTTCCTTGGCGATGCCTGACCGTTCCAGCAGGGCCGCCATAAAGATGAAAAGGGGCACGGATATGAGCACATATTCCGTCATCAAATCAAAGATTTTTTGGGTGAGAATATAAAGCGGCCCGGTGCCCGGTCGCATAGTCAGCAACCCTTCACCAAAGCTGAGCGGGTTCAAAAGCAGACCCGGCTCAAATTTCATCACCATGACCAGCAGGGCCAAAACGGCAGACGCAAATCCCAGCGGCATACCAATAGCCAGCAAAAACAGCAGGCCAATAACAAGAACAAGTGAAATAGTACCGACGTCCATTAGTTTTTCTCCACGCTGCGCTTGATGGCTTCAAGCTCTGTTTCATCGATCGCATCAGCTGAATGGCTGACAGGCTCTTTATTCCAGTCTGAGATCAGATTCAGAATGGCCTGCAGGGCGACCAGCGGGATGATAATCAGAATCATCGGCTGAATGGTTGCGGGGATAGGCGGGTCAAAAGCGGTTCCGAACATCTCCCACTTATAGAATTTCACCACGAAAACCTGTTTATAGCTGCCAAAGACAAGGCCGCAGGCAAACAGCACCAGCAAGGCAACAGAAATCACATCAAAAACTTTCTGCAGCCAGCGCGGCACAATCTCATACAGGATAAAAATACGGATATGACAGCGCTGCTGCATCGCGTAAAACCCGGATGTCAGAAACACAAAGCCGGCGATCCATAGGGTCAGCTCATTCGCCCATAAGGTCGGGGCTTCAACCACATAACGCAGGAACACCTCATACAGCATCACGCCTGTCATGCTGATGATCATGATCATCGCTACCCGGCCGACAAAAATAGCCAGCCGGTCAATCGCGCGCCAGTCCTGAAACTCCATTGGTGCACATTTCACCGTTCTGATTCCCAGCGCACCAAATACCGGCAGCATGACCAGGGCCAGCCAGTCAATCACATCTGTAAAGCCGCCAAACAGTCCGGACAGGCCAGGTGTGACATCCTTGCGGATGGCCAATTGGCTCATCTGGTCGACCAGGCTCTGGCTTTCTGGTGGAAGAAAATCAAGAATATAATTAGGTGTGTGCCATACGGCCCAGCCGGCACAGACAAAAAACATGAACGGATAGGTCCATTCAGTTAAGCTGCCCTTGCTGGTTTCAGCATCTGCAGTGTGCATATTTCCCCCCTAACATCGTGACAGCGAACAATCTGATTATCTAACAGGATATCAGGTTATTTTTCTGGCGTTCGCCTGTCGTACCGAGTCTTTATGACTGACAGTGAAGCATAGTTTTTAAGCAATTGAAAAAGAAAATCAGCCTGTCTGTGTGAAAAGAGCAGGGCCAAAACTGACCCTGCTCTGCTTGTTTCGCACGATAAATATCGCTTACCCGCGCAGCTTTACTGCATTGCGCCCAGGTCAACCAGGAAGTCAACATGGCTCTTCAGCAGGGCCTTGGCTTCTGGTGTTGTGGCGAACTCTGTCCAGCCCTTCTTCACAGCGGCACGGAACTTGTTCAACTCTTCTGGTGACCATTCATACAGGTTCACACCCTTTGCCCGCAGAACTTTTGCGTTCTGCGCGTTCTTCACTTCGTTGATTGTGGCGTTGTGAAGAGCCAGAGCGTCCATAGCAACGATCATGATACGCTTGTGATGATCTGGCATCGCGTCCCATACATCCTTGCGGCAGGCCAGGTGGTCAGCAGGCATTGAATGGAAGCCTGGGAAGTTGGTGTGCTTGGCGATGTCATACAGACCCAGACCGATATTGTTGGTCAGGTTAGCCGCGTCAGCACCGTCAATGATGCCTGTTTCCAGAGCGGTAAAGATTTCGTTGAAGTCCATCACAATCGGTGACGCACCCAGGTTTGCAAAAACCTTTGTGGCCAGACCTGGAGGTGAACGGAACTTCCAGCCTTTAAAGTCGTCAACACCACGGATTGGGGCAGTTGAAGACAGTGATTCAGGACCAGGGATCCACCAGCCAACAAATTCCATGTTGTGGGCATTGTACAGATCGTTAATGGCTGAACGGCCGCCACCATGCAGCATCCATGACATCTGCTGATATGGGTTTGAATAGCCACCCATCAGATCGCCTGTGAACTGGAATGCAGGGTTCTTACCAGTCTGGTAAGCACCACCTGTCATGTCACAGTCCAGAATGCCTGTGGCTGCTGCATCAAATGTTTCAGCTGACTTAACAACTGATGAGGCGTAGAACATTTCAACTTCAATACCGCCATTTGACATAGCTGTAATGTTTTCAATGTATTCACCAGCCAGCTGGCCAGACAGAGTTTCTTGCGAGAAGTGTGTCTGAATTCTCAGCTTGGTCTTGGCATGACCATCGGCATGTGCTGTGGCAACAACACCTGCTGACAGCGCCGCAACACCTGCTGCTACGGTCAATGTTTTCAATAGTTTCATTTGTATCCTCCCCTTAGCCGGTCCACAACGGATGGGCTTTCAAGTTTTAGTGAAACAATAATGGCCCTAACCGTATCTTTAACTAAATATCAGGTCAATGGACTAAAACGAAATATTATATCAAAATATCAGGTGATTTCCGGCCCAGGCGGGCCTGGGGCTGACGGTTGGGTCTCAACCCATCATCCGGCCTTAGGTTCTTGACAAAGGGCTGGTATCCGCACCTATCATAAGCGATAAGGTGATCTAGTGCAGATATAAGTGAAAAGCGAATCAGGCCATGCTGAGCCCTTCTCAAATCGACCAATTCAACCGTGACGGCTATCTTGTTGTTGAAGATGTTTTCTCACAACAAAACAGGCTGGACCCTGTTCGTGCGGAATATCAGGCCCTTCTGAGCGAGCTGATTTCAGACTGGGTCAGTGCAGGCCGGATGGACAGCCTGCCTGCAGGTGCAGATTTTTACACACAGCTGAAATTGGCTTATCAGGCGGGTTGTGACTGGTTTCAGCCTCTGGATATCTCTCTGCCAGGAGATCGGATCACATCTCAGACCCCGATGCATTTCGGGCCTGCCGTGTTTGATATGCTGACCGATCCCGGGCTGCTGGATTGTGTGGAATGTTTGCTTGGCCCTGAGCTGACCTCTAACCCGATTCAGCATGTGCGCCTGAAACCGCCTGCGCCAATGCTGTATCAGGATGAAGTGCGGGCCCATATCACCCGCACAGACTGGCATCAGGACAGAGGTGTTGCGCATGCTGAGGCAGATCAGACACAGATGGTGACGGTCTGGATCGCGGTAACAGATGCGAGCATCGAAAATGGCTGTCTTCAGGTGATCCCAAAAACAGCTGATCAGGGGCTGTTGCCGCATTGCCCGAAAACACAGACAGCGATTGCTGATCCCTTTATTGATGAGGCCCGGGCTGTTCCTCTGCCGGTCAAATCAGGCGGCATTGTCTTGCTTGATCCGCTTGTGCCGCATTCGTCTCTGCCGAATCTGACTGACACCTTCAGATGGTCGTTTGACATCCGCTTTAACCGGACCGGTGATCCCACTGGACGGTCTCATTTCCCTGACTTCATTGCCCGCAGCCGGGCGCAGCCGGAAGCTGAATTAAAAGACTGGCGCGTCTGGCGGTCGATGTGGGAAGAGGCCCGCACCCATTTGGCAGCAGAGCAGCATATTCCTATCCACAGATGGGCGTCTGATGCGCCCTTCTGCGCGTGATGTTCAGATCTGACAAAACCGAAGAGTGAAAAACAGATGAGCAATTTTATCCGGCTTGATCCAGGCGATAATGTGGTGACGGTGACCACGGCTCTTGATGCTGGTGTGGCTATTGAAGACGTGATCACAACAGGTCTTGTGCCGCGCACCCACAAAATCGCCAGCACAGCGATAAGACAAGGTGACGCTATCCGCAAATATGCACAAATCATCGGCTATGCCAGCACAGACATTCATCCCGGTGATCATGTTCACACCCATAATGTTGAGTTCCGGAACACGAGTGCAGATTATGAATTTGCAACTGATCTGAAGCCGGTGACGTTTGTGCCTGAATCTGAACGGGATACATTTATGGGTTATCGCCGGGAAAATGGCAAAGTCGGTACCCGCAATTATATTGGCATTCTGACCTCAGTAAACTGTTCAGCAACAGCCGCGCGTATGATCGCTTCTGCCTTTGGTCCGGAAGAAATGGCAGATTATCCCAATGTTGACGGTGTGGTGGCCTTTGTGCATGGCACAGGCTGCGGCATGGCAGGCCAGGGAGAAGGCTTTGAAGCTCTGCAACGCGTGTTATGGGGTTATGCGCGTAACCCTAATCATGCCGGTATTGTGATGGTCGGGCTGGGCTGTGAGATGAACCAGATTGACTGGCTGCTGGAGGCCTATGGGCTGAAACAGGGCCCGTTGTTTAAAGCGATGAATATTCAGGATACACAAGGTCTGGCAAAAACAGTTGAAACAGGCATTGAGATGGTGCGGGCAATGTTGCCTGAAGCCAATAAAATTCAGCGGACCCCTTGCCCGGTATCCGAACTGATGGTGGCGCTGCAATGCGGCGGCTCAGACGCGCTGTCCGGCATTACCGCGAACCCGGCTCTGGGCTATGCGTGTGACCTGCTGGTTGCCCAGGGCGGCACAGCGGTTCTGGCCGAAACACCTGAAATATATGGGGCTGAACATCTGTTGACCAGGCGGGCCTGCGATGCGGCGACAGGAGAGCGGCTGGTTGATCTGATCAGATGGTGGGAGGATTATACCGCCCGCAATAAAGGGTCTATGGATAACAACCCCAGCCCGGGTAATAAAAAAGGCGGGCTGACCACAATACTTGAAAAATCGCTGGGCGCGGCGGCCAAAGGCGGCACAACACCTCTGAACGGGGTCTATAAATATGCCGAACCGGTAACCGCAAAAGGGTTCACCTTCATGGATTCGCCGGGATATGATCCGGCCTCTGTAACAGGCCAGATCGCCAGCGGCTGTAATCTGGTCACCTTTACCACAGGCAGAGGCTCTGCCTTCGGCTCCAAGCCTTCGCCTTGTGTGAAAATCGCCACCAATACCGACATGTATACCCGCCTGATTGACGATATGGATGTCAATACCGGCGATATTCTGACTGACAATCTCAGTGTGGAAGAAAAAGGGCGGCAGATTTACCAGCTTCTGTTGGCTGTGGCTTCTGGCCAGCCGTCAAAATCTGAAGCACAGGGGCTGGGCGATTATGAATTTGTGCCGTGGCAAATCGGGGCCACGATGTAGCCGTAAACAAAGGCACAGGTGTCATCACAGCACACCGAAAGACAGCGGAGGAACAGATGAGCGCAGAACAGCATGAATGTCTGAGCGCAGATCAGGTCAGCTTTTATCAGGAAACAGGTTATCTGGTTCTTGAAAATCATCTTGATATGGTGGTGATTCAGGATATCCGTGATGAGATTGCGCGTCTGGAATCTCTGGCTCTGGGCATGACGGAATCAGATGACCGGCTTGATCTGGAAGACAGCCACACCCCTGATGCGCCGCGGGTCAGGCGGATTAAACTGCCCCATACACAAAGTGATGTGGTCAAAAAACTGCTCTATTCAGATCAGATTTTGGCCCCGATACGCGATTTGATCGGTCCTAATCTGCGCCTGCATACAACAAAGCTGAATATGAAATCAGCTGAATATGGCGCGCCGATTGAATGGCATCAGGATTTCGCTTTTTATCCGCACACCAATGATGATGTGCTGGCGGTGGGGATTATTATTGATGATATGGAATCCAAAAACGGCCCGCTGATGGTTTATCCGGGCAGCCATAAAGGCCCGATTCATGATCATCACAGAGACGGTGTCTTTGCCGGCGGGATGAGCCTGTCTGCCGCGGGGTTGGCCGCAGAAGATGCGGTTGAACTGACCGGGCCTGCAGGCTCAATCTCTATTCATCATGGCCGTATTGTGCATGGCTCTGCCCGCAATACATCTGACCGGTCTCGCCGCCTGATGTTTTTCGAGATGATGGCCACAGATGCGTTTCCGATCACAGGCGGCATGACGAAATTCACAGATATTAACGATTATAATAAGCTTATTTTATGTGGTGAGCCGGTTCTTGAACCGCGGCTTGCGGATGTACCGGTGCGCATCCCCCAGCCTCAGCCTGATAAAAACAGATCTATCTATGAAATTCAAAAGGGCATGAACCCGTCAGACCTGATCAGCTAGCGGGCGTGAAGAGGGGATAGAATGTGCTGAACGGACATCAGGACAGAGCCCTTTTGGGCATATGCTTGATGCTGGGGGCGTATTTTTTATTTTCCTTTATTGATGCGTCTGCGAAATGGCTTGGCCAGCTGGGTCTGCCTGCTTTGCAACTGGCGTTCATGCGCTATTTTGGGCATTTCGTGATTTCGACTGGCCTGGTTGGCCTGTCTGGTGGCGGCGTGCGCCAGTTCATTCCTGCTCATCTTGGTCTGGTGATGTTCAGAGGGGCCTTGCTGATGGGCTCAACCGTTCTGAATTTTTTTGCGGTGACCTATCTGCCGCTGACCCTGACTTCAACCATTTTGTTCTCAGCCCCGATTATCATCTGTTTTCTGTCCTGGCCGTTACTGGGTGAGCGGGTCGGCATCTACAGATGGTCGGCGATCATGCTGGGCTTTTTTGGTGTTGTTGTGGCGATCCGCCCGTTTGATGACAGCTTTCACTGGGCGGTCTTGTTATCTTTGGGCGGGGCGGTTTGTTTTGCGCTTTATTCCATATTAACGCGGCGCCTGGCAGGCCGTGTGGATGTGGATGTGATGCAGTTCTGGTCAGGGGCGTTCGGTACCTTTTGTTTGCTTCCTTTTGCGGTTTACAGCTGGCGCTCGCCTGATCTGTTGTCTGACTGGATGATATTGATCATGCTGGGCTTTTTTGGCTGGTCTGGTCATCAGCTGCTGACCAAAGCCCATAATCTGGCCCCGGCCAGCATGCTGACCCCGTTTGGCTATTCCTTTATTCTGTTCCTGACCATCTGGAGCTATGCTGTGTTTGACCATCTGCCCGACAAATGGACGGTGATGGGCGCGCTCATCATTGTTGTTTCCGGCCTTGTCATCTGGTTTCGTGAACTTCTCAGAAGCCGGTATAAGGATGTGCAGACCACCGGCCTGTAAGCCAGTGCGGTTACATCAGCATTTTGGTATCACCGTCAATTGACAAGGCTTGTCCGCTGATCATGCGCCCGCGCAAGCTGGCCAGCAGCAAAATTTGATCAGCCAGATGCTGCGGGCTGACATAATCTTTTATTGATGCATTAGACAGGGCCTCTGCCTCGACCTCAGCAAAGGCCACCCCTCTTTGCTGGGATTTCGCCTCAATCACCCGCCTGATCCGATCACCATCAACCAGCCCGGGCAGAATCGCGTTCACCCGGATATTATCCTTGCCCAGTTCAATAGATAAGGTTTTGGTCAGGCCAACAACCCCCCATTTTGCGGCGGCGTAAGGGGCCCGCAACGGAAAGCCATATTTTCCGGCAGCAGAGGACAGATTCACAATTGACGCATTCTGGCTGGCCCGCAGATAAGGCAGAGCCGCTTTCACACAATAAAACTGACTGCTGAGGCAGATATCAAGGCATTGATGCCAGGCCGCATCATCAACATCTTCAATAGCGGCGGTGGGGCCAGCAATGCCCGCATTATTGACAAGACAATCCAGCCCGCCCATGCGGTCTGCCTCGCTTCTGATCAGGGCCTGTATGGCGGTACTGTCAGACACATCACAATAATGGGCGAATATATCTGGCTGTGCGGTGGCCAGCTCATCCAGCGCGTTCTGGTCCACATCACAGGTTGAAACGATGGCCCCTTCTTGTGTGAAGCTCTCGACAATCTGCCGTCCGATCCCGCTTGCACCGGCGGTGACAAATACCTTTAATCCGTTCAGCCCGAGATCCATGTTTTTTCCCTGTTTGGTTTTTGGTGGTTCTGTTTATCAGATGGACAAACATATCATTGAGGTAACTGTGTTTGTTTGCCAAACATAAGTCAATTGGTTGACAAAAAGGCGTGCGGATTGTGCAGTTCATCTTAAGGCACTGAACAGGATAAGAAGGGGAGATAGATGAAACATGTGGCGGTTATCGGTTCAGGCCTCATCGGCCGGGCCTGGGCAGTGATTTTTGCAAAAGCAGGATGCCAGGTCAGCCTGTATGACACAGACCCGGCCTGCCGTGAGGGGCTGGCTGAGGCGGTGAAAGCTGAATGTGAGATTTTGCACCGGCACGGGCTGCTGTCTGATATCAGCTCTGTTCTGAAAAAACTGCACATCAGCTCAGATCTGTCACAAGCTGTGCAGACAGCTGACTTTATTCAGGAAAATGGCCCGGAACGGTTGGAGGTGAAACAGGCCCTGTTTGCTGAGCTGGACCGCCTGGCCCCGGCAGACACACCGATTGCTTCGTCTACCTCGGCGATCCCTGCCTCTCAGTTCACAGAGACCCTTGCGGGCCGGCACAGATGTTTTGTTGGCCATCCGGTGAACCCGCCTCATCTGGTCCCTTTGGTTGAGATTTGCGGCGCCCCCTGGACGACGGCGGCGGTGCTGGACAGGGCGCATGACCTATATAAATCAAGCGGCATGGTTCCTGTGCGGATCAAAACTGAAAAACAGGGCTTTGTGCTGAACCGGCTTCAGGGGGCGGTTCTGGCTGAGGCGCTGCGCCTGCTGGATGAGGATGTGGTCAGTGTTGAGGATCTGGATAAAACCATGAAAGATGGTCTGGGGATGCGCTGGGCCTTTATGGGCCCGTTTGAAACGATTGAGCTGAACGCCCCGGAAGGTGTGGCAGATTATTTCGCACGCTATTGCGGGCTGTACCGGGATATGGCGGCTGTGCCGCCCGGACCAGGGGTGTTTGATGAGGCTGTGACCAGCGCCATTGCGCAGAAATGGCAGACAAAGCTGGGCAAGGACGATATCCTGACCCGGACCGGATGGCGCAATGAACGTCTGGCCAGCCTGGCGGCGTGGAAAGGCCAACAGGCTGATGATGTGTGACCGGCAGATGAAGGAGTGAGCAGATGGCCAGAAAAGTGATGATAACCTGTGCGGTGACAGGGGCTATACATACCCCCTCTATGTCGCCGCATCTGCCGGTAACACCGCAACAAATAGCTGATGCCGCGATTGGGGCTGCAGAAGCGGGCGCGGCCCTTGTTCACATTCATGCCCGGGATCCGCAGACAGGCCGGCCGGATCAGTCCCCTGAGGCGTTCACGCCGATCCTGCAGCTTGTCAAACAGGCAACAGATGCGGTGGTCAACATCACCACTGGCGGGGCCCCGACCATGACGGTGCAGGAACGTGTGCGCCCGGCAGAACAGTTCAAACCAGAAGTGGCGTCGTTAAATATGGGATCAATGAATTTCGGTCTCTACCCGATGCTCAGCCGGTTCAGTGACTTTAAACATGACTGGGAACAGCCCTATCTGGCGGGGTCAACCAATCTGATTTTCAAGAACACATTTGAAGATATTGAATATATTCTGACCACCTGTGCTGAAAATAACACCCGGTTTGAAATTGAATGTTATGATATCGGCCATCTCTACACGCTGGCGCATTTTGCGGATCGCGGCATTGTGAAACCGCCCTTTTTTATCCAGTCTGTGTTTGGGATTCTGGGCGGCATTGGCACAGATGCTGAAGATGTTATGCATATGAAACGCACTGCTGACAGGCTGTTTGGGGATCAGTTCCACTGGTCTGTTCTGGGTGCGGGCAGGCATCAGATGCGGATCGCGGCGATGGCGGCGGGTATGGGCGGCAATGTGCGGGTTGGGCTGGAAGACAGCTTGTGGATCAAGCCAAAACAGCTGGCCACATCAAATGCTGAACAGGTCAGCAAGGCACGCCAGCTGATCGAAGGTATGGGCCTTGAGATAGCCACACCAGATGAAGCCAGAGAGATGCTGAAGCTGAAAGGGGCTGACAAAGTCGGGTTTTGATCCAGTTTAGGTAACGCAGGAGACCGGCTGGATATCTGCCTGACTGAGCAGCAGCACAGGCAAATAGGGGATAACAGAATGGATTTTACGCTTGAGCAGGATTTAGATGAGCTGCGGGCCAGGGTCAGAGCCTTTATCGATACAGACATTCTGCCTCTGGAAGCAGATCGTGCCAATTATGACGCGCATGAAAATATCGCCCTTCCGGTTCTGGACCAAAAGCGCGCGCTGGCAAAACAGCAGGGCCTGTGGGCCCCGCAAGCCCCTAAAGACAGAGGCGGTCTCGGCTTGCCTGTCACGGGCTGGGCGGCATTTTATGAAGAAGCCAACAGGTCCATTTTCGGGCCTGTGGTCCTGAACTGTGCTGCCCCTGATGACGGCAATATCAACCTGCTCTCCAAAATCGGCACAGATGCCCAGAAAGACTGGTTCTTGCAGCCGCTGATTGACGGCGAAGTCAGATCAGCCTTTGCGATGACTGAACCGGCCCCGGGTAGCGGGTCTGACCCGTCCATGATGCTGACAAAGGCAGAAAAAAAAGGCGATAAATGGGTTATCAATGGCCATAAATGGTATATCACCGGGGCAGCAGAGGCGGCTCATTTCATTCTTGTGGCCCGCACCTCAGAAGACAGCCGCAAAGGCCTGACCGCGTTTCTGTTTCATAAAGATCAGCCTGGCTGGCATATCCGCCGCCGGATTCCCATTATGGGCCCGGAAGAACATGGCGGGCATTGCGAGCTGATCTTTGACGGGCTTGAAATTCCTGATGAAAACCGCCTGATGGAGGTGGGTGACGGGCTGAAAGTCACCCAGATCAGGCTGGGGCCTGCGCGCCTCACCCATTGTATGCGCTGGCTGGGCCTGGCCAAGAGGTCAATGGAAATCGCGGCTGACTATATCTCTCACCGCGAAGGCTTTGGTATCAAGCTGGCAGAACGCGAATCTGTCCAGATCAAGATGGGCGAACTGGCCCATGAGATTCAGATTGGCCGCTTGCTGGTGATGCATGCGGCCTGGTCTTTGGATCAGGGTCGTTTTGCCCGGAAAGAGATTTCCTCAGCTAAGATTCACGTCGCCAACACCCTGCATAAGGCGGTGGACACCGCTATTCAGCTGAACGGGGCGCGCGGTTATGCAAAGGACACGCCTCTGGAATGGATATATCGCTATGCCCGTCAGGCGCGTCTGGTTGACGGGGCTGATGAGGTGCACAAAATGGTTCTGGCCCGTCATTATGCTGAACAGGGCAGTGATTACTGGCAGTGGGGGTAGACAGGCATGTTGAGGTCTGCCCAGGATGTTCAGCCTGTTCTGCGCTGGATGCAAACAGAGCTTGGCGCGGATAAGGTGACCTGCCACAAGGCGGTTAAACTGTCTGGCGGGGCGATTCAGGAAAATTGGCGGCTGGAACTTCAGATCACAGGCGGGCGTTATGACGGCGAACAGCACTGGGTGTTGCGTACAGACGCCCCGTCTGCTGTTGCTGTTTCCAGCAGCCGTGTTCAGGAATTCACCCTGCTGCAGGCGGTTTGCGGTCAGGATGTGCCGGTCCCGCAGCCGATTTGTGTGTGTACAGACAGCTCTGTTCTGGGCAGGCCGTTTTTCCTGATGACAGCTGTATCTGGCCAGGCTCAGGGCCGCAAGCTGGTGCGTGATCCTAAGCTAAAGACCACTGGCCCGGGCCTTGTGGCCCAGCTGGGTGAGATTATGGCCCGGATTCACAAGATCACCCCGCAAGATGAGCACGCACAGCGATATCAGCTGTCTGGCCTGCCCGGATATAATGACAGCGCGGCGGTCTTTCAGATTGCGCAGATGCGCACCGCTCTTGACCAGCTGGGTTCTGCCCATCCGGTACTGGAATACGGGCTGAACTGGCTTGAAGACAATCTGTCAGAATGGGAAGGCACGGGCGAGACTGTCTTATGTCACCGTGATTTCAGAACCGGCAATTTTCTGGTTGAAGACGGCCTATGCACCGCACTTCTGGACTGGGAATTTGCGGGCTGGAGCGACCGGCATGAAGATATTGGCTGGTTGTGTGCGCGGTGCTGGCGGTTTGGCAATACGCATCTGGCTGTCGGCGGGCTGGGCCCGTTCTCGGCCTTCCTTCAGGCTTATGAGAGGATCAGCGGCCAGCTGCTGAATGTGACCGCGATTGGCTTCTGGCAGGTGATGGCGGAAATCAGATGGGCGGTGATCGCTCTGCAACAGGCTGCCCGCAACCGCTCTGGACAGGAGATGTCTCTGGAACTGGCTTTGTCCGGCTATCTTGTGCCGGAAATGGAAGTGAATATGCTGACGTTGATAGACGAGATAACAACCGGCAATTGGCAGGACCTTGACAGCTGATACTGTCAGCTCATTTGGCTCGCAACAGGATAGGATGATGACCACAACACAGATAACCGGACTGATTGAGGCGATTTATGCTGATTTCACCGACAAAATAGCCCCCGCCTTGCCGCCTGAGCAAAATTACAACGCAGCGATGATGAAACGGGGGCTTGAAATTCTGGCCGCCTCTCTGCGCTCAGAAGAGAACAGAGATGAGTTCAATCTCTCTCAGCAAGGCGTCTATTCCTCTGCTCAGCTGGCAGAAGCCTTGCGGAACAGAGACACCGCCGTGACCGCTTCTGATGAGCTGCACAGGCTGCTGGCAGATGATGTTCACAAGCGCCGCCGCCAGGCCAATCCTGGCCCGCCCTCTGCTCTTCACGAACCATCATAAAGGACAGACCGTGATGCCGAAAGATTATCAGCAGACCCTGACAGAGATAACCGCGATGTGCGCGGGCGAAACAGATCCTATTGCCCTGATGGCCACTATCTCTTGTCATCTGTATCAGCAGGTTGACGGGTTTGACTGGGTCGGGTTTTACCGAGTTGTTGACCAGGGGCTGCTGAAAATCGGGCCCTATCAGGGTGGTCATGGCTGTTTGGTGATCCCGTTTGACAGGGGGGTCTGCGGGGCGGCGGCGCGCCTGAAACAAATCCAGCTTATTGATGATGTTGACCAGTTTGACGGGCATATTGCCTGTTCCTCCAGCACCCGGTCTGAGCTGGTTATTCCGCTGTTTGATGCCGCAGGAGAGGTCTTTGCCGTTCTGGATATTGATTCTGATCAGCCCGCCTTTTTTGACCAGCAGGATGCTGATCAGCTTGATGAGCTGATGGTGAAGCTGTTTTCTGACAGGCCGGCCCATGTCGTCTGATCAGCAGAATCAGGATGAAGCTGTCCTGACTGAACATCTTCAGGATCAGTTTGTCGCCTGGTTTGTTGGCGTAATGACGGTTGTATATGTGATCGAACATCTGTACAAAGCGCGCCAGACTGATTCGTCTGAAAACTCTTAACCCCCCCTGTTAACTCCACCCCTGAACGCAGCCGAGAGGTGATATGAGCCTTAGTCTCACTGAACTATCTGTCTATGCGTTTGCGCTGTTTTTGTTGTTCCTGACCCCAGGCCCGGTCTGGGTGGCGCTGACGGCGCGCTGTCTGCAGAGCGGCTTTTCCGGCGGCTGGCCGCTGGCCCTTGGTGTGGCGGTCGGGGATTGCTTGTGGCCTCTGCTTGCTTTGCTGACCTTGACTCAATTTGCACAAATTTATGCTGAGCTGTTGGAGAGCCTGCGCTTTCTGGCTGTTGCTGTGTTTCTGATGTTGGGGGTTCAGCTGATCAGGGCCCCTGTTGTCGAGCCTGAGGCGGGTGGCCGGCTGACACAGCCTGGCCGGCTGACCGGGTTCATTGCCGGGGTGCTGGTGATTCTGGGCAATCCCAAGGCGATCTTATTTTATCTGGGGATTCTGCCCGGCTTTTTTGACATCTCTGTTCTGACCACAATTGATATCACCATGGTTGTGATCATCTCTGCTTTGGTGCCGTTTATGGGCAATCTGCTGTTTATTCTTGGTGTGGAAAAAGCCAGAACAATACTGACCTCACAAGCTGGGCGGCGCCGGTTGAATGTGGCTACCGGTTCTGTTCTGATCGCTGTCGGGCTGTTTTTGCTGGCTGGTTAAGGGTTTTCGATGCGGGTCGCTTGTCCTGTTCAGCTGACAGCCAGCTCTTCAGCTTGTCTTTTTGTGCTGGGCTCAGATGCAGATATAATTTGCTGCGCCGCTTCAATATATCCTCTGCGCTCAGGGCATATTCATGAGCCATCAGATAGCGCAGTTCAGCCTCGCTCAGGCCGCAGCCAAACTGCTCTCCTAAATCAGCCATACAGGATGCTGTGCCGGTAAAGCTGAACAGCTTTGTTCCATAGGCCCTGACCAGCCGTAACGCGGCCTCATCAGAAATATCGGAAATTTTCTCTTTCAGCTGAACAAGCAGCTCGTCCACACAAGTGAAATCGCCGCCGGGAAGCGGGGCTGTTGCGGTCCAGTGCGGCCTTGTCTCGCCAAAGGCAGAATTGATGGTCATCATCGCTGATTCAGCCAGCCGCCGATAGGTAGTCAGCTTGCCGCCGAACACAGACAATAATGGCGCCCCTGCACAGCGTTCCAGCTTCAGATGATAATCACGGTTTGCCTTTGCCGCCTGGCCTGTCCCGTCATCAAATAAGGGCCGCACACCGGCATAGCTGGCCACAATATCCCTCCGGCTGACAGGGGTGTGAAGATAGCTGTTGATGGTGCTGAGAAGATACTCAATCTCATCCTCTGAAATCTCCAGCTGCTCGTTTAGTTGAGATATATCCAAATCCACATCAGTTGTGCCGATCAGCGTAAAGCGCCCTTCATAAGGGATCATGAAGGTGATTCGCCCGTCTGTGTTCTGCAGCAGGAAGGCATCTTCACTTGGCAATTGTCTGTCCAGAATCAGATGGCTGCCCTTAATCAGCCGCAGAGAGGCCTGATTCTCCAAAAACCCTGTGCGGTGCTGCACGTCAACAGCCCATGGCCCTGCCGCATTGACCAAAAGACGGGTTGTGAGGGTCTGTGTCTGTCCGTCTTGTGTTTGCACCGCAAGCTGCCAGCCTTTGTCATCAGGCCGGGCGGACACCAGCTTGGTTCGGGTTCTGATCTCAGCCCCGCGCTGATGCGCATCAACAGCATTCAGCACGACAAGGCGGCTGTCTTCCACCCAGCAATCTGAATAAGCAAAAGCGGTGGTAAATTTATCAGACAAAACAGCACCCGCCGGATGCGTCTTCAGCCGGACAGGTTTTGAGGCAGGGACAGAACGTCTGCCGCCCAGATGATCATAGATAAACAAGCCCAGCCGGATCAGCCAGCCTGGCCGCAGGCCCTTATGATGCGGCAGGATAAAGCGCATCGGCCAGATGATATGAGGGGCCAGCCCCTGCAGAACAGCGCGTTCCTGCAAGGATTCCCTGACCAGCCTGAAGGCATAATGTTCCAGATAACGCAGGCCCCCATGGATCAGCTTGGTGCTGGCTGAACTGGTGGCCTGGGCCAGATCACCTTGTTCCAGCAGACATACCTTATAGCCGCGTCCGGCCGCATCACGCACGATCCCTGTCCCGTTAATTCCGCCGCCGATAACAACGATGTCAAATCCTGTCTGTTTGTTCTGGTCTGGTGTCATATCGCGTTTTGATCAGCTGGATTTCATTTAAGCTTGCGTTGTGGCTCTGCCCCCCTTTACTCTTTTTAGCGAAGAAAAATCCAGCAAAAAGACGCGTGCTAAGGCGGGCTGAACCAGAGCAAGGGTGAAGGTAATGACGAAAGTTTATCTGGCGATTGATCAAGGCACAACAAGCAGCCGCGCGATTTTATTTGATCAGAACGGCAACAGCCTGTTCACGGCACAAAAAGAATTCCGCCAGATTTTTCCGCATCCCGGCTGGGTGGAACATGACCCGGAAGAGATTTGGCAGTCTGTACTTGATGTCTGTCATCAGGTTGTCGCACAGGCAGATAAAGACGGGCTCAAGATTGCCGGTATCGGGATCACCAATCAGCGCGAAACAACACTTGTCTGGGATCGTACAACCGGCCAGCCTGTTTACAACGCCATTGTCTGGCAGGACCGGCGCACCGCGGATATCTGCGCCGGTTTGACGGCCCAAGGGGCGGCGGCGGAAATTGAACAATGCACCGGCCTTGTTGTGGACCCGTATTTTTCAGCCAGCAAAATCGCCTGGATTCTGGATAATGTTGACGGTGCCAGACAACGTGCAGAATCAGGAGAGCTGGTCTTTGGTACTGTTGAAACCTTCCTTATCTGGCGCTTGACAGAAGGCCGCACCCATATCAGCGATGCCACCAACGCGGCCCGAACCAGCTTGCTCAACATCTCTTCAGGAGACTGGGATGAGGGCATGTGTGCGCTGTTCAATGTGCCGATGCAGATGCTGCCAGATGTCGTGGATTGTGCAGGCGATCTGGGCCGTGTCACACATTTATTCGGGCGCGAGCTGCCGATTTTATCAGCTGTTGGCGACCAGCAGAGCGCGGCGGTAGGGCAGGCCTGTCTGACACCAGGCGCGATAAAATCAACTTACGGAACAGGTTGTTTTGTGATTCTGAATACAGGCGATAAAATTGTCCGATCCTCAAACCGGCTGCTGTCCACCGTCGCCTGGCAGCTTGACGGGCAGCGCATTTATGCCCTTGAAGGGTCTATATTTATTGCCGGGGCGGTTATCCAGTGGCTTCGTGACGGGCTTCATCTGCTGAGCTCAGCTTCTGACTCTGAACAGATGGCAGCGGGCCTCACCGGAAATGACGGTTTATATATGGTTCCGGCCTTTACTGGTCTGGGCGCGCCCTGGTGGAATGCTGAGGCCAGAGGTGCGATTTACGGCCTCACCCGGGATACTGGGCCGGCCCAGCTTGCCCGTGCCGCGCTTGAATCAGTGGCCTATCAGACAGCAGATTTGTTTGATGCCATGGCTTTGGATGGTGTTCAGCCTGTCCGGCTGCGTGTGGATGGCGGCATGGCCGCAAATGACTGGTTAATGCAGTTTCTGTCTGATGTTCTGGATATGCCTGTGGACCGGCCCCGTATTCTGGAAACCACCGCTCTTGGGGCGGCGATGTTTGCCGGGCTGGCAGACGGGGCACATGCCAGCTTGGACGATATGGCTGCCAGCTGGCAGCAGGACCGCCAGTTCACACCGGCTATGGCAGATGACAAGCGCCGCCTGATAAAGGCTGGATGGTCTGAAGCGATCATGAAAACCCGGCTTCGTGTTGACTGAACAAGACAGCCTTATCCTTGCCGGTCTGCAGACCAGCCAGGCTCAGTCACGCAATTGCCGTTGATGTTCACGGCGGAATTGCTGGGGTGTTTTTCCGGTATCGGCGATAAACACCTCATAGAAACGCGATAGAGATCCAAAACCGGAATCAAGGGCAACGGTAATCACTTTTTCGCCCCTGTCTATCAGCGCAACTTTGGCATGATGCAGACGCAGCTGATTCAGATATCCGTTGATGGATTGGCCAAGTGATTTTTTAAACGCGCCCATCGCATAGCCTGTCGAGATGCTGGCCGCCGCCGCTACATCTGCCACCGATATCGGGTTGGTATAATTCTCCGCCAGAAAGCGGATCATTTTATGCACATGCTGAGAGGATCTGATTCTGGCCCCGCCCCGCTTCAGCGCGGCGGCAGGCCCCAGATGCCAGCCTGCAAAAGACTGTCTGCGCAGCCTGAGCTGTAATTCCTGTCTGGCAATCTGAACCAGTTCTGAATCCCGTGAATGATAATCATCATGCCACCTTCTGAAATGCAGGCTGTCAGCATCTTCACTTCGGGTGCTGCTGATGACCTGACCTGTGAACAGCGCAGATAAAAACCTGTCCGGCATCGACCAGGACAACAGCTCTGGCAAGGGCAGATTGGCAATAAACACTTCTCCTGTACGGTCAATCTGGCTCAGCCGGTGCGGGATCTGTCCCCACAACACACTGATATAGCCGTCTTTGGCAATGACCGGGCCCATCTGCGTCAGATAGGTCAGATCGCACCCCACAGGCAGCAGAATTTCAACATGGCTGTGGGCATGGTTATCCGGCATGACCTCAGGTTCATGCCGCTGCATGAAAAACCCTTCAGGGAATTGTTTTATGTCTAAAATTGTCTGTGTCTGCATCTTTGTATCATGGTCGGTTTTTCATAAGGAAAAAAGAAAAAAAGATGAGGATTCCGGAAAATTAATGCAGTTTGGCGGAAGTATTCAGGTAAAATTTTTGGCCCTCTTATAGCTTAAGGGAATGTGTTTACATTTATCCGGCATTCCGATTGGGCGAATGAGTTTGGCCTGCAGTGATATCTGTCCCAACCTCACAGCCGCAATTCCATGGGAGGATGGACATGAAAAAATTACTGACAGCCTGGGCGACTATGGCGGGCATCTGCTTGTCTGCATCGTCTTTTGCAGGAACATTGGTGATTAACACCGATACTTCTGATCCTGCACCGAAAAAAGCCTTTGAGATGATCATCAAGAAATTCGAGGCAGAAAACCCGGATGTGAAGGTGGAATGGAACCTGTTTGACCATGAAGGGTACAAACAGTCGATTCGGAACTTCCTGAACACCAACCCGCCTGATGTGGCGAACTGGTATGCCGGCAACCGGATGCGTCCGTTTGTAAAGGCAGGTTTGTTTGAAGATGTGTCTGATATCTGGGCACAGGGCGGCGGCTGGAATGATGGTGAGCTGTCATCCAGCATGGCCCATGCGCAAAAATCAATGACCATTGGCGGGCGCCAGTGGGGTGTGCCTTACACCTATTATCAGTGGGGTGTATATTACCGCAAAGACATTTTCGAAAAGCTGGGCATTGCTGTGCCACAGACCTTTGATGAATTTGTTGCCGCTTGTGCAAAGCTGAAGGAAAACGGGGTTACGCCGATTACAATCGGTTCAAAATATCTGTGGACTACAGCAGGTGTGTTTGACTATCTGGATCTGCGCGTGAACGGTTATGAATTCCATATGGATCTGACCAACGGGAAAATCCCCTACACAGACCCGCGCGTAAATGCGGTGTTTGATGCGTGGGACCGTCTTGTAAAGCCAGGTTATTTCATTGAAAACCACGCTGCCTACAGCTGGCAGGAAGCGCTGACACCAATGGTAAAGGGTGAAGCAGCGATGTATGTGATGGGTAACTTTGCGGTTGCGCCTCTGCGTGAAGCCGGTCTGACAGATGACCAGCTTGGCTTCTTCCAGTTCCCTGAGATCACCCCGGGTCTGCCAATGGCTGAAGAAGCCCCAACAGACACCGTTCACATTCCGTCAAAAGCCAAGAACAAGACAGATGCCAAGCGGTTCCTGATCTTTATGGCGCGTGCGGATGTTCAAGAAGAAGTGAACAAGATTCTGGGTCAGCTGCCGATTAACAGCGCCTCTGCTGTGGCGGATGACAAATTCCTGAAAGCAGGTAACGAAATGCTGAACAATGCCTATGCAATGGCACAGTTCTATGATCGTGACGCGCCTGCGGAAATGGCTTCTGAAGGCATGAAGGGGTTCCAGGAATATATGGTGAAGCCTGAGCGCCGGGAAAAAATTCTGCAGCGTCTGGAGAAAATTCGCCAGCGCGTCTACAAGTAACCAACTCTTCTGTCCGGAGCGGCGCACCGCTGCTCCGGATGTTTTATTGTTTCGCTTAAAGACGCGGTCAGGCGGGACGATGGATTATGACAGCACCCATGTCTGAACTTCATTTACACTCTTACCGCTCCAGCTGGTGGAAGCGTCATCAGGCCAAAATCACGCCGTGGTTGTTTCTGGCCCCAGGCGGTCTGTTTTTCACTGTTTATGTCATTGCCCCGATTTTTCAGTCAATTTCGATTTCTTTTTATGAATGGGACGGCCTGTCTCCGGCAACTTATGTTGGCCTCGCCAATTATGTTGAACTTCTGGATGATGAACAATTTTATGTCTCTTTATGGAATAATGTCCGCTGGCTGATTTGTTTCATGGCGGCGGTTCCTGTTGGTCTGGCCCTGGCGCTGTTTTTAAATCAGGCGGTGTTTGGTATCCGGCTGATCAAATCACTGTTTTTCTTTCCCTTTGTGATCTCACAAGTCGTCATCGGGTTGATCTTCACCTGGTTTTATGAGCCGAATTACGGCGTGATCGCGCCGGTTCTCTCGTTTCTGGGCTGGGACGGCTGGGCCATTCTGGCAGATGAAGATTACGCCACATACGGCATTATTTTTGCCGGCTTATATCCGCAGATCGCTTACTGCATGATTCTGTATCTGACCGGCCTGAATAATATCAGCGCTGACCAGATAGAAGCAGGCCGCCTTGACGGGGCAAAAGGCTGGTCATTGTTCTGGAATATTATTTTACCGCAACTGCGCCCGGCCACCTTTATTGCGATTGTTGTGACGGTTATCGGTGCTTTGCGCAGTTTTGATATGATCGCCATCATGACACAGGGCGGGCCCTGGGGTTCATCTAATGTGCTGGCCTATTTCATGTTTGAACAGGCGTTAAGCGAATATGGCTACCGGATGGGATATGGCTCAGCCATTGCCACAATCTTATTCCTCATCATGCTGGTTTACATTCTGTATTTCATTATCCGTATGTACCGTGATGAAAAAAGGGGGTTGTAGGCCATGTTTCCCACCCCGATTGAAAAAACTTCTTCTGTAACGCGGTCTGCTTACCGGATCGCTCTGCCCCTGTCGCTGATTATCTGGCTGGTGCCTTTGCTGGGGGTGATGCTGACCGCCATGCGCGGGCCGGGTGATATTACCGCCGGCAATTTATGGGGCCTGCCCACACAATGGATGTTTTTTGCCAATATGCGCGATGTGTTTGGCAACACCCCGATGCTGGATTTCATCATCAACAGTTTTAAAATCACTGTACCGACCATGATCGGTGCGGTTGCGCTCAGCTGTATGACCGGATTTGCGCTGGCGGCTTACCAGTTCCGTGGCAATGTGATTTTATTCTTTATCTTTGTGGCCGGGAATTTCATTCCGTTCCAGATTTTGATGATCCCGGTCCGTGACCTGACCTTCCAGATCGGCCTTTATGATACGGTGACCGGCCTTGTGATGTTTCATGTGGCCTTTCAAACCGGCTTTTGTACGCTGTTCATGCGTAATTTTATCCGCGCGCTGCCGCATGAATTATTCGAAGCGGCCCGCATTGACGGGGCGTCTGAATTCACAATTTTCTGGAAACTTGTTCTGCCCTTGACCCGGCCAGCGATTGCCGCGCTTTGTGTGCTGATTTTCACCTTTATCTGGAATGATTATTTCTGGGCGACGGTTCTCATCCAGGGCCAGCATGCCATGCCGGTCACAGCTGGTCTGAAATCGCTGAACGGCCAGTGGATTGCGGCTTATCACCTGATATCTGCGGGATCAATTGTGGCGGCGGTACCGCCTGTGGTGATGTTTTTTGTGATGCAGCGGCATTTCATTGCTGGCCTGACCCTCGGGGCAAATAAAGGTTAGGTGGACAGGGTAAGCGCAAGGGAAAAAATAATGACAAAAATAGCGATGATTGGCGCGGGCTCTACCGTGTTCATGAAAAATATCCTGACCGATATTCTGCTGGAAGACCCATTTGCAAGATGTGAATTTGCGCTTCAGGACATTGATCCCAAACGTCTGGCCACCTCAAAGCTGGTTGCCGAACGGGTAGCAGAGGTCTTGCCTGTATCACCTGTAATCACCGCCACCGAAAACAGACGTGAAGCCCTGCAAGGGGCTGATTTCGTGATCGTGATGATTCAGGTCGGCGGCTATAAGCCGTCTACGGTTATTGATTTTGATATTCCGGCAAAATATGGCCTGAAACAAACCATTGCTGATACGCTGGGCATTGGCGGGATTATGCGGGGCCTGCGCACCGCCCCTGTGCTGGCGGATATTGGCCGGGATATGCAAGAGCTTTGTCCTGACGCCTGGATGCTGCAATATGTCAACCCGATGGCGATTAACTGTCTGGCGTTATCACATCTTCTGCCCGATTTGAACTATGTTGGCCTGTGCCATTCTGTACAAGGCACAGCGGCTGATCTGGCCCGTGATCTGGGTGAAGATCTGAAAGATATAGATTATGATTGTGCTGGCATTAATCATGTCGCCTTCTACACTCGTTTTGAAAAGCGGCATGCTGACGGCAAGGCAGAAGATCTCTATCCGCGTTTGCATCAGCTGATCGAACCACGCTCTTACGGGCCGAACTGGGATGGTTGTACCAACCATGTCCGCTATGAGGTGCTGAAACGGTTAGGATATTTTGTCACTGAATCATCAGAACATTTTGCTGAATATACCCCCTGGTTTATCAAAAACAGCCAGCCTGATCTGATCAAGAAATTTGATATCCCGATTAATGAATATATCCGGCGTTGTGAAAAACAGCTGGCGGAATGGGACGCCCAGGAAGCTGATCTGCTGGCTGACACAAAACCATTATGCGAAAAATCAGTTGAATATGCGGCCCGGATTATCTCGTCTATCGTTACCGGCACGCCTGATGTGATTTATGGTAATGTGCTGAACCGGAACCTTATCGGCAATCTGCCGGAAAATGCCTGTGTGGAAGTGCCGTGTGATGTCAATGGCGCTGGGCTGACCCCGCGCCAGGTTGACGATTTGCCGGCGCATCTTGCCGGCCTGATCCAGACCAATATCACGGTCCAGCAGCTCACCGTTGATGCGATTGTTACCGGCCGGAAAGAGGCGGTGTATCATGCCGCCATGCTGGACCCGCATACCTCTGCTGAGCTGAATCTGGATCAAATCTGGCATATGGTTGACGAACTGCTTGAGGCCCATGAAGGCTGGATACCGGCTTTGTCCTGATGCGCCCGGAGGCGGCCCTAGCCGGACACTGACAGGACGGCCACCCCTGCAGGTGGTACAAGCCTGTCCCCCAGCAGCAGACCGCCGGTAAAGCTCTGCGGAATGCGGGCCGGGCTTGGCCCGTAATTTGTGAACACCAGCATATCCCCGCGCTGACGCACCCGCAGATAGGCCGGCAGATCATGCACCACAAGGCCTGCTTTTTTCATCTGTTCGGCACAGATAAGCTTGAACAGCTTTTGATCTACCCAGCCGGTAAGATAGCTGACCTTTTGATTATGGATCATCAGCGGATACCCGTCTTCAGTCTGGCCTTCAGCAGTCCCGGTGACAGCTCCTCTTTCATGCCAGATGCTGACACGGCCTTCAACATTGCCCCACCGGCACGCCACAGGCTGGTCAGCAGGCAGCGCGTCAACCTGTTCAACACAAAATCCGGCTAAGCCCTGCACAGGCCCGGGAGGCAGATTGGCCGGGATCTGGAAATCGGCTGTCTTCGCCCCGGTTCGCGGGCCGATCAGGATCTGGGCGGTGGTGTTTTCCAGCTGTGTGGCCAGCGCGCCAGACACAGCCAGTACAGCAGGCAGAATGACCAGCTGATAGCCCGACAGGTCAGCTTCAGGGCCGACAATATCAACTGACCCGCCATTCTGGCGCACCGCCTGATACATATCCAGGACCAGACGCAGATGATGAAAATCACAAGACTGCCCGTCAAGAGCCGCCATCCAGCTGGCCTCGTAATCATAGACAACGGCGATGGGGGCGGGCGCTGTTGCGCCCCAGTCCAGCTGCTGCACCTCTGCCCGGAACTGCTGAATTTCGGCCATCGCCGGGGCATCCCGCCCGTCAGGTAGGCACAAACCGGCATGCATTTGTTCTTGCGCAAAAGGCAGTTGCCGCCAGCGGAAATAGCTGATCACCTCTGCCCCATGGGCCGCTGCTTCAAAGCTCCATAAGCGGACCGCACCGGGGGCAGGTACAGCATTTGTGCTGGCCCAGTTGACCGGCCCTGGCTGTTGTTCCATCACCCATAACCGGCCCATGCCGCGATACAGATCATGATGAAACGCCTGAAAATCAGGATCACCTGTGCGCAGGCAGTCAGACTGCATCTGCGCATCCAACGGGGCAGCAGCCTTCATATTCTGCAGCATGCCCAGCGGATAGCTGTCCCAGGAGGCGATATCCAGCTCCGCTGCCACCGGGCGGTGATCAAACTGGTCAAACATACCCATATAATTATGCGCAATCGCCCGTCCCGGGCTGAACTGCCTCAGAATCTCAACCTGTTCTGCATTGAACTGTCTGACCATCTCTGTTGAAAAGCGGTAAAAATCCAGGTGATGAGACGGGTTTGCTTCGGTCACGGTCAGGTTCGGCAGCTCAACCTGATCAAATGAGGAATAGGTCATTGACCAGAATATTGTGCCCCAGGCCTTATTCAGGGCGTCAATGGTTTTATATTTCTCAGCCAGCCACAGCCGGAACGCGTCACGGGCTGATACACACCAGCTCAGGGCTGTATCATGACAGCCATATTCATTATCTGTCTGCCAGGCGGTGACGGCCGGATGCTGGCCATAGCGCTTGGCAAAGGCTGTTGTTATCCGCTGACTTTCTGCACGATAGCCCTGATGTGAAAAGCTGTAATGCCGTCTTGAGCCGAACCGGCGCGGCTGGCCGTTCTGATCAAAAGCCAGCATGTCCGGTATCTCATCAACCAGCCATTTTGGCGGCGTTGCGGTGGGGGTGCACATGGTTACAGACAGCCCGGCCTGTGCCAGTATCTCCACCGCCTTATCCAGCCAGTCCCAGTCAAATCGCCCGCGTTCAGGCTCAACTCTTGCCCAGCTGAATTCAGCTATCCTGACTTGTCTGATCCCGGCACTGACCATCCGTTCAGCATCGCTTTGCCATTGGTCTTCCGGCCAATGTTCAGGATAATAACAGACGCCAAGATGAGGGGTGTGGGCGCACATGGGCTATGAGGCTGTCAGGGCCAGGCCTGATGTGTCAAACATATACAGCTTGTCGGCAAGCGGGGCCAGATGCAGGATATCCTGCTGTTGTTCTGCCTGTTCCTCGCTGAGCTTGACGGTTAAATCCTGATCTGCGGCCAGCTGGACATAAGCCAGACAATATTCCCCTAAATGTTCAATATGCCTGACCGGCCCTGAAAACTGGGCCTTTGCCTTTGTGACCGGAACCAGATGTTCAGGTCTGATCCCCACCGCACCAATGTTTGCCGGGCCTGACCAGTTATCAAACAGAACCTCTCCTGAATCCAGACAAAGCTGGTTGCCGCTCAGCTGAACCTGAAGAATATTCATTTTCGGGCTGCCGATAAATTCGGCAACAAACTGGTTTGCAGGCGTGTTATACAGCTCCAGAGGAGAGCCGACCTGTTCAATCTGGCCCTTGTTCAGCACCACGATTCTGTCTGCCAGGGTCATGGCTTCGATCTGATCATGGGTAACATAAATCATGGTTGCGGCCAGCCGCTTATGCAGATTGGCAATCTCAATTCGGGTTTGCACACGTAACGCCGCATCCAGATTCGATAACGGCTCATCAAACAAAAACACTTTCGGGTCTCTGACAATGGCCCGGCCAATTGCCACACGCTGGCGCTGGCCGCCGGACAGATGTTTGGGCAGCCGGTCCAGATAATCTGCGATTTGCAGGGTGTCTGCTGCGGCCCTGACCAGCCTGTCAATTTCTGCTTTGGGGGTACGGGCCTGTTTCAGCCCGAACGCCATATTTTCAAACACGGTCATATGCGGATACAGCGCATAAGACTGAAACACCATGGCCACACCCCGTTCCGCCGGGACCACATCATTGACGATATCACTGCCGATTTGCAATGTGCCTTCACTGATATCTTCCAGCCCGGCGATCATCCGCAATAAGGTTGATTTGCCGCATCCGGACGGGCCGACAAACACAATAAACTCACCACTGTTTATCGCCAGATTCACACCATGAATGACGGTCTGTTTATGAAAGGATTTTTTGATGTCGGTAAGCTGTAGCTGTGTCATGGCAGAAGGCGTCAAGAAAAGAGGTTAAGACTTGTCTGAGCCTAACGCGGTCAGAGCTAAAATCAACCCAAAGATGACCTCATCAAATCTTCTGTTCAGCCGGCCGCAGGATTGACAACAGCTCTAAATTAGAGGAATGCTCTACGCCAGAAACGGGGGGACAGGGTATGCTTTTTGTTGGTGGTGAAAATCTGATTGATCTGGTGCAGCTGGATCAGCAAGACGGGTTGCCCTTATATCAGGCGATTCCCGGCGGCTCGCCGTTTAATCTGGCGATTGCCGCTGGCCGTCAGGGGCTGCAGACCGGCTATCTGACCCCGATATCAACAGATAAAAGCGGTGATCTTCTGGCGGCCCGGCTGGATCAGGCTGGTGTTGTTCTGGCGGGCGGGCGGCATCCGGCGCCCAGCTCTCTGGCCATGGTGACGCTGACAAACGGTGTGCCGTCCTACAGCTTTTACCGGGATGGCACGGCTGAACGACAGATTTCAGAAGACAGGCTGACAGCCGCCCTCACAACAGACGCCCGGCTGTTTCATATCGGCTCATTGGCGTTGGCGGGCGGGGCGGATGCTGATGTGTGGGAGGCGCTTTCTGCACGCTGCAAACAGGCCGGTATTGCTGTCAGTCTGGACCCGAATGTGCGGGCCGGCCTGATCGCTGACCCGGATAGCTATCGGGCGCGGCTGGCGCGGATGATGCAGCTGGCAGATATCATCAAGCTCAGTGATGAGGATCTGACCTGGATTTATCCGGACCAGTCTGAACAGGACGCGCTGGCCCAGCTTGTCAAAGACAGCGGCGCGTCTGTTCTGGTGCTGACCAGAGGAGAGAACGGCGCAAGCCTGTTTCATGACGGCCAGTGGCATGATGAACCTGTTGCGCCTATGGACGAGCTGAAAGACACGGTCGGGGCGGGCGATACCTTTATGGCAACGATGCTGGTCTGGCTGGTCCAGAACGGGGCTATCGGCCAGCTGGCCGGTCTGTCACTGGGTGATAAGCTGGCGATGGTCAGGCGCGCCGCACAGGCCGCGGCGATTAATTGCAGCCGCCAGGGCTGTAACCCGCCCTTTGCTGATGAGATGCTGTCTTAAAAAAATCTGACCAAATTACTTGGCTGATTTCAGCCCTTCTTGATACCAGGCCAGCAACTGATTTCGTTCTTCTGGTTCCATATAGCTGACATTTGCGGGCGGCATGGCGTGCGATAAAGCAGACTGCATGATGATCGCTTTTGCCTGACTGACGATCTGCTGATCTGTTTCTAAAATGACCCCTTTTGGCGGCCATAACACGCGCTCATAAAACGGCTCGCTGGCATGGCACATACTGCATCTGCCCAGCACAATATCCTTGACCTCTTCAAATTCGGCTGCGCTGGCCAGGGTCATCTCCAGCTGGCTTGGCGGCTTTGTGCGGCTGGCCTGCTGGTCTGGTTCGCCTGATCCCTGAACGGCAGGCAGAAGGGATAAGACCATGATCACAACAAATAACGCGGCGGTCACCGCCCAGGTCCAGACCGGATTGCCCTGACGGGCATGGCGGCTGTTGAAATAATGCCGGATAGACACACCCAGCAAAAACACCAGCGCGGCAATCACCCAGCTATAGGCTGAGGAATGCGCCAGCGGATAATGATTGGACAACATGAAGAAAATCACCGGCAGGGTCAGGTAGTTATTATGTGTTGACCTCTGTTTGGCGATCTGGCCATAGCGTGCATCCGGCACACGCCCTGCCTTCAGATCAGCCACAACAATGCGTTGGTTCGGGATGATGATCACCAGAACATTAAAAGACATAATGGTCGCGGTGACCGCGCCCAGATGCAAAAAGGCGGCCCGTCCGGTGAAGATCTGATCCAACAGATAGGCCATCACCACCAGCAGAAGATACAACGCCAGCATCAGCAGGGTTGATCGCTGGCCAAGCGGGGATTTGCATAACAGATCATACCCCAGCCAGCCAACCGCCAGCACCCCTAACGAGATGCCAATCGCGGCCCATATCGGCAGCTCTGCCTTATCCAGATCAACCAGATACAGATCCGCCCCCAGATAATACACAACCGCCATCAGCGCAAAACCGGACAGCCATGTGGCATAGGATTCCCATTTGAACCAGGTCAGATGTTCCGGCAATGCGGCCGGCGCGACCAGATATTTCTGGATATGATAAAACCCGCCGCCATGCACCTGCCATTCTTCGCCATGCACACCTTCTGGCAGGGGCTTGTCTTTGCGCAGGCCCAGATCCAGGGCAATAAAATAAAACGAAGACCCAATCCAGGCGATCGCCGTGATGACATGCAGCCACCGCAAGGCGAATTCTGCCCAGTCAAGACCAACAAGATAAATCAATTCCGCATCCATGACCGGCCTTTTTTCTGCTAGCTGCCGCGATAGGTCGAATAGCCAAAGGGCGACAGCAATAACGGCACATGATAATGCGAGGCGGCATCAGCGATGGCAAAATCAATCGGGATGTCTGACAGGAATTTCGGTTCTGGCAGATCCGGAAAATGTGCTTCCAGATACGCCCCGGCGTGAAACACCAGCCGGTAACCTCCGGCCTGAAACGCGCCTGCAGGCAGGATAGGGCTGTCTGTGCGGCCATCTGCGTTCGTGGTCATGCTGGTGATCAGCTGATGGCTGTCGTCATGAACACCGAACAGGCTGATCACAAGACCAGCAGCCGGCACCCCTCTTGCTGTGTCCAGAACATGAGTTGTCAGAAAACCTGTTGCCACTCTTTTATATCCTTGGTTGCTGTTCTCTTCTGCTTCTCATTAAACTGCTTTTCAGAATTGGTTTCTATCTTTTTCTTGATTGACAGGCCGCGGTCTGTCTCAATGATATCTGATGCCATAGATTGGTCCGGTTTAACGGGGATCGAATAGAAGAGAATGAGCTATTATCCGCGCAATATGACAGGCTATGGCCGCGCTGTTCCGGCGCCGCCCTGGCCGAATAAGGCCAAGCTGGCGGTTCAGATTGTGGTGAATTACGAAGAAGGCGGCGAGCGTTGTTTGCTTCATGGTGATTCTGAATCAGAAGCGTTTTTATCTGAGATCGTCGGCGCGGCGGCCTGGCCTGGCCAGCGGCATTGGAATATGGAATCCATTTATGAATATGGCGCGCGCACCGGCTTCTGGCGGCTGTATGCTCTGTTCACCGCCCGCGGCATACCCATAACGGTATTCGGTGTGGCCACGGCGCTGGCCCGGGCCCCGGAACAGGTTGCCGCGATGAAACAGGCGGGCTGGGAAATCGCCTCTCACGGTCTGAAATGGATTGATTATAAAGACTTCACCCCTGATGAAGAACGGGCTGATATCCTTGCGGCCATCAGGCTGCATGAAGCGGTGGTCGGCGAGGCACCGAAAGGCTGGTATACAGGGCGGTGTTCTGAGGCCACTGTTGATCTGGTGGCTGAACAGGGCATCTGCACCTATCAGGCAGACAGCTATGCAGATGATCTGCCTTATTATCAGGACACGCCCTCTGGCCCGCAGCTGATCGTGCCCTACACGCTGGACGCAAATGACATGCGCTTTGCCACACCGCAGGGGTTTAATTCAGGGCCGCAGTTTTTTGACTATCTGAAAGACACCTTTGACGGCTTGTATGAAGACGCTTGTGCCGGCAAAGCGCGGATGATGTCGATAGGTCTGCACTGCCGTCTGGCCGGGCGGCCTGGCCGGATACAGGCATTAAAGGCGTTTCTGGATTATGTGGCCCAGAAACCCGATATCTGGTTTGCCACCCGCCTTGATATTGCTGAATGCTGGCAGGCGGCGGTACCGTATCAGCCCACCTTCCGGCCGTCCCGGCTTGACCGTCAGGCCTTTATTTCTGTGTTTGGTTCTGTGTTTGAACATTCCCCTTGGGTTGCTGAACAGGCTTATGATGGCGAACGCAGCCCCGCCCTGGATACGCCCACAGGCCTGCATACAGCCCTTTGTGTTCAGTTCCGCCTGGCTTCAGATGAACATCGTCTCGCGGTTCTGAACGCGCATCCTGATCTGGCGGGCAAGCTGGCCGCAGCAAAAAAGCTGACCGCCGCCTCAACCTCTGAGCAGGCCTCTGCTGGTCTGGACGTCTTATCAGATGAAGATCAGGCCTATTTCACCCGGCTGAATGAGGCCTATAAGGCAAAATTTTCCTTCCCCTTTATTGTGGCTGTGAAGGGGCTGTCTGCTTCTGAAATCAAACATATTTTTGAACGCAGATTGACCAACAGCCCTGACCAGGAATTTGCCGAGGCTTGCCAACAGGTTGAAAAAATAGCACGATTACGGGTGGATGATGTGTTTGACAACCACCCCCCAACAGACAACCAGCTTGACCGGACATAATGCTGAGATGACTTCACCCCCTTACTTTACCCCGAAAGGCGGCCTGCCGCCTCAGTCTCATCTGCTGTCTGACCGTGCTGTATTTACAACGGGTTATGCCGTCATCCCGAAAGGTACGATGCGTGATATCACCACCAGCTATCTGCCGTTCTGGGACGATACCCGTCTGTGGGTTCTGGCCCGGCCGTTGACCGGATTTGCTGAAACCTTCTCGCATTATATAATGGAGGTTGGCGCGGGCGGCGGGTCAACCCGGCCTGACACAGATCACAGCGCGCAGTCTGTCTTGTTTGTTGTCTCTGGCCAGCTGCAGATCACCATTGACGGCCAGCCTCATCAGCTGGATACAGGCGGTTATGCTTATATTCCGGCCAAGACAGCCTGGACAGCCAAGAACAGCTCTGATCAGCCCTGCAGCTTTCATTGGATCCGCAAACGCTATCAGCCGGTTGACGGTATTGACAGGCCGGAACCGTTTGTGACCTCAGATCAAGACACGCCCGCGATCCCGATGCCGGACACAAACGGGGTTTGGGCCACCACCCGTTTTGTTGACCCTGCCGATATGCGTCATGATATGCATGTGAATATTGTCACCTTCCAGCCTGGCGGCGTGATCCCTTTTGCGGAAACACATGTGATGGAACATGGCCTTTATGTGCTGCAGGGCAAGGCGGTTTATCATCTCAATCAGGACTGGGTTGAAGTGGAAGCTGGTGATTATATGTGGCTGCGCGCTTTTTGCCCTCAGGCCTGTTACGCCGGCGGGCCAGAACCGTTCCGGTATCTTTTATACAAAGATGTGAACCGGCATGCCCGGCTGGATCTCTGATCTGTGAGACGAGAGATCAAGACACAGCCTCTGACGGCGGCCGGCTTTGCGCCTTTTGGTGATGTTCTCGACTTCTCTGGCGCGCCGGACAAGCTGATTAATCAGGGTCTGTGTGGCCGCTATCATGACCGGGCCACTCTTGTTCATCATGATGGCCGCGCGGGCATCAGTTTATTTGATGCGGCGGCGCGCCAGCTGCCCTATCGGCTGGAGATGATGGAACGTCACCCCTTGGGATCACAGGCCTTTCTGCCGATGACCGAAGCTGTGTTTCTGGTCATTGTCGCACCTGATGATCAGGGCCGCCCGGGCCAGCCTGTGGCCTTTTTAACAGAACCGTATATGGGTGTGAACTATCATGCCAATATCTGGCATGGTGTTCTTACGCCCCTTTCTGCTCCTGGACGATTTGCTGTGATTGACAGGATCGGACCGGGGGCAAATCTTGAGGAATACTGGTTTGATGAGGCCTATGTGGTGAGCAGGTCATAGATCTGTGTTTAATGGCTATGGGTCAAACCTGTATTTCGGTTTGTCAGCTTAGTCGAAACAGGACAGGTTCATGCGGCGGCTGTTCTGCTAAAGACAGACGAGCCCCGGCTTCACAACGCATAATGACATAAGGCCTCTGCACCTGCCGGGTTCAGGGGCCCTTTATTTATCTTATCGCTCGCCCCTCATCCAGCCAGTTGGATAATTGCGCGGTGATGGACAGCGCCACCTGAAGCGGGGCTT
>CALKIF010000126.1:0-1951 GCA_937988715.1 uncultured Alphaproteobacteria bacterium | reverse complement strand
CTATCCTGTTGGCAGACCCAAGTGCCAATATCACCGCTGTATGGTTAGGGGTGATGATTGGTGTGAATATTCAGACCAGCTTCCTTACCCCCCCATTTGGGTTTGCGCTGTTCTATCTGCGTGGTGTTGCCTCAAAAGCCATTAAAACCGTTTCGATTTACCAGGGTGTGGTGCCGTTCATCATGCTTCAGCTGGTTGCGCTTGGCATTGTCGGGGCGTTTCCGCCACTGGTGAATTATCTGCCAAACCGGTTTTACCTGTCATCTTATAATGCCCCGCCGCCAATGAACCCGCGTCTGACCTATTGTGTGGAAGAACATCTGGCCGCGGCGTTTGCCGAACAGCAGACCGAGATTACAGCGGCGCTGGCATCGCTTCAGTCTGCAGATTTATCCAGCCTGCCGAAAAAGCTGAACGGGAATCTGACAGGGGCGTTTGATGCAGCGGGGTCTGTTTATGACAGACTTTCAGATGTTGAGGTTGCGCAAACCGACCTAGACGCGGCCACAGTTGATTATGCAGCCTTGCATACCTCTGTGCGTGAGATTGAGCGAGATATCCGCAAGATTGACGGCAAGCTGAAGCGGCTGAAGTCGCAACGTCAGACAACAGATGATCCGCTGGATCATCAGAAAATTGACGGACGGATCAGCCTGCTGACACAAGAAAAAGAAGATTTGCTGGGCAGCATTCCGGCAGAATGGGACGGTGTGGCAGCAGCCTATCAGGAGAAGCTGAAAGCCCTGACCACAGCCCAGCGTAAATACAGACGGGCCATGGATGACGGCTATAACGGCGTGGTCGACGCCATGACCATCATCCGGTCTGGTGCTGATTTTGAGCGGATCAAGCCTGCATTGACAGCCCTGCATGCAAAGGCCGCCTCAATGGGCCCGAAAGAGGCTGCTGAGCTGTTAAAAGCTGAATCAGGGCCCCTGTTCCAGGATATCGCCGGTGCGGGTGATGTGAAATCACTTGTCAACAAGGCCCGTCGGGCGCTGAAGAAAGGCCAGGCAGACAAAGGCATGGCCCTGTTTGACAAAGCCCTTGTTCAGCTGGATGAAGAGCTGGCCTGGCGACAGGCAGCTATGCCAGCGGTTCTGCCGGTATTGATGCAGTTTGAAGAAGAGGTGCGGATGACCATTGGCCTGCGTGCCCAGGATCGCCTGCCTGACTATCTGGTCCCGCAAATCGCCAGATGCCGGTCATCCCATCGCGATATCTCTTTGAACTTCTAAACACAAAGACAAAAGGCAAAAAAATGGGGGCACAGAAATTTGTGCCCCTTTTTTGATGTCTTAACTCTTGTATTTCAGTCTGAGACAAGGCGCAGCCGGTCAGCGTCATCGCCGGCTTGTTCGATGTACTGATTTGTTTTTAATTAATAATCTTCGGTTTCACACAATCCAGTGTGATCCCTGACACGGCATTGAGACCCTGAAGATACAGATTCTGAAACATCACATGCATCCGGGATAAGGTCTTCTCGCATTCCTCACTTGAATGAAACGACAACCCCACACTATAGGTGCTGGTCACACCGTAGCTGTTCTGAACGGTGGCGATCGCTTCTGTTTTATGATTGGAATGCTGGGCGAATGCGCTGGTCCCTGCTGTTAAGCAGACCAAGACCAGAGCTGTTGCACATACGCTTTTCACTTTTCCTCACTCATGAGCACATATTTGTGCTCTATCCTTTGAGGTTATCAAGCCCGAGATAGGGTGCAAGTCAGATATGAATCTTTTATGAACAAAATGGGTAATGAACAAAAATTAGTCATTTATGATATGATTTGGGTAAAAGCTTACAATATTCTGCCCTGAGGTGACGGTCAGCTCTATTTCTGTTTTTTCTCAGATTTTACGGCAGCTGGTGTTTTTGGTTTTTTCTTCAGCGCATAGGGGTTTGGGGTGGCGGCCCGCTGGACCAGAAACATGACCAGCAGAACCC
>CALKIF010000125.1:0-4349 GCA_937988715.1 uncultured Alphaproteobacteria bacterium | reverse complement strand
CCGGCAAAATCACCGCAAAGGCGGCGGTAATTGACGGCCGTGTGGACGGAGATATTCTGGTGGAACGCCTGCAGATCAAATCCCGGGCCATTGTCAAAGGCACCTTATCTTACCAGACCATTCAGGTAGATGAAGGCGCACAAATCGACGGCAAGTTTGTGCAGACCGCAGCGGAACTTCCCCATGATGTTGTTGCCCTTCCCAAAGCGGACAGATAATCAGCAGAACAGATGTCAGATACCGGCTCACCCAAATCAGTTATTGGCGCAGGCGCGACCTTCACCGGCAAGCTGGTCAGGGCCTCTGCTGTGGATATTCACGGAGTTGTGAATGCTGATGTGATTGCTGAGCGTCTGCATCTTCACGAAGGCGGCCAGCTGAACGGCAATCTGGATATCAAGCTGGGCGTTTTTGCCGGGGCCTATAAAGGCCGGATGAAGGCGGCCAGCGTGTGGATGATGCGCACCGCCCGTATTTTTGGTGAAATTGAATATAACGCCCTGCAGATGGACCGTGGCGCGGCACTGAATTGTCATATTCTTCATAACTGGACAGAAGAAGAGACCAGCTCTTCTGATCAGGCGGCGGCTGTTGAAGACAGCTTTTTAACTGATATGCTGGGTCCTGAACAAACCGCCCCCCCAGCAAAAGACGACTGAACCGGCGATGAGTGATTCAACCTTTATTGCAGATGATCTGAAGCTGACCGGGGTGTTTCATGCCCCTGGCCAGACTGTGGTGATCGCCGGCCAGTTTGAAGGCGAAATGACCGCAGGCATGGTTGAGATTTCACATGGCGCTGTTTTTGACGGGCTGATCAGGGCCAGCACAATCACGGTTGGCGGACAGTTTAACGGCGTGCTGGAATCAGACAGCCTGACAATTACTGAAAAGGCGGTTGTGGCCGGTGAGCTGATCACCCATGGCTTGTCTGTTGATTCAGGAGCGGATATTTCCGGTACCGTCAGGCGTAAGCCTGATCAGACAAAATCATCATCCAGCTGAGCCAGAATATCGTCACAAATCTCGGCGGTCTGCAGACAGTCCTCAAAAAAGGCCTGTGCCTGGGCCCGCCCATGTGTTCTGAATAGCTGCATCGCCGCATAACGTCCGGCCGCCATGGCGACTGCATCTGGTCTGCATTCGCGGCGGGCTTTTTCTTCCAGCACATGATCTATCTGCAGGGTCAGCCGTTCAATATTCTGTGCATCCAGCAGCTTGCTTGGGGCCCGCTTGCGGCCGCGCCGGTCTTCAGCTGAACCTGTTTTTTGCTGTGCTCTGTAGGCCGCAAGGTCAATTACCCGGCTCATCTGTTCAGGCCCTTTCTTCTTCTGATTTGTCAGGGCAGCGCAACATCCGTCCTTTGACAAAATTCAGCCGGCCGGCATCATCTGCCCGCACGGTTTTATCCTGATAGATATCCAGCGGCACAATCACACTGGCTGACAGCTGGTGCGCCTGATTGCGCATCAGAATCAAAGCCTCTTCATAGCTGCCATAATGATGCACCTCAACAATGCCTAAGGTGCGGCAGCCCGCCAGATAGGCATCTGACAGATTGGCAAAGCTGATGGTCTCAGACCCGGGCAGGGCCTGGGGCCGGTTAGCTTCAATCTTGGCCTGACGCTGCTCTTCTTTGAATTTGTGCATTTCGGCCCATTCTTCAGCCGTGACCACCAATAATGATTCATCACGCCCGTCGACAAAAAATTGGCAGGCGGACAGCACGCAAAGCGCTGTGAGGAGGCCGGCTATCTGACTAAATCTGCAGAACATGTCTCATCATCCTTGATATCGGGGTTGCCATTCGTCACGTGAAGTCTGTGTTTAAACCCTTCTGTTGAGGCGGCTGAGCCCGGTTGTCTCTGTCCTGCCTCTGCCCCAGATAAACGGCAAGCCTGTCTATTTGTTTAACAGCTGTCTGCTGTGCCGGTTTTTCTGCTCCCGCCCCTATACACATAAGCGTGAGTGACGTTAAACTGTCCGCAATATTGTCCTGAAGCCTGCCTGCCAGCGCGTTCAGGACAAGGATGTGTTGGGTTGAGAATGTCTGTTTATCTTTTGTCAGTAAAGCGCCTCAGACCAGAAATGGTCTGTATGTTTGCCGCCTGTTTTGTGGCTGTTTGTCTGTTGTCCGGACCGGCTTTCAGCGAAGGGCGGATTTATGAAGGGGCTGAAGAAAAAGCGCATTGTTCCATCTGGGATAATCTGCGGCTGAAATGGCCACAGACCATTCTGGGGCGGGAGCCTGCAAAATGCCGCCGGAAAGCCACACCGCCGACCCAGTTTTCCAATATCTGCCGTTTGCGCCGGCAATATATTGACTCAGAAACAGGGTCACGAATGTGTGTTTACATGCGTCAGGGCCGGGGTTTAGATGATACGGTGGTCAGCTTGTCGCCCTCTCTGCAATGCCAGCGCACCTACACCTGCCGCAGTGACGACTGACCGCCGGCCGGGCTACAGATAGCGGGCTTTGTCGCGCAACACCACATTGAACGAGATGGACAGGCGCGGCACATCAACCAGATTCGGATGCACCAGATGATGCAGGAAAGCCGGCCATAAGAACAGCTCGCCAGCTTCTGGCAGGCGTCTGAATTCAGGATCAAACTGGCCATCACCACGCACCGCCCCCATATTTGCCTGCGGCCGGGGATCAAAAAAACTGATCGCCCCCGGGTTCAGATCAGACCGGAAAGTTTCTGCTGCGCCCTGATCAGGCACATTCAGATAATATGTCCCGGACAGCCAGGCATGCGGGTGATTATGCAGATTATGATAATCGCCTCTGAAATTCACATTCGGCCAGGCCTGAATGGCCCAGTCCATCTCATAGGTGATGCCGGCTTCACGCGCATAATCTGTCACCGCTCTGTCGAAACACTGGCGTAGCCATAATACGGCCGGATTATCTTCTTCCATCAGATTCTGATTCAGATAATCTGTGGTCATCTGTTCCTGTTCAGCATTTTTTTCCAGCACCAGACCGCTCAGCATGGCGTTGGCCTGTTCATGTCCGGGCAGGGTGACCGCCATAAACAAAGTCGGCCATAACCGCTGAAATTCAGGGGTTCCGGGGGCAGGACGGTTTGGGGTATTGGCCATCAGCTCGCTTCCTTAATCTCTGCGCATGGTTGAAACTGTCTGCCGGTCCGTCCATGTTAATATCAGTAAATTGGTGCTGTTGCATTATGGACGGTTGCGTTATTCCATAAACTGGCAGCATTATTTTGCCAGCTTTGTGTTAAGGAGACAAAAATGGCTTTATTTGATCAGGTGGATAAGGGCGGCTTGCTCGAATATTCGGTTGTGTTTAATGACCGGTCGCTAAATTCCATGTCAAAGGGATTTCAGGGGGTGATGCGTGATCTGTCTGCCGGACTGAAATCAGCCTATAATGCGGAAGCGGCCATTCTGATTCCCGGTGGCGGCACCTTCGGCATGGAAGCGATTGCGCGCCAGTTTGGCACGGATGCCAAATGCCTTGTTATCCGCAATGGCTGGTTTTCGTTCCGCTGGTCTGAAATTTTTGAAAAGGCCCGCATTGCCTCTGATACCAAAGTTTTATATGCCCGCCAGCAACCAGCTGCAGACGGCACCAATACCCGCCAGCCTTTTGCCCCTGCTCCTCTGGCTGAACTGCAGCAGCAAATCGCTGATTATGGCCCTGATGTGGTCTGTGCCCCGCATGTGGAAACCTCAGCCGGGATGATCTTGCCGGATGACTATATCGCCGGCATTGCTGATGCGGCGCATAAAGCCGGGGCGATTTTTGTTCTGGATTGTGTGGCCTCTGGCGCGCTTTATGTGGATATGGCCGCGCTGGGTGTTGATGTTCTTCTGACCGCCCCGCAGAAAGGCTGGACCGCCTCTCCTTGCGCCGGGGTTGTGATGCTGGGCGCAGGCGGGCTGGAACGGATTGCCCAGACCACAAGCACATCTTATGCCGCAGATCTGAAAAAATGGCTGACCATCATGCAGGCTTATGAACAGGGCGGTCATGCCTATCACGCCACCATGCCGACAGACGGTCTGCGCCAGTTCCGTGACGCGCTTCATGAAACCCGTGATATCGGTTTTGCCAAAGTCAAACAGGCCCAGATTGATCTGGGTGCACATATGCGCGCGCTGACCGAATCCTATGGCTTTGTCTCGGTTGCGGCAGACGGGTTCAAAGCGCCGTCTGTGATCGTGAATTTCACCAATGATCCAGACCTGAAATCAGGCAAAAAATTTGCCGAACAGGGGATTCAGATCGCCGCTGGCGTGCCGCTGGAAGTGGGCGAGCCTGATGATTATATGTCGTTCCGCATCGGCCTGTTCGGGCTGGATAAGCTGATGAATAT
>CALKIF010000124.1:0-1304 GCA_937988715.1 uncultured Alphaproteobacteria bacterium | reverse complement strand
CCTCGCGTGACCGGTCCACACCCTGGCTACCGCCACGCCCCGAAAACGACACCCCGAAATCCCCCTGCAGAATGCCGCCGATCCATTGGAAATAGCGCTGTATGGGCGGATCATTCAGGCCCAGCTCGTTCCGGAACGCCGCCACCGTTTCCGGCAATGCCGCCTGGCCCAATACAGCCTGCGCAAAATCACCAGGCAGCAATTCAATGGCGCTGAAAATAATCACAGACACCACAAATAACGTCAGCAAGCCCAAGCCCAAACGTTGCAGGATAATGCGGATAACAGGATGAATAACAGCCCCCTAAAGTTCTTTTTTATGTGTAGTCAACACGATAATCGTTCAGAACAGCAGGGCCGCGCGCACCGCCCCCCAGCGGTTCAATTTTTTAAGGCTAACCGGACAAGACCGGGTCTGTAAAGAGGCAGGCCGATATGAGGTGATAAGGGGGGGCGTAAATCCTGCGCACCGGAAAGACAGAGGCTTGGCCCTTGAAGCAACAGAGGATTTCTGTTTTACTGTTAGATCAACTGATGCGCTCAAAAAGAAAAAAGATAAGCATCAGACCAAAAGCAAGATTTCAATCAAACCTTCGGGGAGGAACCGATGACTAATGATTATCTTTATCGACTGAGCCGCGATTTAAGCCGCGGCCGCATCGACCGACGACAGTTCATGATGGGGGCTGTTGCCTCTGGTGTGGCGGTATCGGCGGCGATGAGCATAGCAAGCTCTGCTCTTGCCGCAACACCGAAAGCAGGCGGACATCTGCGTCAGGCGCTGGGCCATGGCTCTACCACTGATTCGTTTGATCCCGCCACTTATGAAAATGGCTGGCAGCAGAATGTCTGTTATTCCATGGGCAATCATCTGGTGGAAGTGGATGCAGCCGGCAATCCTGTGCCGGAACTGGCCGAAAGCTTTGAAGCCTCTGCGGATGCCAAGGTCTGGCGCTTTAGCTTACGCAAGGGCGTCACCTTCCATAACGGCAAATCCCTGACCGCAGATGATGTGGTCACCACAATCAATTATCACCGTAGTGAAGAGTCAAAATCAGCTGCCAAAGGCGTGCTGTCCGGGGTGACAGATGTGGGCAAGGACGGCGATAATGTGGTGGTCTTCACGCTGGCTGAAGGCAATGCTGACTTCCCGTTTATTGTGTCTGATTATCACCTGGTCATCTTCCCTGAGAAAGACGGCAAGATGGACTGGCAGTCCATGTCAGGGACCGGGGCCTATATGGTTGAGTCTTTTGAGCCAGGCGTGCGTGCCCTGTTTAAGAAGAACCCGAATTACTTCAAGT
>CALKIF010000123.1:0-18436 GCA_937988715.1 uncultured Alphaproteobacteria bacterium | reverse complement strand
GAGGACGGCCAGCGTCTGTGGCTCTGCCGTGAAGGCCTTGTTGATCGCGGTGATCAGGTCAGCTGGTTTGTGCATGGGATCTTCAGCTGATGGCTGGCGGGGCGGCATACAGGCCAAAAGCTGTATTGGGCTGTCAGACCAATTTCAGCTTTCTGTCCGGCGCGTCTCACCCTGAAGAGCTGATCTTAACCGCTGATCAGCTGGGCTGGCAGGCGGTCGGCATTTCAGACAGATTCAGCTGTGGCGGTCTGGTGCGGGCGCATATGGCGATAAAGGATTTGGATCGCTGCCCGTCTGTCAACCAGCTGATCTGCGGGGTCAGTGTTACCCTTCACGATGGCGGCGATATTCTGTGTTATGCCCGCAGTCTGGATGGTTATCACAGCCTGTGTCAGTGGCTGAGCGCGGCGATGATGCGGTCCGGGCATGACAGGCGCGCATTGCCGGATATGCACACCAGCGATCTGGGGCGGCTGTCTTCTGATGTGATTGTGATCACATTGCCGCCTGTGCAGGCGGATACAGATTACCGTGAACAGGCCCGCACAATAGCCCTGTTTGCCCCGGGTGATGTGTATGTTGGCGGCTATCTGATGCGTGATGGCTGTGATGAAGAACGTCTTTACCGTCTCAGCCATGAGGCGGCAGCAGATGATCTGGGCTTTGTGGCTCTTGGCCATGTGCTGTATCACCGCCCGGACCGGCGCCCGCTGGCAGATGTGCTCAGCTGTATCCGCCAGAAAACCAGCTTGCCTGAGGCAGGCTGGCTGTTATCCCGTAATGCAGAGCGTCATCTGCTGGCCCCTGATGAGATGGCGCGCCGCTGGCAGGGTTATGAAGACGCGCTGGAAACAGCAGATGCTATCGCGGCGTCCTGCCGGTTCAGCCTTGATGATCTGCGCTATGACTATCCGGCACATGAAGGCCGCTCTGGCCGCAGCGCAATGGATGAGCTGACCTGGCAGACTCATGAAGGCAGCAAGAAGCGATATCCTGATGGTGTGCCGGACAAGGTCAAAGCCTATCTGGATAAGGAACTGGCTCTGGTCCGTAAACTGGATTATGCGCCATTCTTTCTGACTGTGTTTGATATTGTCCGCTTTGCCCGCAGCCGCAATATCCTCTGTCAGGGGCGCGGTTCAGCCGCCAATTCCGCCATCTGTTACTGCCTGTTCATCACTTCTGTTGATCCGGCCAGGTCAGAGCCGTTATTTGAGCGGTTTGTCAGCGAGGCCCGTAATGAGCCACCGGATATAGATGTGGATTTTGAACATAACCGGCGAGAGGAGGTGATCCAGTATATTTATCATCGGTATGGGCGGCACCGGGCCGGGCTGGCGTCATCTGTAATCACCTATAAAGGGCGCAGCGCATTTGTTGAGGTGGCGAAGGCCTTTGGCCTCAGCCGGGATGTTCAAAAGGCCCTGTCTGGCCAGGTCTGGGGCCGCAGGAATAATGGTCTTAATTCTGAATCGCTGCGGGCTGTGGGGCTGGATGTTCAGGACCCGACCCTGCAGATGGTGGTCAGGCTGGCGCGCCAGATTCAGGGGTTTCCGCGTCATCTCTCCCAGCATGTCGGCGGTTTTGTGATTGTCCAGGACCGGTTGGATAAATTATGTGTGGTCCGCCCCGCCGCGATGCAGGGCCGCAGCATCATTGAATGGGATAAAGATGATCTGGACGCGCTGGGGCTGTTGAAAATTGATGTGCTGGCTTTGGGTATGCTCAGCTGCCTTGCCGGGGCGTTCGCGTTGATGCGCCAGTATTATCACACCTCGTTAACGCTGGCGACGATACCGCCAGAAGACAAAATCACCTATGATATGCTGTGCCGCGGCGAATCTGTAGGGGTGTTTCAGGTTGAATCCAGGGCCCAGATGGCGATGCTGCCGCGCCTGCAGCCGCGTTGTTTTCATGATCTGATTGTTCAGGTGGCGATTGTCCGCCCCGGGCCTATTCAAGGGGATATGGTGCATCCCTATCTGCGCCGGCGGGCGGGTCTTGAACATATTGACTATCCGTCTGATGAGCTGCGTTCGGTTCTGGATCGCACGCTGGGGGTGCCGCTGTTTCAGGAACAGGCAATGAAAATCGCCATTGTCGGGGCGGGCTTCAGTGGTGCAGATGCAGACAGGCTGCGCCGGGCAATGGCCACATTCCGCAAGAATGGCGATATTCATAAATTCTTTGATAAAATGGTCAATGGCATGATTGAACGTGGCTATGATGCCGAATTTGCCCAGCGCTGTTTTAAACAGATCGAAGGGTTTGGCACCTATGGGTTTCCGGAATCACATGCGGCCAGTTTTGCGCTGCTGGTCTATGCGTCAGCCTGGCTGAAATGCCATTATCCTGAAGTGTTTACCTGTGCCTTGCTGAATGCCCAGCCAATGGGATTTTACAGCCCGGCCCAGCTGATCTCTGATGCCCAGCGCAGCGGTGTAGAAGTGCGGCCTGTGGATATTAATCATTCAGCCTGGGACTCAATACTTGAACCGGCCCCGCAGGCCCGTCATGCTCTGCGCCTGGGTTTGCGTCTGGTCAAAGGGCTGAACGCGGCTGAAGCAGGCCGGATAACCGCCTGTCGTGGAGAGGGGTACCGATCTGTTGAGGAGATTATATATCGATCAGATGTATCGGCAAAAACCATTGAGCTGATCGCCGCAGCAGACGGGCTGCGCTCATTGGGTCTGGATGCCCGCCAGGGGTTCTGGCAGGCCCGCAAGCAAGGCCGTTTGCAGATGAATAAACTGCCGTTATTTGCTCATGCTGACAGCCAGGGCAAGACAGCACAGAACAGCGATGACAGCCATGCACATCTGCCCTCCAGCCCGTTTGGAGAGCAAATCGCCCAGGATTATGCCGCCACGGGCTTATCCCTGAAAGGCCATCCGGTTGACAGCCTGAAACCCTGGTTTGAAAAAGACAGATGGCAGAGCTGTTCGGTTATTGATGAGATGCCTAACGGGCGGCGGCTGCGTCTGATCGGGCTTGTCACCATGCGCCAGCGCCCGGGTACAGCCAAAGGCACAGTATTTGTCACGCTGGAAGACAGCCTGTTATCTGTGAATGTGATTGTCTGGCCGCATATTGTTGAACGGGACAGAACGGCTCTGTTGGGGGCCCATCTGATGGGGGTATATGGCCGCCTGCAGCGGCAGGGACCCATCACCCATTTTATTGCTGATGCTGTACATAATTGCGATTCTTATCTGGGCTTTCTGCAGACCGCGGGACAGGAACCACCGCGCCTGAAAAGCCGTGATTTTCACTAACGCTGAGCTGTCGCTGGGTCAGCCAGATTCTGTCACTGAAGCCGGCAGCGCGATACAGGCGGCACCGGCAGACAGCAGGGCAGCACAGGCGGCACGGGCACGGTTTTCATCCAGATTACGGAACCTGACCCGCCATAAGGGCAGGCCGCCTCTGGTGACAAGTGACAATTCGGCAGGTGTCAGATTCAGCTCATCACGGGCGGTACGCCTGGCTTTGATCGCGGCTTTATGTGCAGATACACGGCGGGTAAAGCTGCCGACCTGAATAGACCAGAGCGGCGGCGGAACAGAGGCTTGCGAGGCGGTATCTTCTTCTTGTCTTGATCCAACATCTGTCGGCGGTTGTGGTGCAGAAGCAATCTGCACATCATCAGATGTGGCTGGTTTTGGAATCAGATGTTTGGGCCGCGACAGAGGCGCAGCAGGCAGAGGCGTTGATTTCACCTGGATTGGTTTGACTCGTTTGAACTGGCGGCTGAGCAGATTCATCATATGCTTGTTACGGCTTGTGCCGGTTTTGCCGCCGAACACCACCCCGACCAGCCGCACCCCGTTGCGTTCTGTTGTGGCCACCAGATTAAAACCAGACGCGTTGGTATAGCCTGTCTTAATTCCGTCTGTGCCGCTGAACTGGGTCAGTAATTTGTTATGATTTCTGAATTTACGCCCTTGCCAGTTGAAACTGGTGCGCTTGAAATATTTGAAATATTGCGGAAAATCCCGTCTGATCGCCACCCCCAGGCGCGACATATCGCGCGCGGTGCTCAGCTGGGCCCGATTGGGCAGGCCAGAGGCATTTTTAAAAATTGTCCGTGTCATGCCAAGGGCCTTTGCCTTGCGTGTCATTTTCTTCGCAAAAGCCCGTTCTGTGCCGCCCAGATGTTCAGAAACCACGGTGGCGACATCATTTGCTGATTTTGTTACTAGCGCCAAAATCGCGTTCTTCACTGTAATGCTTTGTCCGGGTTTCAAATACAACTTCGAAGGAGACCGGCTGGCCGCAACCTTGCTCACCTTCATACGGGTGTCCAAGGTGACCTGGCGGTTCTGCAAGGCCTCAAACAGCAGATACAGGGTCATAATCTTGGTCAGTGAGGCCGGATAGAGCTGTTTATCCGCATTTCGGGAATATAAAACTTTGCCGCTGGATTCTTCAATGATGATGGAGGCGTATTTCGGATTGGCCTCAACAGGGGGGCTGGCCAGCATGTTAAGAGTCAACGCCAGACAGAAAATAAGAACAAACCGGCCCACGCCCTGCCAAAACCCATGTCTGACCGGCGGAATCTGGATTGTTTGTACTCTATCTTGCGGCATGCACTTCATTACGGTCCTAACCATACTATATCTTGGATCAGAAACAAATGGCCGTCAGCGCATCCTTCAGCAAAATGATGAATTTTGCCTCACGATGCGGATTTTTGAGACCTCACCGCTTCAATTATTCAATTTGAATGCCAATATGATATAGAGAAGAGCGAAAAATCTTTTGTGGTCAGACAAGGTGCAGAGCAAGGCAAATGAGCAAGAATAACCAGCGTGACGATGATGCTGATGGCGGTGTTCTTCTCCAGAAAAAGGAGAAGACGAAAAAGCCCTCTTTGTACCGCGTTTTGATGTTGAATGATGATTACACGCCGATGGAATTTGTTGTGCTCGTGCTGCAGCGTTTTTTTGGTCACAATCATGAGACCGCTCAGCAGATTATGCTTCACGTTCATCAGCGCGGCGTGGGTATTTGCGGGGTCTATACTTATGAGGTTGCCGAAGCAAAAGCCAGTCAGGTTATGAATTTCGCGCGCCAGAATGAACATCCCCTTCAGCTGCAGCTGGAAAAGGAGTAACACCGTCATGTTGTCCCCCGAACTTGAAGAAACGCTGCGTCGTGCCCTCTCCATTGCCGGAGAGCGTTCACATGAATTCGCCACGCTTGAGCATCTTCTGCTGGCATTGATAGATGATGAAGATGCGCTGCAGGTCCTGCAGGGCTGCAAGGTTGATATTGCCCAGTTAAGAGATATGCTGGTCAGCCATATCGAAGATGAGCTGTCCTCTATCGTCAACCCGTCTGAGAATCTGGAAGTCCAGCCAACCGCCGGTTTCCAGCGTGTGGTCCAGCGGGCCATTATTCATACGCAATCTTCCGGACGCGGGGCAGCAACAGGGGCCAATATTCTGATCGCGATGTATTCAGAGCGTGAAAGTTATGCGGTCTGGTTTTTGAGCTCATTGAATATGACCCGTCTTGATGCGGTCAGTTTTGTCAGTCACGGCAGCGGTGAGCCTGTGCGCGGTGCAGAACAGACGGATGAAAGCGCAGGTGAGGGTGAGGCCGCCAAGTCTGATCCATTATCAGAATATGCTGTTGATTTGATGGCGAAAGCCAGAGACGGGCGTATTGACCCCTTGATCGGCCGTGACAAAGAGGTCGACAGAACGGTCCAGGTTTTATGCCGGCGCACAAAAAACAACCCGCTTTATGTTGGTGACCCCGGGGTTGGCAAGACCGCGATTGCCGAAGGGCTGGCCTTGCGGGTGGTTCAGGGCGATGTGCCTGATGTGCTGAAATCTGCTGTTATTTATGCGCTTGATATGGGCCAACTTCTGGCTGGTACGCGGTATCGCGGTGATTTTGAAGAACGGCTGAAAGCGGTTATGAAACAGGTTGAGCAGGATGAAAACGCGATCCTGTTCATCGACGAGATTCACACCATCATTGGGGCGGGGGCAACATCTGGCGGGGCAATGGATGCCTCTAATCTTTTGAAACCTGCTCTGCAGACAGGCGGTCTGCGCTGTATCGGCTCAACCACCTATAAAGAGTTCAGATCCTATTTTGAAAAAGACCGTGCTCTTGCCCGCCGGTTTCAGAAGATTGATATTACTGAGCCTTCTGTGCCGGACAGCATCAGAATTTTGCAGGGTCTGAAGCCGCGCTATGAAGATCATCACGGGGTAAGATTCACCGCTGCTGCGCTGAAGCAGGCTGTGGAACTGGCGTCTCGCTACATCAACGACCGAAAATTGCCAGATAAGGCGATTGATGTGATAGATGAAGCAGCCGCGGCCCAGAATCTGTTGCCGCCATCACGGCGCAAACAGGTCATCGGCCAGAAAGAGATTGAAGCCACAATCGCATCAATGGCGCGGATCCCTTCAAAGCAAGTCAGCCGGGATGACAAATCTGCTCTGAAGACATTAGAGACTGATTTGCAGCGTATGGTGTTTGGTCAGGATCAGGCGCTATCCGCGCTGGCCTCAGCGATAAAACTCTCCCGTGCTGGGCTTCGTGATCCGGAAAAACCGATCGGCAATTATCTGTTTTCCGGCCCGACAGGTGTGGGCAAAACAGAAGCTGCCCGCCAGCTGTCAGAAATTCTGGGCGTAAAGCTGATCCGGTTTGATATGTCGGAATATATGGAGCGCCATACTGTCAGCCGTCTTATCGGTGCGCCTCCGGGCTATGTGGGGTTTGATCAGGGCGGGTTGCTGACAGATGCTGTTGACCAGACCCCGCATGCGGTCCTGCTGCTGGATGAGATTGAAAAGGCCCATCCTGACCTGTTCAATATCTTGCTACAGGTTATGGATCATGGCCGGCTGACAGACAGTAATGGCAAGTCAGTGGATTTCCGCAATGTTGTTCTGATCATGACAACAAATGCGGGCGCCTCCGAAATGGCAAAACAGCAGATCGGTTTCGGCCGTGGCCAGAAGCTGGAAGCAGGTTCAGAAGCGATTGAAAAGGCCTTCACCCCTGAATTCAGAAACCGGTTGGATGCTGTTATCCCGTTTGCCCCTCTGGAAACAGATGTGGTCCGGAAGGTTGTTGATAAATTCATCATGCAGCTGGAAGTCCAGCTCAGCGACCGTCAGGTGGATATCGTGCTGGATGATGCTGCACGTAACTGGCTTGCTCTGAAAGGGTATGACAAAGCCTATGGGGCCCGGCCTTTGTCACGCCTGGTGCAGGAACAGATTAAAAAGCCGCTGGCTGATCATCTTTTGTTTGGTGATTTGGAACAGGGCGGCGTGGTAGAGGTCAGCGTTGTGGATGACGCTTTACAGGTCAGTGTGGCGGCATCCGGCAGCAGATCAGGCCAGGCGGCGTCGGGACAAAAGACCAAGGCAAAACCGGCTAAACGCAAGCCGCGGGGCAAAAAGACGCTTAGCAAGGTTTAATTATTTGCCCTGCTCAGGCGGCTTGTCCTGCCGATAGGGGCTGATCGCTTCAATGGAACGGGCATCCTGTTCTACCGCCTGCTGTTCTTGGCGAAGAAAGCGACTGACCGCTTCAGCAAAGTTATCATCTGCAAGCCAATGGGCTGAATAGGTGTAGACAGGCAGATAGCCGCGCTGCACCTTGTGCAGGCCTTGTGCACCGGCCTCGACAGTGGTGAGGCCCCGGCTGATGGCAAAATCGATGGCCTGATAGTAACAGGTCTCAAAATGCAGATTCGGAATCTCCTCAATACACCCCCAATTCCGCCCGTACAGCGTATCCTGGCCGATAAAATTCAAGGCCCCGGCGATCATCTGGCCGTCTTTCTCTGCCATCACCAGCAGGATGTGTTCAGCCATGCTGGCACCAATCTGGTGAAAAAAGGCTTCCGTCAAATAGGCCCCGCCCCATTTTTTTTCGATGGTTGCCAGATAAAACTGGTAAAACCTGTCCCAGTGATCTGAGGTGATGTCAGCGCCGGTAAGCTGGTGGAAGGTGATGCCATGCTGATACAGGCTCTGGCGTTCTTTGCGCAGGGTTTTGCGTTTGCGTGAGGACAGGCTGGCCAGAAAGTCATCAAAGGTCTGGTAATTGTTGTTCTGCCAGTGGAACTGGACCCCGGTGCGGATCATCCAGCCCCTATCTTCTAAAGTTTTCCGGTCACTTGGTGTGATGAAATTCATATGTGCAGACGATATCTGGTTTTGCCTGGCAAGTGTCTCCAGCGCGGCGAGCAGTCTGGCCGCAATTTCCGGCTGACGTCTGTCATACAGCAGACGCGGGCCTGGCACAGGGGTGAAGGGGATCGCGCTCAGCAGCTTGGGATAGTAGCGTCCGCCAGCCCGCTCAAACGCATGTGCCCAAGAGTGATCAAAAACATATTCACCGTAGGAATGATGTTTGACATAAACCGGCAAAGCGCCAACCAGCAGAGCTGAGCCCTCTTCTCTGGCCGCCAGAAACAGGACATCCCAGCCGGTCTGCTCACCAACAGACCCGCTCTGTTCAAGAGCAGAAAGAAAAGCATAGCTGAGGAAGGGATGAGCGGTTTCATTCAGCCGGTCCCATTCTTCTGCTGTAAACTCTGTCAATGTGGTGTGAGCCGTGATGCTCACGATCTGCGCCGCCAGTTCATCCATGACATAAATATGGCCTTGCCAGTCTGTCTGGCAAGGCCCAAAACATTGTCCTGTCGCTCACCGCTGTATCAGGGGACAGGCTGTCAGCTTCAATCGATGAGGAATGTGCCTTCAACTTCAACGCAGGTACCGCGCGGCAGTGTGTTTGACCCAACCGCAAAGCGGGCATGCCGACCAGCATCACCAAACACCTCAACCATCAGATCAGATGCGCCATTGATCACTTCAGGCTGATCTGTGAAATCGTCTGTACAGGCAACAAACCCGCCCAGTTTGACAACCTGCTTAACGCGGCTGAGGTCGCCGCCGCAGGCGGCTTTCAACTGGGCCAGAAGATTGATCGCGCACAATCTGGCCTGACCGGCAGCCTCTTCTGTGCTTACGTTTTTACCGACATGACCAGTGACCGACAACTTGCCGTCAACCAGAGGCAATTGTCCGGAGACATAAACCATATTTCCGGCAACGACATAAGGCACGTAATTGGCCGCTGGGGCAGGGGCGTCCGGCAGAGTGATGCCAAGCCGGTTTAAATTATCATCTGCAGATGTGCTCATTAGAGGCTCCAGTACATGAGTTTCGGATAGCGCAGCATAGCATTTGAAACAGCGGCGGGTTAAGTCCTTAACCGACAAAAAACGAACAGCTTTGCACAAAAAACAGGCCCAGCCTGGAAACAGCTGAGCCTGTGTTTGTTCGTGTTTTTAGGGCCGTGTCTTAGCTGCAGCCAGTTGTTGACCCACAGGTGTTACATTTCAAACAGGTCCCGTTTCGCACCAGAGTGAAATTCTGACATTCAGGGCAAGATTCGCCCTCATATCCCTGCAGGCGGGCTTCTTTCACACGGGTGGCCATCACATCTTCAGTAGATGCGGGCGCGGCCATAGCTTCACTGGCAACGGCCTTTGCCAGGCCAGCCCCTGTTGTTGCAGGCTTCAGGCTGGTTGCGGCGGTCTGCTCAGTGGCAATCGCCTGTGCAGCAGAGCTGTCGTTGGAATAGACAACCAGACCCTGTTTGCGGATAAAGCCGCGGCTGGTGACCTTGTTTACCAGTTCTGACTGCGCCTCGCCTCCGCCGGTTGTGTCGACATCCAGATCATCTGCGCTGACATGGCCCAGATCATGCCTGTCGAGGTAGGAAATGGCCAGTTCACGGAAGGTGTAATCAAGAATTGATGTCGACATCTTGATCGCATCATTGCCGGTGACAATCCCTTGTGGCTCAAAGCGCGTGAAGGTGAAAGCCTCAACATATTCTTCCAGCGGCACGCCATATTGAAGGCCGATAGATACCGCAATGGCGAAATTATTCATCAGTGACCGGAAGGCTGCACCTTCTTTATGCATGTCGATGAAAATCTCACCCAGCCGGCCATCTTCATATTCACCTGTGCGCAGATAAACCTTATGCCCGCCGACAGAGGCTTTCTGCGTGTACCCTTTACGTCTGTCTGGCAGACGATGACGCTCTTCATTGCGAACAATCCGTTCGACAATTTTCTCAACCACTTGTGTGGTTGGTGCGGTGGCCAGCTCGTCTGTATCTAAATCCTCATCATCTTCAACCAGGGCTGAGGACAGAGGCTGGCTCAGCTTGGAGCCGTCACGATACAGCGCGTTTGCTTTCAGGCCGAGCTTCCAGCTTTGCATGTAGGCTTCCCCACATTCCTGAACAGAGGCGCTGTTTGGCATATTGATGGTCTTTGAGATAGCCCCTGAAATGAAGGGCTGTGCTGCGGCCATCATGGTGATATGGCTGCTGACAGACAAGAACCGCTTGCCAATCCGGCCACACACATTCGCACAATCAAAAATCGGCAAATGTTCATCCTTGAGGTGAGGGGCGCCTTCCAGAGTCATCGCCCCGCAGACATGGATGTTTGCGGCTTCAATTTCCTCTTTTGAAAAGCCCAGAGCTTCCAGCATGTTGAAATTGAAATCATTCAACTGCTCGTCACTGAAGCCAAGTGTGTCTTTGCAGAACTCGTCGCCTAGGCTGTAGCGGTTAAAGGCGAATTTGATGTCAAAGGCGTTTTCCAGAGAACCGGCCAGACGCTCTAAGATAGCTTTTGTGAAGCCTTTGTCTTTCAGAGCATTTATTGAGATGGCCTGACAGCTGTCCAGATTGCCGTGACCAACCGCGTAGCGCGTAATGTCTTCGATCTGGTCATTTGTATAACCAAGTCTGGTCAAGGCTTCAGGCACCACCCGGTTGATGATTTTGAAATAGCCGCCACCAGCCAGCTTTTTGAATTTGACGATGGCAAAATCAGGCTCAATGCCTGTGGTGTCGCAATCCATCACAAGGCCAATTGTGCCTGTTGGCGCGATCACAGTGGATTGAGCGTTACGGTAACCATGCTGCTCACCCAATGTTAACGCATCGTCCCAGGCCGCCTTTGCATGTGCGATCATATCCTGATCAGGGCAGTTGGCGTGATCAAGCGGCACAGGCAAGACTGACAAGCCTTCATAGCCTGCTGTTTCAGCATAGGCGGCCCGGCGGTGATTGCGCATCACCCGCAGCATATGGTCAGCATTTTCTGCATAGAGCGGGAACGGCCCGGCCTCAGCGGCAAGCTCTGCTGATGTGGCGTAAGACCGGCCAGTCATGATGGCGGAAATCGCACCACACAGCGCGCGGGCTTCGTCACTGTCATAGGAATAGCCAGCTGCCATCAGCAAACCGCCAATATTGGCAAAGCCAAGGCCAAGGGTGCGATAATCATATGAGCCCTGGGCGATTTCCTTTGACGGGAATTGGGCCATCAGCACAGATGTTTCCAGCGTGATGGTCCAGAGCCGGACAGCATGTTCGAACATAGGAATATCAAAGCTGCCATCTTCGCGGCGGAACTGCATCAGGTTCAGTGACGCCAGGTTACAGGCTGTGTCATCAAGGAACATATATTCAGAACAGGGGTTTGAGGCGTTAATGCGCCCGCCTTCAGGGCATGTGTGCCACTCATTAATTGTGGTGTCATACTGCAGGCCGGGGTCTGCACAGGCCCATGCTGCGTGAGCAATCTTGTCCCACAATTCTGATGCGTTGACCTTAGCGGCAACTTCGCCGTCTGTGCGTCTGATCAGCTCCCAGTCGCCGTTTTCAGCAACCGCATTCAGAAATTCGTTTGTTACCCGGACCGAATTGTTTGAATTCTGGCCAGCAACAGTCAGATAGGCTTCAGAATCCCAATCTGTGTCGTATGTCTTGAAGCTGATTTCGGTGAATCCCTGCTGAGCAAACTGGATAACCCGCTGTACATAATTTTCAGGGATCATGGCTTTGCGGGCGGCAAGAATCGCCCGTTTCAGCTCTTTATTGACCTTCGGGTCATATTTGTCTGTGTCGCTCAGCTCAGACGCGTTCACACAGGCAGCCATCACTTCTGACATATGCTTCTGGGCCAGCTTTGAGCCAGCAACCAGCGCAGCAACCTTTTGTTCTTCGACAACTTTCCAGTCGATATATTCTTCAATATCAGGATGGTCGATATCGACAGTCACCATTTTGGCCGCGCGGCGTGTGGTACCGCCTGACTTAATCGCGCCAGCCGCACGGTCGCCGATTTTCAAAAAGCTCATCAGGCCAGATGACTTACCGCCCCCTGACAGCCGTTCGCCAGACCCCCGCAGCCGCGAGAAGTTAGAACCTGTACCAGACCCATATTTGAACAGACGTGCTTCACGGACCCATAAATCCATAATGCCGCCGTCATTGACCAGATCATCGCTGACTGACTGGATGAAGCAGGCATGCGGCTGAGGATGTTCATAAGACGATTTTGATTTCACCATCTTGCCGGTCTTATAATCGACATAGAAGTGACCCTGGCTGGGGCCGTCAATGCCATAGGCCCAATGCAGACCGGTGTTGAACCACTGTGGCGAGTTTGGCGCAGCCATCTGGCAGGCCAGCATGTGGCTCATCTCATCATAATAGGTTCTGGCATCATCTTCGCTGGAGAAATAGCCCGCTTTCCATGCCCAATAGGTCCAGGTGCCGACCAGCCGGTTAAAGACCTGTTTTGCTGATGTCTCTCCGCCGTAACGCTGGTCTTCTGGCAGCTTTTCAAGCGCCTTGGTGTCAGGTACAGACCGCCATAACCATGAGGGCACGTCATTTTCTTCAACACGCTTCAGCTGTGCAGCGACTCCGGCTTTACGAAAATATTTCTGAGCCAGAATGTCAGTTGCCACCTGGCTGTACTGTTCGGGTACTTCAATATTCTCTGCGGAAAAAACAACTGTCCCGTCAGGATTGCGGATCTCGCTGGATGCCGACCGGAACGGAATCTTGTCATAGGTCTCTTGACCTGCTGTTGTGAAGCGTCTTTCGAATTTCATCTTTGCCCTCTAATAATCGTATGTAAAACGAAAAAAAACCGTAACTTAAACTGTGACTCTTAACAGCTTAGCAACACAATATGTAGTAATGACGAGCCCTAAGGCTACATGATGTAGGGGGCGCATGCAATCATTCGGACTCTGTTTTTTTAACTTTTTTCACCCCTTTTTTTATCCGCCTCACCTTGACTTTTGCAAATCCCTGCCATCAACAGGCCTTGTGGTTTCTGTTGATAAAAGCTTGTCTTCAGACTATAAGCGGTAAAGACAGGTATATGGCGTACAGGGTCCGCGTCTATGGCCATATGCTATCGGGGAATCCAACAGGCGGATGGCGATAAGCAATGCATTTACTTTCCAAACTGATGATCAGGCTAACTGCACAAAAAATAGGCACAGACGAATTCGGTAATCAGTATTTTGAAACCCGAAAGGCGAAACGTGGCCAGAGAAAGCGTCGTTACGTGATCTATAACGGACAGGTTGAAGCCAGCAAAGTTCCAGCAGACTGGCATGGCTGGCTTCATTACACTGAACAATCGCCTCCCCCGGAAACAGGGTACATCGCGCATGACTGGCAGCAAGAACATCTGCCCAATCTGACCGGCACAAAATATGCCTACCGGCCAGCTGGTCATGTGCTGAAGGGCGGCAAGCGCAAAAAGGCAACAGGTGATTATGAAGCCTGGACGCCTTAAGTTCACGAAGTTCACAATTAACTGCAGCTGATGAAAACTATGAAGAGGCACGGATGCTGAAACGAAGTACGCTTGAAATCGTCATGGGTCTTGTGGTTCTGATCGGGGCCGGTATTTTCTCAGTTTTGGTGTATCAGGCCTCTGATATCAAATCGGCTGATGGGTATCTGTTACATGCTGAGTTTGGCACCACCGGTGGGTTGTCAATTGGTGATGAGGTCAGGCTGTCCGGTATCAAAGTTGGACAGATCGTTGGGCAGTCTCTTGACCCCGTCACCTATGCGGCCCGCATTGATATGCGCATTGATGAAACAGTGCAGCTGCCTTCAGACAGCTCTGCGCGCATCACGGCAGCCTCTTTGCTTGGGGGTAATTTCCTTGAGCTTTTGCCTGGGGCCGGTGAGGATGTGATGCCGGAGGGTACCATTATTTTCGACACGCGTGATCCGGTCAGCTTGTCTGATCTGCTGGGCAAAATTGTGTTTCAGGGTAATGAAAGCTGAGCTGAGCAAATATTTCGGGCTGATCTGCGGTCTTTGCCTGTGCTTAACATTAAGCCTTTTACCGGCGTCTGGTCAGGCGCAAAGCTGGCTGAATTCAGAACAAGCCTTCCTGCAGACCCTGGATAAAATCACAGCGCGCATTGCGACAGTTGAGGTCAGCTTGAATCAGCCTTTGCGGTTCGGCACCCTGGAGATTGAGCTGAAACATTGTGCGTTCAGACCACCAGAAGAACCGCCTGAAGCCGCTGCCTTTCTTGAGATTCGCGATATCGGTTTTGCTGATGATTCAACTCAGGACAAAATAATCGTGTTTTCAGGATGGATGTTTGCGTCCAGCCCGGCGGTATCCTCGCTGGAACATCCGGTTTATGATGTCACGCTTTTGGCTTGTGCCAAGTGAGCAAAAATATCATTTTCTGAAGCGATGAAGGGCCAGTCCAAATGGGTTTCCAGAGCGGTATGGAGCATGCGCTGAAACTGTTGTTTGGGAATTTCAATCAGCCCGAACTGAAGCAGATGGTCATTTCTGAACTGGGCATCAAGAAGAGAAAATCCCGCATAATGCAGCCGCGCCATCAGATGAGCCAGCGCCAGTTTCGATGCGTTGCTGCGGCGTGAAAACATAGATTCGCCAAAAAAGGCTGAGCCAAGATGAACCCCATACAGCCCGCCAATCAGTTCTGTGCCTGCCCAGACCTCTACGGAATGGGCAAACCCCAATTTATGCAGGCTGAGATACAGGCGTTTGATTTCCGGGTTTATCCAACTGTCCTGCCGGTCGGGGTGAATTTCTGAACAGCCCTCAATAACTGCCCGAAAATCTCGATCCAGAGTCACTGTCCAGTCTGTTTGCCGAACCAGCCTGAGCAAACGTCGCGGAATATGTGGCGGCGACAAAGGCAGAATGCCCCGCATGTCAGGCTCATAGAAATAAATCTCGTCAGCATCATGGGCTGACGCCATCGGAAACACACCCAGACTGTAGGCTTTGATAATCGTTTCTGGTGAATAGATGAAACGGTCTGCCATCTGCTGCCTCAGTCTTCGGCTGAGAAAAACTCCTTTTCCAGCCACTTAATTGAATAGTCGCCAGATTTAATTGCGTCCTCATCAACCAGACGTTTATGCAGATCAAGCGTGGTAGGTATCGGCTCAATCACAAATTCCTGAAGCGCCAGACGCAAGCGGGCAAGAGCATGATCCCGGTCCCGGCCATGCACAATCAGCTTGGCAATCAGGCTGTCATAGTAAGGCGGGATTCGGTAGCCGGAATACAGTACAGTATCCACGCGAACGCCAGCACCACCTGCGGGGTGATAAAAATTCACCGTCCCGGGTGTCGGCACAAATGTTTCTGGATGTTCAGCGTTAATCCGGCATTCGATTGCATGGCCTTCGAACTGCACATCTTCTTGTGTGAAGGGCAGCACGCCTCCGGCGGCGATACAGATCTGTTCGCGAACAAGATCTATGCCGGTTATTGCTTCGGTAATCGGGTGTTCAACCTGCAGGCGGGTGTTCATCTCAATGAAGAAAAATTCGCCATCCTGAAACAGGAATTCCATCGTGCCCACACCAAGATAACCCATTTCCAGAGCTGCGTTCGCAGCAATTTCGCCGATATTCTGGCGCTGGGCTTGTGTGATCGCTGGTGAAGGGGCTTCTTCAAACAGTTTTTGATGCCGTCTCTGCACTGAACATTCACGCTCGCCCAAATGGACGGCATGGCCGTGCGAATCAGCAATAATCTGCACCTCAATATGGCGCGGGTTATCCAAGTACCGTTCCAGATAAACCGTATCATCACCAAAGGCTGCCTTGGCTTCAGATCGGGCAGACGAAAACGCCTCAGCCAGATCAGCTGGCGTGTTTGCCACTTTCATGCCGCGCCCGCCACCGCCTGAAGCCGCCTTGACCAGCAAAGGAAAACCGATATCACGTGCCAGCTTTGCAGCTTCTTCCAGCGTATCAACGGCGCCAGGGGAGCCTGGAACCAAGGGCAAACCGGCCTTTGCGGCGGTGATTTTGGCCTGAACCTTGTCGCCCATCTGGCGGATATGTTCAGGTTCAGGACCGATAAACACCAAACCATGAGCCTGAACAATAGAGGCAAAATCAGCATTTTCGGCCAGAAAACCAACACCCGGATGAACAGCGTCACAGCCTGTGACCGCCGCTGCTGAAACCAGATTCGGAATATTCAGATAGGACTGACCTGCTGCGGCCGGGCCAATACAAACAGATTCATCAGCCAGTCTGACCGGCATAGACTCGGCGTCTGCAGTGGAATGAACAATGACAGTCTGGATGCCCATTTCTTTACAGGCGCGCAAAACGCGCAACGCGACATCACCTCTGTTGGCAATAAGTATTTTTTTGAACATGGTTATTCTATGACGGCAAGCGGCTGATCAAATTCAATAGGCTGAGCATTATCAACAAGGATTTTGGTGACAGTTCCGTCAGCAGGAGCGGTAATCGGGTTCATCACTTTCATTGCTTCAACAATAAACAGGGTCTGCCCCTTTTTCACTGTATCGCCCTCACTGACGAAATCCGCGGCCCCAGGTTCAGGGGCCCTGTAGACCGTCCCGACCATCGGTGAGCGCACCGCCCCTTCGTGATTGGCCAGGTCTGCAGCAGAGGCCTGTGGCGCCTCGCTTGCGGCAGCTGGTGCGCTTGGCCCGGCTGCTGGTGCGGGCTGGACAACAGGGGCGGCCAGGGCCTGTGGCATGCTGATCATTGGCTGGCCTTGCTGGCCACGCGAAAGCCGGATAGAAATCTGTTCTGTTTCGAGCTCTAATTCGGTCAGCTCGCTATCATCAAAAATCGCGGCGAGGTCCTGAACCAGCTTGGTTTCGGTTGCAAAGGATTTGGATTTTGATGTTGGCGCCATTTCATTCTCTTTTGCTTGCTTAAAAATTATATCTGTTTCAATTGGTCAGTGACTGCACGAACCGCCATCAGATAAGAATTGACCCCAAGGCCGATAATAATCCCGTCACAAACAGCAGAAATATAGCTTTCATGCCGGAAAGCTTCTCGTTTCATGACATTAGACACATGGACCTCAATCTTGGGGCCGGAAAACAGTGACAGCGCATCGCGAAGGGCAACTGAGGTATGGGTATAAGCCGCAGCGTTAATAACAATGGCCTTTGCTGTACCGGGGCTGTCAGGAAGGGCCGCGTTCTGGATACTGGTGACCAGCTCGCCTTCATGATTAGACTGAAAAAACTGGCAGGATACGCCCAGCTCTGCGCAGAGGGCCTCAATCTTGGCTTCATAATCAGCCAGTGTTTCGGCACCGTAAATCTGCGGCTCACGCATGCCAAACATGTTCAGATTGGGTCCGTTGATCACAAGTATATCGGTCATGACGCCAGCCTTAAGGTTAATGTCCCGATAGCGGCAATGTGCCTGTCTACCGGCCTTTATGGATCAGTTTTTAGCGGCCCTGGCCTGATTTATCAAATCCAAAATTTCAGTTTTGCTGATCGCTCCGGGGATAAGCTGGTCCCCGATAACAAGCGCTGGTGTGCCTCTGATCTCCAGCGCGGTCGCGGCGGCGCGTGTTTTGGTGAGGACAGACAGGGTAAGCTCATCCTCCATATCTGCTTGTAATCTGGCCACTTCAAGCCCGGCAGTACGGGCAGCAGATAATACCGCCTGATCATCAATCCGGCCCCGCCAGGTCATCATCGTGCGGTGAAAATCTGGAAACTTTCCTTGTCTTTGTGCGGCAATGGCGGCCTTTGCCGCCACCACAGAGCTTTCAGCAAGAATGGGAAATTCCTTTACCACAAGTTTCACATCAGACTGTTCTGAAAGGACCGTCTGAAGGTCAGCAAAAATCCGTTTGCAATAGCCACAATTATAATCAGAAAATTCGTAAATGGTGACCACAGCATCAGCCGGGCCGATCACCGGATCACCGTCCTCATTACGGACCAGAGAAAAAGCCGCCTGTTCACGTGCGGCCTGCTCTGCCACAGCCAGTTCGGTTAATACATCACGGATCAGCTCAGGGTTCGCTGAGATAAATTCCCCGATCAGGGCTTTGATTTCAGTTTTTTCCTGTTCTGTTAAATCAGCTGTGGCGTTCTGTGCAGGAAACACCAAAACGGTAAGCCAACAAAAACCGATGAGACACAAAGAGGTGAGGCGGGGCATAGGGCTAATCCTGGAGATCATCAGAGTTAAGAGCAGTGGTTGTCGTTTTTTCGTCCTGGCCAGTATCTAAGATTATACA
>CALKIF010000122.1:0-1466 GCA_937988715.1 uncultured Alphaproteobacteria bacterium | reverse complement strand
CATGATAGTCATTCACCGGATAATGTAATGTGCATCTGTTGTCCCAGAGGGCGATATCCCCTGTCTGCCAGACATGACGGCACAGGAATTCCGGCCTGACCTGATGGGCAAACAGATAGCTTAAGAGCCCCTCACTTTCGGCCTCAGTCCAGCCGTCAAAATGACAGGCATGTGCCGGATTGACAAACAAGGCTTTCTTAGCGGTTTCGGGATGCGTGCGCACAACCGGATGCACACCGACCAGCTCAGCTTTATCTGTATTACGTCCGCTTTCAGCTATCCTGTCTGCCCGCGTGGCGGTGACAGCCGCTTTATCTGCGCGGCAGACAATTTTTAAATCAGCCAGCGTGTCTTTCAGCCCGTCGGACAAGGCCTCATAAGCCAAATATTGATCAGCAAATAAGGTGTCACCGCCGACAGGGGGCAGGTCAAGCGCATATAACATGGTCGCCATAGGCGGGCAGGGCTGATAGGTGGTATCTGAATGCCAAATGCCGCCGAAATTCACCGTTTCAGTCTCGCGTTTCAGAACAGGCGTGATTTCAGGAAACTCGTCAAGCCCTGTTAAGAACGGATAGATATCAGCTGTGCCAAAGTGCCGGGCAAAGCCAAGATATTGCGCAGAAGACAAAGACTGATCGCGAATGATGACCACCTGGCGGTCAAGCCAGACCGCGCGCACCTCAGCTACTGTTTCCTCTGATAGGGGCTGGCTGAGATCCAGGCCATGAATGGTTGAGCCGATAGACGGGCTGAGAGGCGTTATGCGCATAAAGGAACCAAAAAACCGTTCTTCTGACAGGAATGAAGATGTACCGCTATCATCAGGGCGGCGGAGAGGAATTGCAAGTTTTGAAATCAGGCCTGAAGTTTCACGCGACAGTTTGACTTCTGAAGCGGTTCGTTTAAACAGAAACGCAAAACAGTGAGGGGAAAATAGTGTCACCTGAGGAGCCCTATGGCGAACAGCGATAACATGATGGCGCAAATGACCTTGACCGGTCATATCGCGGCGGTGTGGTCAGATGCCAGAGCCGCTTTGACAGAGATGCATAAGGCCAGCCGATGGTTTCATGTTTTCTGGCTAATGGGTCCGCTTATTCTGCTGATTGAACGCAGCCCTGCTGATGTCTGGCTGACGATTTGTGCGCTTACCTTTGCGGTGCGGGCTGTTCTCAGGCGGGAGGGCAGCTGGCTGAAGGTGTTTTGGGTCAGAGCTGTATTTGCCTTTTGGGGGGTCTGTCTGCTCTCAGCCGCGCTATCAGAGCTGCCTGCTTATTCTCTTGGTGAGGCCTTTATCTGGATACGGTTCCCGTTATTTGCCATGGCCAGCTGTTTCTGGCTCGCCACGGATAAACGCCTGTTATATGCGATGATGGGGATGACCATATTGGGTATGGTTATCATGACAGTCATATTAACAGCAGAGGTTCTGATCGTCGGCCAACAGGGCGGGCGCCTGTCCT
>CALKIF010000121.1:0-34564 GCA_937988715.1 uncultured Alphaproteobacteria bacterium | reverse complement strand
GCGGACAGGCATAACGGGGTCGCGGCCGGGTCAGGGCGCAGCCGGAAATCCACCCGCCAGCCAAAACCATCTTCCGTCTGCTGGCTGAGCAGATGGCCAAGGCGGCGGGTCAGCTCGCTGAAATGTTTGTGGTTCTGTTCTGCTGTTTGTCCGGCGGCGCGTTCAGCCCGGCTGTCCTGCAGGGCAATCAGGTCAATGTCTGATGAATAATTCAGCTCACCCGCGCCCAGCTTGCCCAGCCCCAGGATAACCCAGCCTGACCCTTGGGCCGGCTGGTCCTTCAGCAGATATGACACAACACCGCGCAACGCCTCTTCAGCCACTTTGGTCAGCGCCCCCCAGGAGGTGTCAATGCGGGTCTGGCCAAACAATTCTGCCAGCGCGATCGCCAGATGTGATCGGTTGCGGTAACGCCGGACAGCTGTCATCAGCTGTGCATCTGACAAGGCGGCCGGCCAGCTGTGCTGCCAGTCTGTTTCGGCCTGCGCCAGAATTGCGGCCCAGTCCCCCTTGATCAGAACCGGCAGATCATCTGCAAACTGAACAGCCGCACGCATCAGATGCGGGCTTGCCGACAGAATCGCGGCCAGCTGGTCACGCTGGGCATCATTCAGCCTGTCCCCGGCCAGCCTGACCGCATCTTCGCGCCAGCCTGCCTGTTGTGCAGGGGTAAGCGTGCGGCTCAGTCGCGGCGGGCTGTGAGGTGAGAGCTGAGGCGGTGCTGACATTCTGCTGCGGTCTTTCCTTTCAGCTTTTGACAGATATTTCCAGAAGGCTGATTTTGCCGGCTTCGACGGCGCGCAACCGGCGCCACCATCTTGTTGCCAGTATAGCCGCGTTCAGGGTTAAGCCCAAACCCAGACCACCCCAGACCGCAACCGGCCCCCAGCCAAGCGAAAACGCCATCACCACACCACTGCCCAGGCTGATGATCCAGAAACAGATAAAGCCGTAAAATGCGGGGACTCTGGTGTCATTCAGGCCGCGCAGACTGGCGGTGATAATCGCCTGCAGGCTGTCTCCCAGCTGGAACAGGGCGGTGACCCATAACATCGGGATAATCAGCGCGATGGTTTGTGCACTTAACCGGTCATCTGGCTGGATAAACCAGAACCCCAGCTGTTCAGCAAATATCCAGATCCCAAGGGTCAGCGGCACCACGATCAGACAGCCCAGCCAAATCCCGCCATTTCCATAGTGTTTGACCCCGGCCAGATTTTCAGCCCCGGCAGACCGGCCAACCCTGATCACACATGCCTGTGCTATCGACAGCGGGATCATAAACGCCATGGCGGCAATCTGATTGGCGATTCCGGCTGCCGCCAGGGGGGCTGCCCCGAACAGGCCGATCAGAAAGGCCGCCACCGCAAACATGCCTGTTTCTGACATCACCAGAAACCCGTTTGGCCAGCCCACCTGACCAATCTTCTTCATCAGCGACAGGTCAATCACCCACCAGCGCCGATAGGGCTGGGTTTGTGCAAACGGGGCTCTCAGCCCGATCATCAGCCCCAGACAGAAACACATCACAAGATAGGTCAGGGTGGTGGCAAGGGCGATCCCGCCCAGCCCCAGCGCGGGCAGCGGGCCATATCCATGCGCCAGAACCGGATTGGCCACCAGATTAAAGGCCAGCCCGGCAAAGGTTGCCAGCAATTGCGGCCCGGCCCGGCCATGGCCCATGGTAAAAAACCGCATGGTCAGAAACACCAGAGAGGCAGGCAGGCCAAAAGCAGACCAGAACAAATAATCTGCGGCACGGGCGGCAATGTCTTCTGACTGGCCGAACATCAGCATCAGCTGGTCCCCGGCCAGAACCGGCAACATAAACACAAGCCCCAGCCCGGAAGACAGGATAAGCCCCTGTCTGAAGACTCGGCGGGCGATCTCCGGCTGATCTGCTCCCAAAGACTGGGCCACAAGGGCGGAAATCACGCTGAGCAGGCCGAGAGAGAAAAAATAAAAAGGCTGATACAACCGCACCGCCAATGACCCGGCCGCCAGATCAAGCGTGCTGAGCCGCCCCATCATCACCACATCTGCGGTCATGATGCCGATTGAGGCCAGTTGGGCGATACATAAGGGCAGGGCAAGACGGCCCAAATCTGTGAAGACCGACACAGATCGCATCGCCGCACTGTTATGCAGGACTGCTGACATAACCGGATCAGAACAAAAAGGCAGAGAATAAAGAGGTCATGCAGGCATCAAAGCAGGAGATATCCTGATTGTCATGTAAAAACGTGTACAGCTGACAGGCGTGAATTTATGTGGACATTGTAATGTATTTTTTTGTATGTAGGACCAGACCGGAACAGACTTTCTTCAGTATATAGTTGTGGGTGAATGGCATGTGGACAGGCAGCTCCTGCGCCACGGCTTTTGTCCATCGGTCATTCTGGCTGAAAAGCAACTTACACGGGCAGTCAGAACTAACAGTACAGATAGTCAAGGCAGGCAGATAATGTCAATTATCAGAACCATTCTCACCAGAGGTCTTCCCGCACTGATCATTCTCGGGTTTTTTGTGCTTGTGTATAACTACCTGCAGGCCACAAAGCAGGTTGTGAAACCACAGGCCCCCGAAGAACAGGTCTGGACAGTGAAAAGCGTCACCGCCCAACAGGCAGATGCCCGCCCGCTTGAACAGGCGTTCGGCACAGTTGTTGCGGCCAGAGAGGCGCATTTACGCTTTGGTGTTGCCGGCGAAGTGGCACAGGTCTCTGACAAGCTGCGTAATGGCGCAGATGTCAGTACAGGCGATGTGCTGGCCCGTTTGGATACAGAACGTCTGCAACTGGCCCTGGATACAGTTGATGTCCAGATTGAGGCAGAAACCAACCAGATCAAAGAATTCACCTCCCAGCTGGCTCTGCGCCAGCGGATGGCCGAACGGGCCCGGTCTTTGTTTGATAAATCGGTCGGCTCTCAGGCAGAGGTTGATGCAGCTGAACTGGCGGTCTCTCAGGCCTCAAACCAGCTGGCTATGGCCAAGGCCAGGCTGGCTGAATTAAAGGTCAGCCAACGCCGCCACCGCAAAGACCTTGAAGATGCGGTACTGAAAGCCCCGTTCAACGGGTCTTTATCCGGGGTTGATCTGGCGCTTGGCAATCAGGTCAGCAACACTTATCTGGTTGCCACATTAACCGATCTGTCCAGCCTGGAAGTCTCTTTTGTTGTTGCTGCGGATATTTATGCCAATGTGAACAGCCTTATTGGCCAGCCGGTAACCTTGCGCTGGTCTTCCGAAGGCAGCGTGGTCTCACAGACACAAGCTACGATCACCCGTGCAGAAGTTGTGGTGGACCGGAATGAAGGGGGCGGGCGGCTCTATGCTGAACTGCCTGATGATGCGGCGCGGTCTGTACCGCCAGGGGCCTTTGTTGAGGTGTCCTACACAGGCCGGGTTTTGGCCGGGGCGTTTGAACTGCCTGAAGAAGCTCTTGTCGGTCAGAGTGATGTCTTTGTGATCAATGACGGCCGGGCCCGCCAACGCAAAGTCTCTCTGCTGCACCGCAGTCCGGGCCGGATTTGGGTGTCAGGGGAACTGGTCTCAGGGGATCAGGTGATCGCCACCCGTCTGCCGGGTATCGGTAATGGTCTTCGTGTCCGCACCGCCCCAGACAGCCAGTAACCGCCCGATGAACCGTGATATGACCAGAAAGGCGAAATCCTGATGTTCAGCCAGATCGTTGAATTTTTCGTCAAACACCGCACCGCTGCCAATCTGATTATGATTGTGATGATCATTGTTGGCGGCATGTCAGCAGCGCGCCTGAACAAACAGTTTTTCCCGTCAATTGATGTTGAAGTGGTCGGGGTCACAGTTGAATGGTCAGGGGCCACAGCAGAAGATGTGGACAGCAACGTCATCCAGCCGCTTGAGCCGGAATTGCGCACCATCGCCAATGTAAAGAAAGTTATGTCCTCTTCTTATGAGGGCAGGGGTGTGGCGCAGATTGAATTTGTCTTTGGCGCGGATATGCAAAAAGCCCTGGCAGATGTTGAAGCCGCGGTGGGTCTGGTTGAATTTCCCCGTGATGCCGAAGCGCCTGAGATTGTGAAAGGAGAGTTTTTTGACACGGTCTCCCGGCTGGTGTTGTACGGGCCCTACAGCCTGTCTTCGCTTCGCCATCATGCCAAGCTGATTAAAGAAGATCTGCTTCAGGGCGGGGTGGATAAGGTTGAGCTTATCGGCCTGCCTGATGAAGAAATCAGGATTGAGATAAGAGAAGCAGAGCTGGCCCGCCTGGGGCTGACCTTATCTGATATCTCAGCTGCAATTTCGGGCAGTTCTGTTGATGTGCCGGCTGGCCGGCTTGCAGACGGGGCCTTGCGGGTGCGATCTATCGGGCTGCGCAAAACAGCGGCTGAATATGAAGATATCAATATTCTGGTTCGGGCTGACGGCAGTACCATAAAGCTGGGTGAAGTGGCTGATATCGCAGACACCATTCAGAACCCGGCTGTTCTGTATGAACATAAAGGCCAGCCTGCGGTTGAAATTCATGTGCTGCGCGGCCAGACCAGCGATTCGCTTGAAACCAATGATGTGGTTCAGGCTTATATTTCTGAAAAAGCCCCCTCTCTGCCTCAGGGTCTGAAGATTGCCCAATATAATGTTGCAGCGAATCTGATCTCAGAACGGATTTGGCTGATGATCGAAAATGGTCTCAGCGGTCTGGTTCTTGTCTTGCTGGTGTTATTTGCCTTTTTGCCCTGGCGGGTGGCGTTCTGGGTGGCGGCCGGGATTCCGGTTGCCTTTCTGGCAACTTTCGGGGTGATGTTTGCAACCGGCCAGTCGATTAATATGATCTCTCTGTTTGGTCTGATTATGGCTCTGGGGATTGTGGTTGATGATGCCATTGTGATTGGTGAACATGCCGAACATCTGCGCCGCCGCCGTAATCTGCGCATTGAACAGGCCGCGATTCTGTCTGCCAGCCGGATGGGCCCGCCGGTGATTTCCGCGATGCTGACCACAGTGGCTGCCTTCCTGCCGCTCTTTACCATCAAAGGCATTATCGGGGTGATTATCGGGGCGATTCCGGCGGTGGTCTGTGCTGTGCTTCTGGCCAGCCTGATTGAATGTTTTTTCATCCTGCCGGCCCATCTGGCGCATTCCGGGGCTGACAAGGATAAAGGTGAGGGCTGGTTCAGACGCAGCTTTGATAAAGGGTTTGACTTCCTTCGTGACCGTATTTTCGGGTTTCTGGTCACCATGGCCCTGCGTTTCAGATACGCCACGCTGGCGCTGGCTGTGGGGCTGTTGATGACGGCGGTCGGTATGATGTCCAGCGGCCGTGTCGGCTTTGTGTTTTTCTCTGCTCCAGAGGCAGATAATATCTATGCCAATGTCACCATGGCCTCTGGTTCAACCGCCACCCAGACAAAGACCATGCTGGCAGAAATGGAACGCGCGCTGGATAAGGTGGAATCAGACCTTACCGATGGCCAGGGCGGGCTGGTCTCTTTTGCCTATGGGCTGACCGGTGCGCATGTCTCTGCTGGTAATGATGGCCAGCCGACCGGCGGGGCCAGTGATATCCGGGCCGGCCTGATGATTGAGCTGATCACCGCAGACCAGCGGGATGTGCGGGTCAATGAATTTGTTCAGGCGATGCGTGATGAAATCAGGCCTATGCCCGGGCTGGAACGTCTGATTGTGCGCGCCCCTGAAGGCGGCCCGCCTGGCCGGGAGCTGGATATCCGCATTATGGGGGATGATCTGGACCAGCTGAAAGCGGTCTCTCAGCAGGTTATCCAGATAGCCTCTGCCATTCCGGGCACGTCTGATATTGAAGATAATTTGAATTATGGCGCAGAAGAACGCATTATCCGCGTCTCCCAGCTTGGCCGGTCACTTGGCTTTACTGCCCAGTCTATCGGCACGCAGGTGCGCGCGGCTCTTGACGGGGCTATCGTCAGACGGTTCCCGCGCGGGGATGAGGTGGTCACAGTCCGGCTGTCACGTCCGGCTGATGAGGTGGCCACAGACACATTATCATCTTTGCGCCTGATCACCCCGCAAGGCAATTTTGTCTCGCTTGGGGATGTGGCGACAATTGAAAACCGGCTTGGCTTTTCCATTGTGCGGCGTCAGGACGGCTTCCGCGAAGTGGCGGTCCAGGGCGAGCTTGATGATGATGTGATTAACACCTCACAAGCCAGAGAAGTTCTGGAGACTGGCGATTTCGGGGCCTTTGCCAAAGCCAACAATATCCGTTACCGGTTTGACGGGCGCGACCTTGAACAGGGTGAGGCTTTTGCTGATATGGCCTCTGGCGGCATTCTGGCGTTGTTATGTATGTATGCGATTCTGGCCTGGGTCTTTGCCAGCTGGACACGGCCCTTTGCGGTGATGATCATGATTCCCTTCGGGCTGATTGGCGCGGTGGTCGGGCATTATGTGATGGGGCTGAATCTGAATATTTTGTCTCTGTTCGCGCTGATTGCCCTGTCTGGCATTGTGGTCAATAACTCGATCATTCTGGTGGCGACCATTGAACGCCGGATGGAAGAAATTGACGGCCCGCCTGAACAGGCCATTATTCAAGGCACAGTTGACCGTCTGCGGCCGGTTCTGCTGACCTCAATGACCACCATAGGCGGTCTGTCCACATTGATGTTTGAAACCTCGCTTCAGGCCCAGTTCCTGATTCCGATGGCGACCACGATTGTGTTTGGTCTGGCGGTGACCACCAGCCTGGTTCTGTTTCTGGTTCCCGCGACTTTGGGCATTGGTCAGGACCTGCATCGGCTTGGCCGGTTTATCGGCCGGCTCTTGCACCCGGTCTGGAAGTTCTTTACCTTTTCGGTCTGAGGTTTAGGGGACAGCGGTATCATGCCTGATCGGTCAGGAAATAACTCATCATCAGGGCGCAAAAAGGGCTCATCCGGCCGGTCTTACCGGTCCAAGGCCGGGCTGACCTTGCAGCCGAAAAAAATGCGCGGGCGCAAACCCTCGTCTCAGCGCTGGCTGACCCGCCAGCTGAATGATCCTTTTGTTGCCGAGGCCCAGTCACGCGGGTTTCGCTCGCGTGCCGCGATCAAGCTTGAACAGATGGATGACAAGCACCAGTTTCTTGCCCCTCATATGCGGGTTGTTGATCTGGGTTGTGCCCCTGGCGGCTGGCTTCAGGTGGTGATGAAGCGGTGCCGCATTGAAGCCGGAAAAGGCGCATTGGTCGGCATTGATTTGCTGGAGGTTGACCCGGTTCCAGGGGCTGACCTTCTGGTCGGGGATATTACCGATCCTGATATTCTGCAGCAGGTTCACACCGCCATCAATGGCCAGGCTGACGCGGTTTTGTCTGATATGGCTGCGGCCACAACAGGCCATCGCCAGACTGACCATCTGCGCACAATGGGCTTGCTGGAAATCGCGCTTGATTTTGCTGATCAGGTTTTGGCCCCGGGCGGTATTTTCCTTGCCAAAGCCTTTCGCGGCGGCAGCGACAGACAGTTTCAGGATATGCTGAACCAGCGGTTTGAAAAGGTCCGCTATCTGAAACCACCGGCCAGCCGGTCTGAATCAGTTGAAACCTATCTGCTGGCAACCGGCTTTCGCGGCGCCCCGCCTGATGGGCTGCGTGCGGACCTGCCTGAGGAACAAACAGGCTATTCACCTATTTAACCAGTTTGGACTGGTGTTTTGATCCCAAAACAGGTACACTCTGGCGTCATCACTTCCGCCCCTTATACAGGATGATTTTTGATGACATCTTCCTCTGTTTCTATTCGTGATGCGCTGACATTTGATGACGTGCTGCTTCAGCCCGGTCATTCAGAGGTTTTGCCGTCTGATGTTGATATTTCTGCTCCTCTGACGCGCGAAATCCGGCTGAATCTGCCTCTTGTCTCTGCCGCGATGGATACGGTCACCGAACACCGGCTGGCCATCACCATGGCCCAGGCTGGCGGCATTGGTGTTATCCATAAGAATTTTTCAATTGAGGAACAGGCAGCTGAAGTGGCTGCTGTCAAACGGTTTGAAGCCGGTATGGTGGTCAACCCTTATACGATCCAGCCAGATGCCTCATTGGGTCAGGCGCTGGATCTGATGGCTCAGAAAAACATCAGCGGCATTCCGGTTGTCGGGCCTGATCATAAATTAATCGGCATTCTGACCAACCGTGATGTCCGCTTTGCCCATAACAAAGAACAAAAGGTCGCTGATCTGATGACCAGCCCGGTGATCACGGTGACCAGCTCTGCTGCCCCTGATGAGGCCCGCCGCCTGCTGCATGAACACCGGATTGAAAAGCTGGTGGTGGTTGATGAAGACAATGTCTGTGTGGGCCTGATCACGGTCAAGGATATGGAAAAGGCGGAAACCTATCCGCTGGCCTCAAAGGATGAGGGCGGCCGCCTGCTGGTGGCGGCGGCAACCGGGGCGGGACCAGATGGTGTGGCCCGTGCAGAAGCGCTGATCGCGGCCGGGGCAGATGTGATTGTGGTGGATACTGCCCATGGTCATTCTGCCGGTGTTTTGCAGGCGGTCTCTGATATCCGCAAATTATCCAACACCACCCAGATTATCGGCGGCAATATCGCTACCGCTGACGGGGCACAGGCGCTGATTGATGCGGGCGTGGATGCGGTCAAGGTCGGTATTGGTCCGGGCTCTATCTGCACCACCCGCATGATCGCTGGTGTGGGCGTGCCGCAATTAACCGCGATTATGGATGCGACCTCTGTTGCGGCCAAGGCCGGTGTGCCGACCATTGCTGATGGCGGCATTAAATATTCAGGTGATCTGGCCAAGGCGGTGGCCGCGGGTGCGTCTGTGGCGATGATCGGCTCTCTTCTGGCCGGAACAGATGAAACCCCGGGAGAGGTCTTTTTGTATCAGGGCCGGTCTTATAAGGCTTATCGCGGCATGGGCTCTCTTGGGGCAATGGCACGGGGCTCAGCAGACCGCTATTTCCAGGCTGAGGTCTCGACACCTTTGAAACTGGTCCCTGAAGGCATTGAAGGCCAGGTCCCTTATAAAGGCTCTGCCATTCAGGTATTGCACCAGCTGGCAGGCGGCCTGCGCGCGGCCATGGGCTATACCGGCAACAGCAGCATCGCGGCGATGCAGACAGGCTGTCAGTTCCTGAAAATCACCGCCGCCGGCCTCAGCGAATCTCATGTTCATGATGTCACCATCACGCGTGAGGCACCGAATTACCGGCCGGGTATGTAAATCCCCTCTGTGAAAGTCTGTTGAATTTATGCCTGATACATTATTGATTATTGATTTCGGCTCGCAAGTCACCCAGCTGATTGCCCGCCGCCTGCGCGAACAGTCTGTCTATACAGAAATTCTACCCAGCTCTGTGCTGGCCACAACCGATATGACCGCCCGTCTGAACGGGGTGAAAGGGGTTATCCTGTCTGGCGGGCCGAATTCGGTGACTGAGGCTGATACACCGCGCGCGCCGGGGGCTGTGTTTGAGGCGGGCATTCCGGTTCTGGGTATCTGTTATGGCCAGCAGACCATCTGTGCCCAGCTTGGCGGCAAGGTAGAAGCAGGCAACAGCCGTGAATTTGGCCGGGCTGAGGTGGATGTACTGGCACAAAGCCCTCTATTTGACGGGGTCTGGCCGCAGGGCAGCCAGCAGACCGTCTGGATGAGCCATGGCGATCATGTTGCCGCCCTGCCTGAGGGATTTTCTGTGATTGCCCGTTCAGAAGGCGCACCTTTTGCCGCCATCGCTGATGAGGCGCGCGGCTATTACGCGGTCCAGTTTCACCCTGAAGTGGTCCATACCCAAGGCGGGGCAGGTTTGCTGGGCAATTTTGCCACCCGGATTTGTGGGTGCAGTCCCAGCTGGACCATGGCGGCCTATAAGGATCAGGCGATCGCGGCCATTCGTGAACAGGTGGGCACACGCGGCGTGATCTGTGGTCTGTCCGGTGGTGTGGACAGCTCTGTGGCGGCGGTTCTGATTCATCAGGCCATTGGCGATCAGCTGACTTGTGTGTTTGTGGATACCGGCCTGATGCGCGCCGGTGAGGCAGATGAGGTGGTCTCGCTGTTCCGCGGCCATTATAATATCCCGCTTGTTCATCATGATGCGTCTGATTTGTTTTTATCGCGTCTGGCCGGTGTCACTGACCCGGAACAGAAACGCAAAATCATCGGCAAGAGCTTTATCGAAGTGTTTGATGAAGAGGCGGCAAAGGTAACGGATGCCGGCTTTCTGGCCCAGGGCACGTTATATCCGGATGTGATCGAATCGATATCGGCGGCAGGCGGTAATCATGTCACCATTAAATCGCATCACAATGTCGGCGGCCTGCCAGAAGATATGGCCTTAGAGCTTGTTGAGCCGTTACGCATGTTGTTCAAGGACGAGGTCCGCGCCCTGGGGCGAGAGCTGGGCCTGCCAGAGACCTTTGTGGGCCGGCATCCGTTTCCGGGCCCGGGCCTGGCGATCCGTATACCGGGCGAGATTACAGACGAGAAACTGGATATCTTGCGCGCCGCAGATACTGTCTATCTTGATGAAATCCGCAACCACGGCCTGTATGACGAGATTTGGCAGGCCTTTGCGGTTCTGCTGCCGGTAAAGACGGTCGGCGTGATGGGCGATGCCCGATCTTATGACTATGTCTGTGCCTTGCGGGCGGTGACCTCAACAGATGGGATGACGGCGGAAAGCTATCCGTTTGAACATGCGTTTCTGAACCGTGTGGCCACCCGCATGGTGAATGAGGTCAAAGGTGTCAACCGTGTGGTCTATGACATTACCAGCAAACCTCCCGGCACGATTGAGTGGGAATGATGAAACCACCACACGGGTTTTTACCGCTGACCCCTTATTTCACGGTTGAAGATGCTGACGAGCTGATCCGGTTTTGCAAGGTTGTGTTTGCAGCGCGTATCCTGAAAGACAGCCGCTATGAGGAGGGCACGGTCCAGCATGCCCGCCTGCAGATTAATGACAGCCTGATTATGCTGAACCAGGCAACAGAACAGTTCACCGCGACCGTCTCTCAGATGCATCTCTATGTTGATGATGTGGACGCCACCTATCATCTGGCTTTGCGCGAAGGGGCGACCAGCCTGATGGCCCCGATGCGGCGCCCGCATGGCGATCAGATGGCCGGTTTTGTTGATCCGACAGGAAATTTCTGGTGGGTTGCCTCTTCTGGCTAGGCGCCTGAAGGGCTCTGTCCGTCTCTTCTGTGTGTTGTTTTTGATCTATCCTGTCTGCTGAAAGCCGCTAAACTGTTGCTGTAACGGGCTTTCTCGCCCGCAGCTGACAAGGAGCACAGATATGGCGTTCATCTTAACAAAACTGTTTGTCACCGCGTCGATGATTGTCTTGATCTCGGAAATCGCCAAACGCAGTGATAAATTTGGCGGTATGATCGCGGCTCTGCCCCTGACCACTTTTTTGGTGATTTTCTGGATGTATTATGAAGGTGCGTCTGAGGTCAAAATTGCCAATCATATGACCTATACCTTGTTTTTTGTTGCGCCGACCCTGCCGATGTTTTTCCTCTTTCCCTGGCTGATTGGCAAGTTCGGCTTTTATGGGGCGGTTGCCGCCAGCCTTGTCCTGACCGGGCTGTGTCTGTATGTGTTTAACCTGTTTTCTGAGGCGATCGGCTTTCGGATTTTGTGATCCGTCAGGCTGAACGGACAGAGGCGAGGGGAGCGTGAGATGACCGCACATTATATTTGTCTGTTTTTTGCCATTCTGCTGGAGGTGACCGGCACGATGCTGCTGCCTGCCTCACAGAATTTCACCCGCCTTGTGCCGACGGCCACGCTGGCGGTCTGTTATCTGGCGGCGTTTTATCTGCTGACCTTTGCTATCCGCAGTATTCCGGTACCGATTGTTTATGCCACCTGGTCAGGCTTGGGCATTTTCACCATCGCCATTGCCAGCATGATTATTTTCAAACAGACCCTGTCCTGGCCGGTTGTTCTGGGGCTGTTTTTGATTGTTGTCGGTGTGGTTCTGGTGAATCTGTACAGCCCTGCCCATGGTTAAGTCAGGCGGAAACAGGTTATGAACATCACGCCCGTTCTGAACGCGTCTGTTGTGATTCAGCTTCATCTGCTGGCGGCGCTTCTGGCGCTTGGTCTGGGGGCGGTCCAGCTGGCCGCGGCAAAGGGCACAGCCTCCCATCGCCGCCTGGGCTATCTCTGGGCTGGCATGATGGCAGTGGTGGCCATATCCAGTTTCTTTATTTTTGAGCTTCGCCTCTGGGGCCCGTTCAGCCCCATTCATCTGCTCAGCCTGTTTACGCTGGTGACCTTGTATCTGGCGGTTCAGGCGGCACGCCACAACAACATAAACCGCCACCAGAGGATGATGCGGGCCTTATATATTTTTGCCTTGCTGCTGACCGGGGCATTTACCTTTTTCCCTGGTCGCCTTTTGCATCAGCTTGTCATGGCTAATCTTTAGCGGCCTTACAATCTGCTGACGTTTTTAAGGTTGAAAAGGGCGAATTTACGCTGCACATAAGACCAAAAACCCCGCCTTACTTTTGGGGTGATAAAACGAAGGGGTCTGCCTTTACAGATCGGGCAGACAGGCTGGTCAACTATACCCTCATTTTTCAGGAGAGAGAGCAGATGAATTTCGGATTGACTGAAGAACAGCAGATGATTGTGGATACAACACGCAGCTTTGTTGAAAACGAAATCTATCCGCATGAGGATGAGGTTGAGCGTACAGGTGAAGTGCCGCCCCATATCGCTGAAGCGATTATGGCAAAGACCAAGGAACTTGGCTTTTATGCCTGTAATTTTCCTGAATCTGTTGGCGGGGCAGGGCTCTCTCATCTTGAATTTGCGCTTGTTGAGCGTGAATTGGGGCGCGGCTCTATGGCTTTAACTCATTTTTTCGGCCGCCCGCAAAATATCCTGATGGCCTGTGAAGGGGACCAGATTGACCGTTATCTGCTGCCTGCGGTCCGGGGGGAAAAGATGGACGCGCTGGCGATGACAGAACCAGATGCGGGGTCTGATGTGCGGTCGATGAAATGTGCGGCTGTGCGTGATGGCGGTGACTGGGTTCTGAACGGCTCGAAACATTTTATTTCTGGGGCTGAACATGCAGATTTTGTGATTGTGTTTGTGGCCACAGGTGAAGATGACACGCCCAAAGGGCCGAAAAAGCGGATCACCACCTTTCTGGTCGACCGGGGCACACCAGGCTTTACCATCCGTGAAGGTTATCAGTCGGTCAGCCATCGCGGCTATAAGAACATGATCCTTGAATTTGATGATTGCCGCCTGCCGGATGCGCAGGTGCTGGGCGAGGTTGATGGCGGGTTTGAGGTGATGAACACTTGGCTCTATGCCACCCGCATTACGGTTGCCGCGATGAGCGTCGGGCGGGCCCGTCGGTGCTTTGACTATGCTCTTGATTACAGCGCGACACGCAAACAATTTGGCCAGCCGATTGGCAAATTCCAGGGGGTCAGCTTTCAGCTGGCTGATATGCTGACCGAAATTGACGCAGCTGATTATCTCACACTGGCCTCTGCCTGGCGGCTTGATGAAGGTCTGCCCGCCAACCGTGAAATTGCCTCTGCCAAGCTCTATGCCACAGAAATGCTGGCCCGTGTCACAGACACCACACTGCAAATCCATGGCGGCATGGGCTTGATGAGCGATTATCCGATTGAACGCTTCTGGCGTGATGCACGGGTTGAACGGATCTGGGACGGGACATCTGAAATTCAGCGCCACATCATCAGCCGTGACTTATTGCGCCCGCTGGGGGCATAATTCAGCCAGAGGGTCTGCTGAGACAGAACAGGGGCAGGGGAGGCACAGCAGATGAAGCGTGGAGAGCTAAGGCGGTTGCTGAACCCGGCCAGCCTTGTTGTGGTTGGCGGTGGTGTCTGGGGACGGTCTGTGATCAGCCAATGCCGCAAAATCGGCTTTGCTGGAGATATGTTTGTGGTGCATCCCACTGCTGACGAGGTAGAAGGCCTGCCTGCCTTCCGGTCTGTTGCTGATTTGCCGGTCGCACCGGACGCGGCCTTTATCGGGGTGAACCGGGACGCAACCATTGAGATTGTCTCCGCCCTGGCTGAAAAAGGGGCAGGCGGGGCGGTGTGTTTTGCCTCAGGCTTTCTGGAAGCTGATGCTGAAGATGCTGATGGTGCGGCCCGGCAACAGGCGCTGATCACGGCGGCAAAAGATATGCCTTTTATCGGCCCGAATTGTTATGGCTTTATCAATTATCTGGATCAGTTCTGTATCTGGCCTGATCAGCATGGCGGCCAGCCGGTATCATCAGGGGTGGCGATTGTCACGCAAAGCTCAAACATCATGATCAGCCTGACCATGCAACAGCGCGGCCTTCCTGTGGCCTATGCTTTTACAGCCGGCAATCAGGCCCGCATCAGCCTCAGCGCGCTGGGACGAGAGCTGTTGGCGGACCCGCGTGTGACCGCTCTTGGCCTTCATATTGAGGGGATCGGCGATATAGCAGATTTTGAACAGCTTGCCCGCTTTGCGGATAAACAGGGCAAGCCTGTGGTCGCGCTGAAGGTTGGCCGCTCAGCACAAGCCCAGGCGGCCACAATTTCACATACCGCCTCTCTTGCCGGAAGTGATGCGGCGGCTGACGCGCTGTTAAGGCGCTTGGGGATTGGCCGCGCAGACAGCCTGTCAGAACTTATGGAGGCGCTGAAACTTCTGCATCAGGCAGGCCCGCTTCCCGGCCGGGCGGTGGCCTCTATATCCTGTTCTGGTGGTGAAGCAGCCTTAATGGCTGACCTTGCCGTGCTGCAGGCCAGAGGTCTGCATTATCCGAAACTGACAGATGCCCAGGAACAGGGCTTGCGGGCCGCGCTGGGCAGCCGGGTCGCGCTGGCCAATCCGCTTGATTATCACACCTATATCTGGGGCGATGTGGCGGCGATGGCAGACACCTTTACCGCCATGCTGGACGGGCCTGTTGATATCGGCGTTGTGGTGGTGGATTTCCCGCGTAACGACAGATGCAGCACGCAAGCCTGGCACTGTGTTATAGAGGCGGCTGCCCTGGCCAGACAACGCTGCGGCAAGCCGATGGCGTTACTGGCAACACTGGTTGAAAATATGCCTGAAGATTTGGCAGACCGGGCTGCACAGCAGGGCCTGATTCCGCTCTCTGGCATGGCTGAGGGTCTGGCGGCGATCGCTGTTGCTGCGGATTGCTGCTCACCTGCGGCCCGCCTGCCGGTCTGGCCTGCGCCGGCACCAGATCAGGTGGTTATGAAGGATGAGGCGGCCTCGAAAGATATTTTGCGGGGCTATGGTCTGGATATCCCGCAGAACCTGACCGTGACAGGCCAGATCGCCCCTGAACCCCTGCCGTTTGCTTATCCTGTTGTGCTGAAGGCAATGGGTGTGGCGCATAAATCAGATATGGGTGGTGTGCGTGTGGGGCTGTCTGACCGCCAGGCCCTGCAACAGGCGATGACAGAGATGAACCAGCCGGCCTATCTGATCGAAGAGCTGGTCACAGACGCGGTGGCCGAGGTGCTGATAGGGGTTGTTGGTGATCCTGTTCATGGCTATCTTCTGACACTGGCGGCTGGCGGCGTGCTGACAGAACTGCTGGCAGACAGCCAAAGCCTGTTATTGCCGGTGACCGATGAACAGGTGGCGGCGGCGGCTGACAGGCTGAAACTGGCTCCTGTTCTGGCTGGCTATCGCGGCAAGCCCGCAGCAGATATAGACAAGCTGATTGACGCTGTGCTTGCTGTTCAGGCTTGTGTGGATGCGTTCCGGCAACAGGATGACGGGCAGGCGGCCATCAGTGAAATTGAAATTAACCCCTTGATCCTGACGCCCACACGGGCTGTGGCGGTGGATGCTCTGATCCGGAAAGGAGACAGTACAGATGTCTGAGCCTGTGAAAACGAAAATAACCGGCCATGTGCTGGAAGTGATGATTGACCGGCCGAAAGCCAATGCGATTGATTTGGCAACCAGCCGGATTATGGGCGAAATCTTCCGCGAGTTCAGAGATAACCCCCAGCTGAGGGTGGCGATATTGGGGGCGGCCGGGGATAAATTTTTCTCTGCGGGCTGGGATCTGAAAGCCGCAGCAGATGGTGATGCGGTTGATGGTGATTATGGGGTTGGCGGCTTTGGCGGGCTTCAGGAATTACCCCAGATGAACAAGCCTGTGATTTGTGCGGTGAACGGGATTTGCTGTGGCGGCGGGCTGGAAATGGCCCTGGCCTGCGATATCATTCTGGCGTCTGATCAGGCGACATTTGCGCTGCCGGAAATCCGGTCTGGTACTGTTGCTGATGCGGCGTCAATAAAGCTGCCGAAACGCATTCCCTATCATATCGCTATGGAAATGCTGCTCACCGGCCGCTGGATTGATGCTGAGGAAGCCGCCCGCTGGGGTCTGATCAATCAGATTCACCCCATGGATCAGTTAATGGATAAAGCTCGTGAAATGGCTGAATTGCTGGCCTCTGGCCCGCCTCTTGTCTATGCGGCGATTAAAGAGGTGGTGCGCAACGCAGAAGATATGAAGTTTCAGGACGCGTTGAACAAAATCACCAAAAGCCAGTTTGCGACGGTTGAAAAACTCTATACCTCAGAAGACCAGCTTGAGGGCGCAAAGGCTTTTGCTGAAAAAAGAGACCCTGTCTGGAAAGGCCGCTAGCCCCTAAAGCGGCAGTTTCTGACCATGGCTGAGGGCCTGGAACCGGTCCGCCTTCAGCTGTCTGCGGGCCAGTTCGGCTTTCAGTCTCTGCGGCGGTTCGGCCAGCGGCTCCAGGGTCAGCTTAAAGGTCCCCCAATGCACCGCTATGGCCTTGTCTGCCTGCAAATCTTCAAAGGCTCTGACCGCTTCTTCAGGGTTCATATGAGAGGCTTTCATAAATTCACGCGGGTCGTAAGCCCCGATAGGAATCGCCGCCAGATCAGGGGCGCCCAGCCGTTCGCGTGTCTGGATGAAATCATCTGTATAGCCTGTATCACCGGCAAAATAGAACGCATAATCAGGGAAATTGACCATCCAGCCTGACCATAATGTCTGGTTCCGGTCAAATGGCGTGCGTGATGACCAGTGACGCACCGGTGTGGCGGTGAATTTCACCTTGTCCACCATCACCTCTTCCCACCAGTCCAGCTCAAGCACTTTTGTGATCCCGGCACCCTGCAACAGGTCTTTCAGGCCAAGCGGGACCAGAAAGGTTATCTGTGGCTGTTGTGTGTGCAAAGCTGTCAGGCTGGGCAGATCAAGATGATCATAATGGCTGTGCGAAATCACAACAGCATCAATTTCTGGCAGATCAGGCAAGGTTAACGCTGGCGGAACCACCCGTTTTGGCCCGGCAAAGCTGACCGGGGACGCGCGGTCAGAAAACACCGGGTCTGTCAGCACATTCACCCCGTCAATACTGACCAGCACGGTGGAATGGCCGATCCAGACCGCCTGCCGCGCGCTGTCTGGCTGGCTGTTCGGGGCCAGCAGGGGAAAGCCGGTGGCTTCATTTGGGTCATCTGGACGGTTGAAATAATCTCCTGCCAGCCCGGCCAGCGCGCCGAATGATTTCTCATTTGCTGTGCCATCTGTGTTTTCAAACCTGTCTTCAGCCTTGTTGAAATGGGCTGAAGCCTCAATACGGCTGCGCTGCTCAGAGCTCATCGAACTGCATCCGGCGAACAACAGAGCCAAAAGAACAGAAACATAAACCGGGCGGCGGCAGGATGAAACACAAGCCATGACAGACACTTCCTTTGACGAGACTTCAATTAATCGTGGCAATTTGGCCTGTATATAGATACACAAGCAGTCAGACAAATTTAAATTCACTTCCACAGACTTGCGCTGGCATAAGTGCCAGACAAAAGGGACCAGCGATGTCTGATACAGTCAAATCAACATCTTCTGCTGCGGCGCGTACAGGCGGCAGCTATGCCTGGCTGGTCTGGGCCCTGGCGGCGATCAGCTTTGGCTATGCCTTTTTCCACCGTGTTGCGCCATCTGTAATGGTCTCAGACCTGATGGCCGAATTTGCGATTGGCGGGGCGATGCTGGGCACTTTGTCAGCCTTATATTTCTACCCCTATGTGCTGCTTCAGATACCGCTGGGCACCTTGCTGGAGACCATCGGCACACGCCTGTTATTGTCCTGCGCGCTCAGCCTTGCGGCTGCAGGTTCGGTGTTGTTTGGTCTGGCCCAGCAGATTGAACTGGCTTATCTTGGCCGGATCCTGATCGGCATTGGCTCCTCGGTCGGATTCTTAGGCTCACTTGCGCTGGCGAAACGCTGGTTTCCGGAACGGCGGTTTGCGTTTTTAGCCGGTCTGTCGATGTTTACAGGCATGACCAGCGGTATGGTGGCCCAGGCCCCATTGGCCTATTTTGTGGATGAATTTGGCTGGCGCAGCAGCCTGATGTTGCTGGGCGGGCTGGGGTTTGTTCTGGCCGGGCTGGTCTTTGCGCTGGTCCGCAACGCCCCGCCTGACCAGCCACAGGTCTCTTCATCAGGGTTTGATCGGGCGGCGTTCTTCTCGTCTCTGCGTCAGGCCGCGTCCAGCCGTGAGGTCTGGAAGATTGCCTTTGTTGCCCTGACCTTGTCCGGACCGATGCTCACTCTGGGCGGGTTGTGGGGCACACCTTATCTGATCGCCGCTTATGATCTGGCCCGCCCTGATGCGGCGTTCCTGATGTCTTTGTTGTTATTGGGCTGGGCGTTCGGGGCGCCGTCTGCCGGCTGGTTGTCTGACAGGCTTGGACAGCGCAGACCGATATTGGTTGCCGGCTGTGTGGCGGTCTCTGCCTTGTTATGTCTGTTGATTTTTGTGCCCACCTTGCCGCTGCCGGCGGCGGTGGCGGTGATGGTCCTTATCGGGTTTTCAGGCGGAACCATGACCAGCTGTTTTGCGCTGGTGCGTCAGGTGATGCCTGATCATCTGACCGGGGCGGCGGTCGGGATTGTGAACTCGCTCACCGTGGCGTCTGGGGCTGTGCTGCAGCCTGTTGTTGGCCTGCTGCTTGATTTGCTGGCTGAGGCCGGACCGGCCAGCTATACCGCGGCTTCCTACCGGCTGGCCTTTCTGGCGATACTGGTGACCGCTCTGGCCGGGCTGCTGGTGGCGTTTCGTCTGCGTGAAAAGGGCTGAAGCCGGTTCACTTTTCTGTCAGCTATGTTATGCTCCCGGCGGTATCGGCTAAGGGGGAATATTAGGGTATGCAACGGTCAACAAAAATCGTCGCCACATTGGGACCAGCCTCATCAACTGAACAGGTCATTGAAACGCTGGCCAGGGCCGGTGCCAATCTGTTCCGGCTGAATTTCAGCCATGGCGCTCATGAAGAACAGGCCAGGCGGGTTCAGGCAATCCGCTCAGTTGAACAGCGCCTTGGCCGGCCGATTGGCATTCTGGCTGACCTGCAGGGGCCGAAATACCGGATTGGCAAGCTGGATGCCCCTTTGTCACTTGAAGCCGGCCAGCAGGTCTGTTTTTATCTGCCTGACCAGCCTGCACCAGAGCTTGACGGCAACATTCCGGCCATTCCGCTGCCTCATGCGGATATTTTCGCCAGCCTTGAGCCGAAATCCACTTTGTTAATGGATGATGGCAAGCTGACCTTCACTGTCACCGCGCTTGGCGCGCATCATGCGGTGGCCCGGCTTCATCATGCGGGCAGATTATCCAGCCAGAAAGGGGTGAATCTGCCGGATGTGACTCTGGATGTCACACCGCTCACCGAAAAAGACCTGACAGACCTTGCCTTTGCGCTGGATCAGGATGTTGAGTATATCGCGCTGTCTTTTGTTCAGCGCGCCAGCGATATTCTGGACGCAAAAAGCCGGATTGGCGGGCGGGCGCAAATCATTGCCAAAATCGAGAAACCCTCAGCCCTGACCGAAATTGACCAGATCATTCAGGCCACTGATGCGGTGATGGTCGCCAGGGGCGATCTGGGGGTGGAACTGCCCGCGGCCCAGGTTCCGGCCATCCAGAAACAGCTGGTCGCCAAATGCCGCCAGGTCGGCAAGCCTGTGATTGTGGCAACCCAGATGCTGGAAAGCATGATCACCTCACCCGCCCCGACACGGGCTGAAGCCTCTGACGTGGCAGGGGCTGTGTTTGAAGGCGCAGATGCGGTGATGTTATCTGCTGAATCAGCGGTGGGTGACTATCCGGAACAGGCGGTGGCGATGATGGCGGAAATTGCCTGCGCGGCTGAAGCTCATGTTCAGGATAATCCGCATGACGGCCCGGCCCGGCTGGCGGTTGAACCCTCTGTCTATCACGCGGTCGCCGAAGCGGCCGTAAGGCTGGCCCAGACGATTGAGGCGGCGGCGATTGTGGCCTTTACCGCTTCTGGCAATACCGCGGTGCGTCTGGCCCGTGAACGCCCGTCCCAGCCCTTGCTTGTGCTGTCACCTGAACCAGCGGTTGAACGCCGCCTCAGCCTGCTCTGGGGCACCCAGACCGCGCATCAGGATGAAACTTCATATGAACAGGCGGTTGATGAAGCGGTGGCGCTGATCAAACAACGGGGTCTGGCGCGCACAGGCGAATCAATTGTGCTGGTGTCTGGCATGCCCTTTGGTCTGGCCGGGACAACAAACGCCCTTCGTGTGGTCACAATCTGAGCGATGTTGCCTGTTTTTTAAGCCTCTCAGCCTTTAAATTGCAGAGTTGGTCTCCGGCTGCATAGACTCTCTTCTCAAACCCTCTTATGCTCACCACTATACGACATGAACGGCGCGAATGTTCTGGAGGCTGACCCTGCACAAATGACCAGTTCTGTATCTCCACAGACAGGCAGTTTGTTGTCTGGCCGCCGCATCCGCAAATCATTTGGTCAATTTGTGGCAAATGATGATATTGACTTCACCATCAGGCCGGGCGAATTGCACGCGCTGCTGGGGGAAAACGGGGCCGGGAAATCCACTTTCGTGAAAATGATTTACGGGCTTCTGCAGCCTGATTCCGGCCAGTTTGACTGGCAGGGACAGCCGGTTCATATAACCAACCCGCAACAGGCCCGCGCGATGGGCATCGGTATGGTGTTTCAGCATTTCTCTCTTTTTGAAAGCCTGACGGTTGCTGAAAATATTGAACTGGCCCTGCCGCAGACACAAGCTCGCGACCAGCTGAATGAGCTGATCCGCACCCGGTCTGCAGATTATGGTATTCCGCTGGACCCGGACAGTCTGGTTGCCGATTTGTCTGTCGGCCAGCAACAGCGGGTAGAGATTATGCGCTGCTTGCTGCAGGACCCGTCCTTACTGATTATGGATGAACCCACCTCTGTGCTTACCCCGCAGGAAACAGATCAGCTGTTTGATGTGTTGCGCCGTCTGGCAGAGACAGGCTGTGCGGTTCTGTTTATCTCGCATAAACTGGATGAGATTAAACAGCTGACCAGCCGCGCCACCATCCTGCGCGGGGGCAAAAAGGTGGCTGAGGTGGATACAGCTGAAAAAACCACGCACCAGATGGCTGAATTGATGGTCGGAACCTCTGTTGAGGCGGTCAAAACCGGCGCAGGCCTGTCCTCAGGAGACGTGTTGTTCAGCGTCAGGGCTCTTTCCCGCCCTGCTTATGGCCCGTTTGAAGTGGCCCTTGATGAGGTCAATCTTACCGCCCATGCCGGCGAGGTTTTGGGCATTGCCGGTATTGCGGGTAATGGCCAGGATGAGCTGATGGCCGCCCTGTCTGGTGAATGGCGGGGACAGCATAGCGGGGTTATCTGGGCGGAACAGGCAGATATCAGCCAGCTTGGCCCGCATCACCGCCGCCAGCATCAGATTTGTTTTATTCCTGAAGAACGGAACGGTCATGCTGCGGTCCCGCAGATGAGCCTGTCGCAAAACGCGCTTCTGACCGGCTTTCAGGATGACGGCATGGTCACGAACGGCTTTATCCGGCAAGACAAGCTGCAGGCCCGGGCAGAACAGATCAGTACCACCTTTGATGTGCGCAAACCTATGGCTGACCCGCAGGCCTCTGCTTTGTCAGGCGGCAATCTGCAGAAATTCGTGGTCGGGCGCGAGATTATCAAACAGCCGCGTGTTCTGATCGTTGCCCAGCCTACCTGGGGTGTTGATGTCGGCGCGGCCACCTTTATCCGTCAGGCGATGATCGAACTGGCTGCATCTGGCTCCGCCGTGATTGTGATCTCGCAGGATTTGGAAGAGATTTTTGCCATCTCAAACCGGATCGCGGTGTTGTCTGAAGGCCGTCTGTCTGCCCCGCAACCGGCTGCAGACATGTCTGCCCAGGCGGTGGGCCTGTTGATGGGCGGGGTCCAGAAATCCGGCGCGGCGGCACAGCCGGCAGGGGCGGTCTGATATGGTTATCCTGCAGCCCCGACAAGCGGTTCCGGTTTATGTCACGCTGGCCGTGCCTGTGGTCTCTGTCTTGGTGACTCTGGTCGCGGGCGGGCTGATTTTTGCGCTGCTTGGCTATGCGCCTCTGCCTGCCTTATATGAATTTTTTGTGGCCCCGCTGTCCCGCCCGGATCAGTTCGGCAATCTGCTGGTCAAAGCCTGTCCGTTGATTATCATCGGCACCGGGCTGGTATTCTGTTACCGGGCCAATATCTGGAATATCGGTGCTGAAGGCCAGCTGATTGCAGGGGCTGTTGGGGCAGGCGGGCTGGCCTTGTCCTTTCCGGACACCACTTCTGTGTTTTTGCTGCCCGGTATGGCGCTTGCCGCGATGGCTTGCGGGGCGGCCTGGGCGGCGATACCGGCGGTCTGCAAGGTCCGCTTCAGAACCAATGAAATTCTGGTCTCGCTGATGCTGACCTATGTGGCGGCCTTGTTGATTGACTGGATTGTGCGCGGGCCCTGGCGTGACCCGATGTCATTCGGCTTTCCCTTGACCCCTTATTATCCTGATGCGGGCCTGATCAGCGCGATGCATCTGCCCTTTATCGGCCGCCTTGGCCAGCTGCATTGGGGGGTACCGGCCGCGCTTTTGATCGCGGTGGCGGGCTATATTGTGCTCTCACGCATGCTGGGCGGCTTCCAGGTCAAGCTGATGGGCGATGCCCCGCGCGCCGGGACCTTTGCCGGCTTCAGCCCGAACCGGGTGACGGTGGCGGTTTTGCTGGCTTCTGGGGCCCTTGCCGGGCTGGCCGGCATGGTTGAGGTTTCCGCCAATATCGGCCAGCTTCAGCCCAACATCTCATTCGGCTATGGCTTTACCGCGATTATTGTGGCGTTTCTGGCGCGGCTGAACCCGCTGGCGGTGATTGTGGCGGGTCTGGTGGTTGCGCTGGCTGAACTGGGCGGTGATACGGCCCAGATCTCTATGGCCATTCCCAAGGTTGTCACCGGTATTTTCAAGGGTATACTTTTATTCATGCTGTTGGCGGGGGAAACGCTGACACGCTATCAGCTGGTCTGGGTCGGCCGCGCGGGCCAGACCGCACAACAAAGGCGGGCGGGATCATGATTGATGAACTTCTGCTGACCGTATTGCTGACTTCTGTGCCCTTAATTCTGGCGGCCACAGGTGAACTTGTGGCGGAAAAAAGCGGTGTGTTGAATTTGGGTGTTGAAGGCATAATGCTGATGGGCGCGGTGGCCGCCTTTGGCGCGGCGTCTGTAACTGGCAGCCCGTATTTAGGCATTTTGGGGGGCGGTCTGGCGGGTATGGCCACGGCGGCTGTTTTTGCGTTATTTGCGCTGGGTCTGGCCACGAATCAGGTGGCAACGGGCCTGGCCCTGACCATTTTCGGTACCGGCCTGTCCGGGCTGGTCGGTGCGCCTCTGGTGGGGCAGGCCATTGACGGGTTGCCGTCTTTGACGATCCCTGTTCTGGACCAGATTCCGGTTCTGGGTGTTGCTTTTCAGCTGGATGTGATGGCCTATGGCTGTATTGGTTTTGTTGCGCTGACGGCGTGGTTTTTATCGTCAACACGTGCGGGGCTTATTTTGCGGTCTGTGGGCGTCAATCATGACAGCGCGCACGCATTGGGCTATCCTGTTCTTCTGATCCGCACAGGTGCGGTGTTATTTGGCGGTTTTATGGCCGGGCTGGGCGGTGCGTATCTGCCGCTTGTGCTGACCCCGCACTGGGCCGAAGGGATGACCGCCGGGCGTGGCTGGATCGCGCTGGCTCTGGTGGTGTTTGCGTCCTGGCGGCCGTGGCGGCTGGTGGCCGGGGCAATTTTGTTTGGCGGGGTCACCATTATGCAGCTGGCGGGCCAGGCCAAGGGCTGGACTGTACCGCCACAGTTTTTGTCGATGCTGCCCTATCTGGCGACAATATTTGTGCTGGTGTTTATCTCCAGCCGCGGCCGCAATTATTTCGGAGCTCCGGCGCATCTGGGCCGGGTGTTCCATCCAACACGGTAAAACTGACATTCATGAGGAAGGAGAAAACATATCATGAAAAAACTACTCTCAAAACTGGCTCTGGCCACAGCCCTGTTGGGTTTGGGTCTGGGCTCTGCACAGGCAGAGGCGCTGAAAGTCGGCTTTGTCTATCTGACCAATCCGGGTGACCATGGCTGGACCTATGCTCATGAAGTGGGCCGCCAGCAACTGCAGGCACATTTCGGTGACAAGGTAGAAACCAGCTATGTGGAAAATGTTCCAGAAGGTCCGGACGCCGCCCGTGTGATTCGTGAACTGGCCGCACAGGGGAACAAGGTGATCTTCACCACCTCATTCGGCTATATGGACCCGACCATCCGTGTGGCAAAAGAATATCCGGATGTGCATTTTGACCATATCACCGGCTATAAGCGGGCCGCGAATGTGGCCACCGGCAACATCCGTTTCTATGAAGGCCGCTATGTTCAGGGTGTGGTTGCGGGTCTGACCACCAAATCAAACAAAATCGGCTATCTGGGCGCGTTTCCGATTCCGGAAGTGATTCAGGGGATTAATTCATTTGCCCGCGGTCTGCGGTCTGTGAACAAAGACGCCACCATCAAAGTGGTCTGGGTCAACAGCTGGTATGATCCGGTCAAGGAATCAGATGCGGCCAAGGTTCTGATTGCTGAAGGCGCAGATGTTCTGGCCCAGCATACAGACAGCCCGGCGATGCTGCAGACAGCCGAAAAAGCAGGTGTGAAAGGCTTTGGCCAGTCATCAGACATGCATGAATTCGCCCCGAACGCCCAGCTATTCGCCTCTGTGAACAACTGGGGCCCGTATTATATTGAACAGGTCCAGAAAGTCATGGATGGCAGCTGGTCAACTGGTGACGGGCCGGATCATTGGGCAGGCAATACCTGGAAAGGCATTGGTGATGACTTCCTGGTTCTGACAGAATTCAAGAACATGCCGGCAGATGTGGCGAAAGCCGCTGCGGCCGCCCGTGATGGAATCGGCAATGGCAGCCTGAATATCTTTGAAGGGCCGATGAAAGATAATGGCGGGAATATGATTCTCAAAGCAGGTGAAGTGCTTGATGATGGCGGCCTGTGGGGAATGAATTACTATGTCGAAGGCGTAGAAGGCAAAATCCCGAACTAAGCCTCATCAGACCAACATCAACAAAGAACAGGCCGTCTCAGCACGGCCTGTTTTTTTATCCCTTACGCTCATCCCGCCTGGCTGCGGTTCAGCAGATCTGTGGCACAACGGTGATGCCGGTCCAGCAAATCCGGCAGCGACAAGGTGGTCAGCTGATGCTCCCGCACCACCCATTTGCCGTTAATCAGCACATGGCGCGGCTTGACCGGCCCACAGAACACAAGACCCGCCAGCGGGTCTGTCTGGGTCCCGCTCAGCTCAATGCAATTGCGGCTGAAAATCGCCATATCTGCACCGAATCCGGGCGCAATCTGGCCGATATCATGGCGGTTCAGCACTTCAGCCCCGCCGCGTGTTGCCAGCCGCAAGGCCTGCCGCGCAGACAGATTATCTGCCCCGCCCAGGACCCGCTGCAACAACATCGCCTGCCGGGCTTCGTTCATCAGATGCCCGCTGTCACTTGATGAGGACCCGTCAACCCCCAGCCCGACCGGCACACCGGCATCGATCATCTGGCGCACAGGGGCAATCCCGCTGGCCAGCCGCATGTTCGAACAAGGGCAATGCGCAACACCTGTCTTGGTGCGCGCAAACAAATTGATTTCCTCTTCATTCAGCTGCACACAATGGGCGTGCCAGACATGCGCTCCGGTCCAGCCCAGCTCTTCTGCATAATCACCTGGCCGCTGGCCGAACTGGGCCAGCGAATAGTCGATATCCTCAACATTTTCTGCCAGATGTGTATGCAGGCCCACACCCTTATCTTTGGCCATATCGGCGGTATCACGCATCAGCCCGGTACTGACCGAAAACGGAGAACAGGGCGCCAGCGCAATCTGGGTCATGGCCTGGGCAGAGGCGTCATGATAGGCATCGATCAGCCGCAGACAATCTTCCAAAATACTGTTTTCAGCCTCAGTCAGCTGGTCTGGCGGCAGCCCGCCTTTGCTCTCGCCGATGCTCATTGACCCGCGTGTGGCGGTAAACCGGATGCCGACATCATGTGCCGCTTCTATCGAATCATCCAGCCGGCTGCCATGCGGGAACAGATACTGGTGATCAGATGATGTGGTACAGCCACTTAACGCCAGCTCAGCCAGGCCTGTTGCCGCCGCAACATAAATATCTTCCGGCCGCAGATGGCTCCAGATCGGATATAAGGTCTGCAACCAGCCGAACAGGCTGTGATTCTGGGCATCCGGTACAACCCGGGTCAGGTTCTGGAACAGATGATGATGGGTGTTGACCAGCCCCGGCAGCACAATATGCCCGGCCAGATTATGAACCTCATCACAGCTGGCGGCCTCTTGTTCAAGCGCGCTTGTGGGGCCGACTTTGGTAATCACATTACCGTCTATCAGCACAGCTGCATCTGTTAATTCGCGCCCGCATCCTTTATCGCCCCCATTGTCCCCCCCATTATCCATGGTGGCCAGAACGTCAATATGTGTCAGCAACTGTCTGTGCATAAACACTCCTTTTCAGCTGAGCTGCCAGTCTTCAGACCGGATATCATAACAGGCTTCAACCGCGGCTGTGGCGATCACAGATACGGTATCATTATCTTTATCCACCACATTCAGCCCGCCTTTCACAACATTCACCCTGGCCTGGCCGCGGGGCAGGGTGGCGGCAACCGCATCTGCATCAACCTTGTCCGGCTCCTGCACCCCAATGGTGACATTGACCTGCATCGCCTCATGCGGCAGGTCCAGCGATCTGAACAACACCAGAGAGCTGTGATGCAGCGCGTCCTGCACGGCGCGGTTTGCGGCTTTGGTGTAATCCTCACCATACAGATCATTACCTGTACCCATTTCCAGAATCAGGCGCCTCATATCTTGTCTCCTGCTCTGTCTTGTGCGGGTTCCATATTAAAATAGACATTGACCGCGGCATTGGCGATCACGGTTTTGTCAGTATCGGCGGCATCGGCCCCTGGCTTTGGGGGTTTGGCGATATCCAGGCCGCCATGCACCACTTTGATATGCGGCTGGCCATAAGGCAGCACCGCCTTGACCGCCTCAATATCCACCTTCTCTGGTTTCTGCACCGCGATATCAACCTCAACGATCATATCTTCACGCGAAAAGCCGAACGCATCAGCCATCGTCAGCGAATTATGCCACAGCGCGTCCTGTAACGCCCTCACAGCAGCCTTTGTGTAATCCTGACGGCGCAGGGATGTGCCCATGCCCAGCTCCATTGCCACGCGTTTTTTTGCCATTATCACCTGTCCTGTCTTTTATCGTTTTGCGCTCACAACCTGTCCATTATGCGCCTGCCGGACAGATACGCAATTGCGAAATGACGTCTGGTCTGTCATGAAAGATAAGTTCTGATGGTTTTGTTTTGGGGATGGTCAGATGATTTCTGCGGCATTGTCCGGCTTTGCGCTCAGCCTGTCCCTGATTCTGGCTATTGGCGCGCAGAACAGCTTTGTGATCAGGCAAGGGCTTCTGAACCAGCATGTTCTGGCTGTTGTTCTGTTCTGCGGCCTGTCTGATATGATGCTGATCTGCCTTGGTGTGCTGGGGCTGGGCCAGCTTCTGACCCCTGTGTTTGATCTGTATGGGGCCTGGCTGTTTGCTCTGGCGGCGTTGTGGCTGGCGGGATATGGGGTGTTGCGGCTTCGTGACGGGCTGCAGATGGCCACCTCATTTGACAAGGCCAGCGCGCCCGGTTTGCCGCAAACATCACTGGCACGCACGATATCTGTTGTGGCGGTGCTGACCTTTGCTAATCCGCATGTTTATCTGGATACGGTGATTTTGCTGGGCAGCCTGTCAGTCCCGTATCAGGAGGGGGAAAAGCTGGCCTTTACCGCCGGGGCCTCAGCCGCCAGCCTGTTGTTTTTCTCTGTATTGGGGTTTGGTGCGCGCCGCTTCAGCCGGTATATGACCAGCGTGCGCGCCTGGCAGCTGATTGATTTTGCCACAGCCTTTGTGATGTTGCTGTTCGCGGCTCTGCTGCTCACCCAGATAACCGGTTAAGATAACCGGCTGTTCAGTCCAGATCTTCTGACAACACGGTCATCTGGATATTATAGCTCAGCTCGCCTTCATCTTCATCTTTATACACCGCCCCAAAGGTCTCTCCATTAATCTGGAATTCGGCCGAATCAGTGGCCTCCGGGCGTCTGGCCAGGGTGATGCCATGATTGCCAAAGGTCTGGCGCAGGAAGCGTTGCAGCTTTTCAATCTCAGTCGGAGTCATTTATGGTCTCGCCTGTATCTTGGGGTTATCACCGGCCTGACCCTAGCCTGTCCGCCCGCGACTGTCCAGAGAGGACATCTGCTCTGTGCTGGCTTTGCTGCCGGAATCTGCTGCACGGTTACGGCCTAGCCATGCCGGGCAATCTGGCCGCCATGGCTGGGCCAGGCCGGGCGGGTGCTGACATCCTGTGCCCCGCAATGGCTGCAGCGCAGGTGAATGCCCAGCTCAGGGACCGGATAAAGCGGGCCCAGACGCTCGATCAGAAGATCGGTGTCCACCTCGGCATTATGGCTGCATCTGTTGCACCAGCAGAACACGTTTAAATTCTGCTGCACCAGATGATGCAGGCACATGGGCTGGCGCGGTTCTGTCTTTTGCAGCTGCTGTTGTTTGAAAGCGCCCATTTTGCGGTATCACATCTCTGTTCAGGTAGTTTGTTCTTGTTTTGTTCTAATTTAAACATTAGGGATAAATAAAACAAGAGGGGAGATGTGATTTCTGCTCTTTTTTCAGATCAGGAAAGAGGGGGCTGAAGGGCGGGTTATTTCACCAGCCGGGGCAGGCGGTGCAGATAGCTGATCAGATCAGATAGTTTTGAGCCTCTGAACAGGATTTTCTGTCTGTCCCGCAACATGAACAAGGCCTTATCCTTACCTTTCTGGCGGTGTTTTTCGATCGTGAACAGGGGCTGCTCATGAGTATGCCGGAAGATAGAGAAAATCGCGCAGTTAGCAATATGATCAAGGGCATAATCCCGCCAGTCACTATTGGCTACCCGGGTGGCATAGGCAGACAGAATAACGGACAACTCAGCACGGCTGAAATAAAAGGCTTTGGGCTGCTTTCGGGTTACACTGGTATAAGACATGCAAACAATCGACTGACGCTGGTTTTTTTAAAACAGCTTTTTTTTGAAAACATAAAGCTGTAATCCCACTGTAAACGGTGTACCAGACAGCCCTGAAGGTCAAGGAAAACCAGACCAGACAGCCCTGAAAATACGCAGCTGCAGAACGGCTGTGCACCGGATGTGCGCCAGCACAGCAGACACAGTCAAGAAAAAGGCTGGAAAAACCCTGCCTAACAGACGTATAAAGGCAGCAGTTGAAACAGCACAGTCTGGCTGCTCAAAGGGGTCTGACTGTTTGGGATAAATGTAATGGCTGATATCTTTGATGAAATTAATGAAGAGCTGAAACAGGATCGCATGGCCGCCCTGTGGCAACGTTATGGCAAATATCTGATTGCTGTGGTTGTGGCCATTGTCGCCGGGGTAAGCTTGTCGCAAGGCTACAGCTACTACACAAACCAGCGTGACGCGCGCTCAGCAGATGCCTTCTTCCAGGCGATTTTGGCTGATGATGTGACCAGCAGCCTAGAGGCAGCCGCACCTGATTTAAACGAAGGCTATGGTCTGCTGGCTGAATTCCGGTCTGCTGCGGCTCTGGCCCAAAACGGCCAGGCGGGTGAGGCTGAACAACGCTATCTGGCGCTGGCGGCGCGCAGCGATGCGGATCAGATTTATCGGGACATTGCTTTGCTGTTATCTGTCATGCATGCCCCGCAGTCAGCGGATGCTGCAGATCTGCAAGTACGGCTTGAGCCGCTGACCGCTTCATCATCTTCACTTCAGGGTCTGGCTCTGGAACAGATGGCGGCCCTTGATTTGCGGCGCGGCGATACGGCTGCGGCGATTGACAGGCTGAACCGGCTGGTCGCCCTGACCGATATTCCGGCCAGCCTGCGCCAGCGGGCGGCCCAGATTCTCAGCGTGATATCACAAAGCCAGTAACCGCCCCTGCGGCCACAGCTCAGCCTGAAAGACAAAACGACAAGAGTGGATAGATGATGAAACAACAGAACAGATTATTCCCCTCTCACGGTTTGCTCAGAACAGCTCTGCGCGTGGGCCTTATCGCCGGTTTTGGGATGCTGGCGGCCTGTGCAGAGAGCGAGGTACGACTGTCTGGCGAGCGCGAGGATGTCTTTGCCAGTTCCCGCAGCCTCAGCGTTGATGAAGCTGCTTTTGCCGAGCTGGCTGGCCTGGGCGCGCCGGTTGTGAATGATGAATTTGGTCATCCTGGCGTCACCGCGGCACATGATGGCGGCCATCTGTCTGTTGAGCTGCCTTTGAATCGGCTGTGGTCAGCCCGGGTTGCGGATACAGACACAGATATCGTAACGCTGGCGCAGCCGGTTGCGGTGAAGGGCAAGGTGTTCGCGCTGGGCGCAGATGCGCTGTTGTCTGTATTTGATCTGGAAACAGGTGAGGTGCTGGCTGAACTGCAGGTTGATGATGCAGAAGACGGCCTGTATCCCGGTGTGGCTGGGGGGCTGGCCGCCAATCAGTCAGTTGTGGCTGTTCACGCTGGCCGCAAGATATTGACTCTTATTGATGCCAGTACCTATGAGGTGATCTGGACTGTTGAACATGATCAGCCTCTGTCTGGCGGGCCGACCCTGATTACAGATGAAGGTGTTGTGGTCACCGATATTGACGGCAGCTCTCTGGCGTTCCGGCTGAATGATGGTGTGCTGGTCTGGCAGTCTGCTGGTCTGCCGGCAGATACGGTTGTGCTGGGATCAGGCTCACCAGCGGTCCGGGACGGGGCGGTGATTACAGCAGGTATCGGCGGCGAGGTATCGGCAAATGCGGTAAATGACGGCGGCTTGCTGTGGGCAGACAGCCTGGCCACTCTGGCCCCGCGCACCCCTCTTGAAGAATTAGGTGATATTCTGGCTGAACCTGTACATGATGGCGAGGCGATTTATGTGGTCAGCCAGTCTGGCTTGCTGGGGGCTTATGATCCGCTGACAGGTATCTTGCTGTGGGACCAGCCGATCAGCAGTGTCCAGACCCCGTGGGTGGCTGGCGACAGCCTGTTTGTGCTGACCTCCAACAGCCATATTGTGGCCCTGCGCAAAGCTGACGGGGCGGTACGCTGGCACACCGATCTGCCGGGCAGTGCAGAGCTGGGCCGGATTTCGGCAACAGATGTTGCCCGGTATGTCGGGCCGGTTGTTGCCGCCGGTCAGGTTCATGTCATTTCTGCGTCTGGCCGACTCTACAGCCTGAATGCTGATACTGGCGAGCAGGTCAGCACAACCTCTCTTGGCGGGGCGGTGAATGTTCATCCTGTCATTGTTCAGAACACACTTGTTGTTTTGAGCCGTGATGGCCGGCTGCGGGCGTATCGTTAACTCATGACTGTCACCCTTGCCATTGTTGGCCGCCCGAATGTGGGCAAATCCACGCTGTTTAATCGTCTGACCGGCACGCGTCATGCGATTGTTGATGACCAGCCCGGTGTGACCCGTGACCGGCGTGAAGGGGACGGGCGTCTGGCAGAAATGCGGTTCCGGCTGATTGATACAGCTGGCCTTGAAAAGGCGAAATCAGGCAGTCTGGAAGACCGCATGCGCCAGCAGACAGAACTGGCGGTCCAGCAGGCAGATATCACCCTGCTGGTGATAGATGCACGGGCCGGCCTGCTGCCTGATGATCTGTATTTTGCCCGCCAGATCAGGCGCAGTGGCACCCCGGTTGTGGTTCTGGCCAATAAATGTGAAGGCAAATCAGGCGTAGAAACGCTGGCTGAAGCCTGGCAGCTGGGTCTGGGGGCGGCGGTGCCTGTATCAGCAGCTCATGGTGACGGGCTGTCTGATCTGTATGACGCGATTTTGGATCAGGCCCGCCAGCAAGGCCTTGAACTGGCCTTATTTGGTGAGGATGAGGCAGCAGCAGAACAGGATGATGCTGATGATCTGTCTTCTGATCCTGAAGATGAGCCGGATATCTGGATTGATGAGGCGGCTTATGATCCGATCCGCATTGCGGTTGTGGGCCGCCCGAATATGGGCAAATCCACCCTTGTGAATGCGTTGCTGGGTGAACAGCGTCTGCTGACAGGCCCGGAAGCAGGCATCACCCGTGATGCGATCACCTTGCCCTTTGCCTGGCAGGGTCAGGATTATCAGCTGGTGGATACCGCCGGTATCCGCCGCCAGGCCCGGGTCACCGAAAAGGTTGAACGGCTGATGGTCAATGATGCCCAGCGGGCGATTCAATATGCGCGGGTGTGTGTGCTGATGCTGGATGCCCGCCAGCCGCCGCATCGCCAGGATATGGTCATTGCCCGCCAGATCACAGATGAAGGCCGGGCCTTGGTGATTGCCGCGAATATGTGGGATGATGTGGCAGATAAACAGGCCGCGATGCAGCTGATTAACGATCGGCTGGAAACCTCTCTTGCCCAGGTGCGCGGCGTGCCTGTGGTGCCGATTTCTGGCTTGTATGGGCGCGGGCTTGACCGGCTGATGAAAACGATTGAAGACACGCACAAGCTGTGGAACACGCGGATTTCCACTGGCCGTCTGAATCGCTGGCTTGAACCGATGCTGGAAGCCCATCCCCCGCCGATGAGCCAGGGGCGGCGTCTGCGGATCCGCTATATGACACAGGTCCGCACCCGGCCGCCGACATTTGCGCTGTTTGCCAGCCGTCCTGTTGATCTGCCTGAATCTTATTTGCGGTATCTGATTGGCGGCCTGCGGGCTGATTTCGGGCTGGCGGGGATTCCGGTTCGCATGCTGCTGCGCAAAGGCAGTGAAAACCCTTACGCGCCCAAACGCTGATCCCGCTGGTCCTGTTTGTCTGCCAGGGCGGCCAGAAGCTGGCTCAGCAGCTGGCTGACAGGCACCAGACAGTCGGGGTCCACTTTGCCGGCCGGATTGCTGTACAGGCCGCGATTCACCTCTATCTGCAGAACTTGTGCAGGGGTCTGCCCCTCCGCCTCATCTGTTTCCAGCCCATAATGGCGGGTAATATAGCCGCCAGCATAAGGCGTGTTCCAGCGCCAGCTATAGCCGCTCTGTCGCATCACTTCATCAATCAGTCTGACATGGGTCTGGCTCAGCGTTGCCCCATGCAGATTCCCAAACACAAAATCAGGCAGCTGTCCGGCCCGCAACGGCAATAACCGGGACTTGCCGGCCTGTTTCGGGCTGTCCGGCATGGAATGCAGATCAACCAGCAGAATATCATCCTGCTGTTCAGCAGCCCGCCTCAGCAAGTCGCTCAGGCGGCGGTGATAGGGGCTGTGCCAGGCGGCCAGCAGGCCCTGCCAATGGGCTGGCCCCAGCTTTTGTGAATATAAAGGCTGTTTCTGTGCAGATAGGCGCGGGATCACCCCATATCCGGCGGCCACATAGGGCTTATAGGCAGCAGGCAGAGGCAGATCAGCACCCTCACATAAATGCGGGTCAAGGGCGGCCGGCGGCCGGTTTAAATCACACACCGCCCGACAGCAACAGGCGATCAATGCCGGATAACGCCCGCCCGCCAGCATCAGGCCCAGCTCGGCCGTGCCGGTATCGGATAGGCTGGCACATCGGCTCAGATTATCGTCCCCAACCAGACTTTCCGGATACAGCCAGCCGCCATGCGGTACAGACAGCACGACCGGGCTGCCGGGCTCACCTTCAATAAACTGAAAGGCCGGAATATCATGATCAGGCATCAGGCGGGGGATCAGCAGGCCCTCTTTTTCCTGAAGGTCAGGGCGGGCAGGGGACAGGGCATGCGATAATTCATTCATAGCTATCAGCCTATCTGACTTTCTTCACCCTGCCAAAATCTTTATATCAGCTTGCACACTATGCCGGGAGCAACACCAGCTGGCCTTATCTTTACGAAAACAGCCGCCGTCCGGCTCAATTTGCCTGTGCGCATACGGGCTTCTGCTTGACTTGATCTGCAAACTTATCTAAAGCTGTGCGCACAACAGCTGTGCTGGTTTTACCGGCAGCCCTGTTGGTACAGATGGCAGGGGAGCGTTAGCTCAGCGGGAGAGCACCACGTTGACATCGTGGGGGTCACTGGTTCAATCCCAGTACGCTCCACCATCTGAAA
>CALKIF010000120.1:0-20222 GCA_937988715.1 uncultured Alphaproteobacteria bacterium | reverse complement strand
TTGCTTCAGCCATGTCTGTCTCCTGTTCAAGTTTCAATGATAAGCTGATGAATGTTTGGATTGTTCATACGTGACAGGCAGGCGGGCAGATGGTCTGGCGGGGGGTGAGGTTTGTTGATTTTTTATCCTGCGGAAACATGGCTGTTTGGCGTCCTCTGCATTGAAATTTTCATCCCTCAAGCCCACATGATGGATGAGCAATGATGAAGAGGAGCCCCCGGTCATGTCTATCCGTCCTGTTAAATTCAGCAGTCAGGCCCGCCCAACGATGGAAGGGGCAGGTGTGCATCTGCACCGCGTGTTTGGCTTTGGCGAAACCGACCCGTTTGACCCGTTTTTGATGATGGATGATTTCCGCAATGATGATCCGGAAAAATATAAAAGCGGGTTTCCCTGGCATCCGCACCGCGGCATTGAGACCATTACATATGTGCTGAAAGGCAATGTTGAACATGCTGACTCCCTTGGTAACCGAGGCGTTTTGAGTGATGGTGATGTGCAGTGGATGACCGCAGGATCAGGCATTATTCATCAGGAAATGCCGTCTGGAAATACCCAAGGCCAGATGCATGGCTTCCAGCTCTGGGCCAATCTGCCGCGGGATCAGAAAATGTGCACACCGCGCTATCAGGATATCAAATCAGGCGATATCAATACGCTGACAGATGATGACGGCACCCATATTCGGGTGATTGCCGGGGATTACCGTGGCTATCGCGGACCTGTGGACGGGATTGACACAGACCCGGCCTATCTGGATGTCACGCTGCTGCCCAATGTGAAGAAACGGTTTCCTTTTGATACCCGCAGACAAGGCTTTGCTTATATTTTTGAAGGGTCCGCCCAGTTCAGCAATTCATCAGCCCCGTTCGGTGTGAATGTTGAAAAAGAATTTAATGGTGATGAGTTGAAAATCAGAGATCAGTCCGGCAACCGCACTCTGGTGGTGTTTGGTGAGGGAGATGAGGTGGAAGTTGTTGCCGGCGAGAGAGGCGTGCGGTTTTTGCTGATTTCCGGGGCGCCTTTGCGTGAGCCTGTCGCCTGGCACGGGCCGATTGTGATGAACACGCGGGCCGAACTGCAGGAAGCGTTCCGCGAGCTAAACGCAGGCAGTTTTGTGAAAACAGGGGCAGAGGGCTGGGTCAATAGCAGGGGCCGCTAGCCATGCTGGCGGCTGTGCAGGGCCTGTAGTGTGGTGCGCAGCTGTTCTGCTGTCTGGCCGTCAATAAGGGCGTCTTTGACAAACTGAGCTTGTGTTTTCGGGGCCAGACCGCCAACAGGCGGGTCCCGGTCAAGGCTGGTCGGAAAGGCATAGCCTTCTGCACAGGACGCAATGACATTATCAAGTTCAGCAGCAGACAGGCTGGCGGTCTGGCGGGCCTCCAGCAAGGCCGGATAGAGCGCCAGTGACATCGCCTGGCGGTCAACAGTTTCCATCGCCCGGCCAAAGGCAGAGGAAATCTGCAGCAAATTGGCCAGCCGGTAAATATCTGATGATTTGTTTGTTCCGGCCGCATGCATCACCGCCGGGCTGAAAAACAGCAAATCCCCCTTATTCAGCGGAATCTGAACAAAATTCCGGGCAAAATGATCCTGAAATTCAGGCCGGGAGAAGGCAAGATAGCCTTCAGTAAAGCTCTGGGAGAAGGGCAGAAGCTGGGTCGGGCCACTTTTAAGCGGCATATCACAATGGGCCACCGCCCCTTGCAGGGTTAAATAGGGTGACAGGCTGTGCGCATGCGCCGGCCAGGCGGCCGCCTGTTCAGCCAGCATAAAGCCAAGGTGGTAGTCACGATGCGGGTTCTGTGCCGCCCCGCCCGGGTTAACCCGGTTGACCTGAGCCGTCATCTGATAAGAAGGGCCAAGCCAGGCTTCAGCTGCCATCGCAATGCCGTGAGAGGCATAATAGGCAGCGAAATTCTGAGGGTCAGCCAGGCAATGTTTTTCCAATGCGTTCCAGACCCGGTCATTGGCCCCGGCCTTGGCAAAATGATCACCGCCGCCGCCAGAGGCAGCCTGTTCAGTTTCAATTATGGTCTCAAATATCTGGCTGGCCCGATCAATGACGTCAGGCTTGGCAAGCCCGTCTTTTATCACAATTATGCCGGCGCCATGGGCCAGAACATCTGTCCATTCTGAGAGCAAGGCGCGGCGCTTGTCTGCCTGCTCGGCTGATCTGTTCACAAACTGGCCATCATAGACAGGGATATTCTGCTGGATATCAGCGGCAAGAGGGACATCTTCAGCTGTGGTTACGCGCGCTGTCAGCTGACGGAAGGTGTCAATATCGCCGCTGGCTTCAGTTAAAAAACCTGACGGCAACTGTGAGGGAAGGTGTATATTCATCGCCTGATCTCTTTTGTCTGCGTTGGTCTGTTATCCTAACCAGATGTGAATGTTAGCATCATCACAAGAGGTCGTCACGGCCCTTTATTGTTCAGCAGATACGGCCGGTTTTGCGGCCAGCCCGTGCAGGCTGAACAGGCTGAGGATGGTCAGGGGCAGGCACAGGGCAAAGGCATAGCGGATGCCGATATGTTCAGCCACCAGCCCCAGCACAGGCGGTGACAGCAAGAACACCACAAAGGAGATCTGGGCCAGAGACGCCACATTCACCGCCGCTGGCCGATCTTCCAATTGGGCCGCCGCCGACATCGCCAGCGGGAAAATCACAGATGATCCCGCCCCCAGACAGGTAAAGCCCAGCAAGGCCACCGGCCAGACAGGCGCAGCCGCCACAAGGATAACCCCGGCCAGCATTATCCATACACAGACACCGGCCACACGGCGCGGACCATACCGGTCAACAAACCGGTCTGCAAAATAGCGGGTCAGGAACTGGGCAAAGGCGGTCAGGGCCAGCGCCATGCCGTTCACCAGAGGCAGGGTGGCAAACACATCCCGCATGTAAATGACAGACCATTCTATGGCTGACCCTTCGGCCAGCATGGCAGACAAGGTCAGGCAGACCAGCACCATGATAGCGGCTGTCGGTTTAACAAATTTCGGGGTTGCGGTTTCAGCAGAGGGGCGTAAAGGGGCCTGAACATAGCCTGAAAACACAAGCACCGTCAGCACCACCACCGCCAGACCAAAACCGGCAAAATGAACCAGAACAGACACGCCAAGCTGTGCCATCACCGCCCCCAACAGGCCGGTGGCGAAAAACCCCAATGACCAGAACGCATGCGCGCGGTTCATAATCCGCTGTTTCAGGCCATATTCCACCCGGTCTGCTTCCAGATTCACCGCCACTTCAAGAATGCCGACAGACAAACCCATAACAAACAGCAGCGCAAAAAACAAAGCCGGTGAGCCAGCAACCGCCGTGGCCACATAAACAGCCATAATCACGGCCAGCCCTGTGATCATCACTTTTGCCAGGCTGAAGCGCGCAACAACATGATTTGCCACCAGCAAAGACAGCTGAACCCCTATGGGCGCGCCAACCAGAGACAGGCCAAGTTCGCCCTCGCTGAGGCCCATCTGAAGCTGCAGGTCACCCAGCCGCGGAAACAGCGTTCCCAGCGCAAAGGAATATAAAAAGAAAGCCAGAAAGACCGGCCTGCTGGCATAAGGATAGGCAGAAATCGCACCGCTCTCCTGAACAAAGGCATGTGAAAGTATGACCAGCAGAGTTCATCACGGATCAAGAGCGTTGAAAAGCGAAATAGTGAGGGAAGGTGATCGGGCGGGCTGTCTGTCAGTCCTGCTTGTCATCTTTGAGATAGTCAGTGGTGATATGAACCTCATGACGCGGGTCTGAGAGGTCTTCGGGATGATCAGACTGCAGGATGGCGCGCAACCGCCAAATGGTCAGCTCCCAGGCCAGATAATAAATGGTAAAGGTGAACAGACCCGCAAACAGACCGCTGCCCATATAGACATGAGCTGAAATCACGATAAACACCGCCAGAATAGCAGTGATCAGGATAAAAAATGGTCTCATCTGCTGTTGCCTCCAGCGATGACAGTTCCCCTCAGGTTGCATACAGTACGGTCTTTAAACCCAGTTCCAGCTATCCGGCCCTTTCAGGCCGTGTCAGCTGGTCACAAGGCTGTGCCCTTGACCAGCTTTTTCAGCGCGCTGACAATATCGTCATACCCGTCCATAAAGGGGTGAATGGCCGCGGCCTGTTCATAGGCTTTCAGCGCAGCGTCATAATTGCCGATATGGGTTTCCACAAGACCCAGACCGGACAAAGCCCCGAAATGCTGCGGCTCGCGCGCGATGGTCTGGGCAATATCCCGTTTGGACAGATCATAAGCCCCCATCAGAAAATATAAAGTTGCCCGCTTGTTCCAGGCTTCAGCAAAATCGGGATCAGCCTCTATCACTGAGGTAAACAGCCGTTCTGCTTCGCGCAGGCGGCCGGCATTCATCTGGGCCACCCCTTCATTAAGGGTTTGTGTGAGCAGCGCGTTATCCGGATTTTCAGACCAGATGCGCCAGATCCGGTCAGCTGTGGCCTGAGCAGCTGCAGCATTTGGTGCGGTGCGTAAGCTGTCAAACAGACCAGGCAGACGCGGGTCAGTCTGGTCAGCCCGTACCGGGCCCGAATGAAAGGAGATAATAAGGGCAAGCAGAAAGACAGTGAATGTGATCAAATGTCGATATGGTCTCATACCCTTGACATAGGGCGAAACAGGCCAGCGAAAAGTCCCTGTTTCCCCTCCGGCCCTTTGCAGGAGTCCAGAGCTGCCCTCAAGGCGGTGATTTTGAAGTTAGCACAAGCCTGTGTTATGGTTACCATCTGGTATAATATTATACCGGCATGATGAGGAAACCAAAACAAACCTCTGCAAAGACAAGCAGAGCAAAAGGGAGAGAAAAGATGAAATTCATAGCAATCGGCAGTTACACCACCCAAGGCCTGGCCGGGTTCATGAAAAACCCAGAAGAAGACCGCAAAGCAGCCGTTGGCGCGATGATGGCGAAAGCCGGCGGAACATTGGATGAGTTATATCTGACCAGAGGCAGTCATGATGTGGTCGCCATTGGTGAGGCCCCTGATTTTGAAACCATGGGCGCGATAAAAATGCTGGTCCTGGCGTCTGGGGCGTTTGCCAATATGGAAATTCTGGAAGTCACAGATTTCAACGCGATTGGCGCAAAAGCCGCAGCGATGGCCGGTGCCTATAAAGCCCCGGGCCAGGGATAAGATGTAAGGGGCGTTCAGAGTACAGGGAGTTCAGATGATGGCAAAATATACCAATGTTGTGCGGTTTCTGGTGAAAGAGGGCTGTCAGGCCGCGCTGGAAGACAAATTCGCCGCTGCGGATAAGTGGGAGGGGCAGCTGTTGCATATTCTGGCCCGTACCGGTGAGCGGACTTATGTCGGCTATGGGTTGTGGGAAAGTGAGGCGGCTATGGCCGCGGCCAGACCACAGATGATCGCCCTGCTGGATACAGCAAGAGACCTGCTGGAAGAGATTTCGCCTGAACTGGGCGTCACCGACCCTGTTTCTGGGACAGTTGTGTTTGAGCGCGGAGGCTGAGGATATGGCAAAGGCGTATTTGATCGCGCGAATCCGCGTCCATGACAAGGATGGTTTTGAAACCTTCAAACAAATGTCCACACCTCTGATCAGTGAATATGGCGGGCGGTTGCTGGCCCGGAACCCTGATGTTGACATTCTGGAAGGCAATCAGCAGGGGCTGGTTGTGCTGCTGGAGTTTGACAGTATGGATGAGGCGCGCCGGTTTTATTTTTCTGATGGCTATACAGCTGCAAAGCTGGTCAGGGAGCAGGCGTCTGAAACTGATCTTATCCTTGTTGAGGGCGTTTAGGCGCAGGCCGGTCAGGCTGGCAGACCTCGCCAGAGCAGCATTCCAGGATATTGGATTTGCAGACCGCACATTGTTCATGCCCGTGCACCACAATGGTCTGTAACGGGCTGTGACAGCGCGGGCAGGCGGGCTGATCTTGGGCAGCAGGGGACAGGTCAATCTGCATGGGTCTCATCCTTGGTCTGACCCCAGCCTAACAAAGTAAGGCCGGATGGGTAAAGCAGGCTGTCTGTCAGATCAGCTGTTTTTCAAAAAACACGCTGAGCGGGTCAAGCTGATAATCGCCAAATGGCGGGATCTGGTGATAGCCCAGAGACAAATACAGCGCATGAGAGGCTGGCTGGTGAATGCCTGTTTCCAGCTGCAGACAGCTGATCTGCAGGCGTTTTGCTTGTCTTTCCAGCTCTGTCATCAGCAGGCGGGCATAGCCGCGGCCACGGGCGTCATCACTGACAAACAGGCGTTTGACCTCTGCATAATGGGGCTTGTGCCCGGCCATCAGGGCCACACAGGCCAGACAGTCTGCACCGCAAAAGCCGCCCAAAAACACCAGCGCCTCCCGCCGGAGCTTGTCAGGGCTGACCAGATGATTGCTTTCGGCCGGATAAAGGCTGTCCATATAGGCGTCTGAGAGATGAAGCAGATGATCAGCTTCTGATGAGCGGACAGGCCGGATTTCAAACGCGGTGGTCATAAAGGGCGGGCCTGATCCCGGACAAGAATATCCCCGACCGGCTCTCCTGCCCAGTTGGTCAGTTCAGGCTGAAACGCCTCTGCCAGCGCGGCGGGCAGGTCAAATCCAAGCATGAGCATGACATGAAGAAGGGCCTGTTCAGCCGCCCGTCTGGCCCCGTCACGGGCTTTCAGCATCAGCCCCAGCCCCAGTTCATGAAAGGCGGCAGCATAGACCCCTTCTGCCCCAACCTTGACCGTCACAGCCGCACCGAAGGCCTGATTGACAGTTGTGCAGAGCCGCCGGTCGCCAGCGATCAGATGCGGGGCATCAGCAATCGCTTGTGTTAAGGTCTGGCAGGCGGCCTGGCGTGGTTCGGGCAGAGGCCCTTCACCTGTAAACAGGGCAAAGCCGCGCGCCCAGTTGCCCAATGGTCCGGCCAGAGCCGGGGCCCCGCAGCCATCCACACCTGCACCGTAACCGGTCAGATCACATCCCACCATGGCTTCAAGACAGCCCAGAATGCGTTGCTGAACAGGATGGTCAAGCCGGTGATAGCCGTCAAATGGCGCGTTGATCAGCTGGGCCAGAACCAGCATGCCGGCATGTTTGCCGCTGCAGTTATTATGCAGACGGGTCGGGGCCCGGGCGGTGCGGACCTGGTCAATCAGGCTGTCCTGATCAAGTGACCAATGCGCCCCGCAGATCAGATGATCAGAACAGATATCAAATTGTTTGAGCAAGCCGCCTGCCGCGCGCAGATGTTCAGGCTGGCCATTATGGCTGGCACAGGTGACGCAGAGCTGTTCTGCTGAAAGGGTCTGGTCCAGGCCTGCCTGCTGAAGCTGTTCAACAAGAACAAGTGCCTGCAGCGGTTTCATTGCAGAGCGCGGAAATACAGGCCGTTCGGTCTCGCCATAGCCCAGAATGATGCGGCCGTCACTATCCACCACAGCGATATCGACAAGATGAGTGGATTCAACATACCCGCCACGGCGGATATCAACAGCCAGAGGGCAGTCATCAAGATAAGGCAGTTGTTTTGACATGAGCAGGAGGTATCCGGACACAGATGAAGAGACAGCCTGTCAAACTTAGGCTGAACAGGCGGTCTGGTGCAAGCCTGTCTGCTGGGGGCAGGGGCCAGAAGCCTTTACCGTCCGGACTGGCGGATATCAGAGATATGCAAAGACAAAGCTTCGGTTGAGCGGCTGATTTCGTACAAAAACAGCAAAATGGCAGATGACAGGCAGGCCAATGTGGCGATGAAAAACACGTAAGAGACTGTCTTTGCCCCCAGAACCAGAAGCCCGACAGCCAGCAGATTAAACAAAAACGACAAACCACCAAAAAACAGACTGAATTTCACACATGTGATCCGGGTCTGCAGCAAATGAACCTCACGCAGCAAAACAGCCGGCGGCCGGTCATGATCTGTTTGTTTCTGAGCCATGCCATGGATCTGGCGGATCAGACCTGCAAGAGCCGTATACCGGAAATTCACCGCCACCATATTTAATGGGATCGCAGGTAATAATAAGCTGAATAAAGCAATATCTTGCGGAATCATAACAGCCCCAAATAAACGAAAACAACAACTGAGATATGAGGGGTATCATCAGATGGTGCTGATCAGAAGTGCTGTAAATGACCATCTGCGCTGCAAAAACCGTATCAGGCAGGCAGTATCCGTCTTCAGGCGTGAATGAAAAACAGATGGGATCAACAGCTGTCATATTGGTGCTGCTGCTGAGGTGAACAGACAAGGCCAGCCGAAGCTGAAGCGCGCTTAGGGTAGTGACAGACGCCCGCCGACCGTTATATGCTGCAACATGTCTATGTCTGGGGTGAGAAGATTGTGCCATGATAAGTTTTGATGTGAAGATTTCAGATGATTCCTACTCGCTGTCGGTGAAGGCCATGGCCGAGCAGTTGTTAGAAGATTTTCTGGAAACATTGAAAGCAATTGATCCGTCTGAAGTGCAGATTGAATCTCTGCGCAAAATTGAATTTGAACAGGCCGGGAAAATGAAACGGATTCTGGATCTGTCGACCATTATCTATGATCCGGTGATTTCAACCACATCAATAAGAGTTGCGCTTAAAGAATTGAAAGACAGAGATCTTTTGATTCAGCAATTTCGCCTGGCCGGATATAAAAAAATGTCACCCGGCGCAGATGACATGAATTTTTTCATTGAACTGCCGAAACCATCAGCAGCGGATTTAGGCAGTTTTGAGAACCAGATCAATCTGGCCCAGAACAGCGCTTTGAGCCAGATGGGAAAGATTAATTATGATGCGGCCTCTCGTATGAAGGCGGCTGTGCAGGCTGAATTTATTGAAACACGGGTCACCCATCTGGCCCGCCGTCAGATCGCAAAAATTTCAGATGAATGTAACCGCCATATCAAAGTGTTTGCGATGATCCGCCGCAAGGCCCTGGTCGGCGGATCAATGAAAATTATTGAAGAAGATGAGATGACCAGCTATCGCCGTATGAAAGATGAGATCTACGGCTTTGTGCATGAGGCGCTGGGCAGCTAGGCAGAAGCGGCCTGTCAGGTTATCTGGCTGAGCGGTCAGGCTGCCAGCTGGAACCCGGCCGCCATACCCACACCAAACACACAATGATTGGCCAGAGCCAGCACACAGACCCGCACCGGGGCAGGCGTGTTTGTGCCCATGATGCCTTTGCCCATCACCGGCAGGAAAAACAGCCAGGGCACAATTACAGAAGCAATACCGAACATCAGCCCGTCAAACAGGCTGGCGGTCAGCAGGCCGGTCTGCATCAGGCCGGCATAAATCACCGCATACCCAACCCCGACAGCATAATGCACAAACCAGCCAAAGGGCAGCTCTCGCGGGGCAGGCGGGGCGGTGTCAATATCAGGCTGATACAGCCGGGCTGAGCGCAGCACGATAAAAGCCCAGCGGCCGACCACAGCCCAGTTTGAGGGCGGCTGGCCAATTGTCAGCCAGAGCAGACGCTGAAACCCATCCATCGCCAGACAGGCGATTATACCGGCGATCACAAGCTCCATCATCTTCCCCCTCTTTTACGTTCGCCTGCTGGTCTTGGTCTCGTCAGTCTAGCTCTTCTCGCGCCGGGTGCAAGATGTTAGTCTGACAAGACCAAGACGTTGGCAACATAACAGGAGGTGCGGTTTCATGTCCCCGATTCTGAAACAACAAAGCGGCAATGTGGCCACACTTACGCTTAACCGGCCAGAACAGATGAACGCCATTGATCTGGATATGGCAAAAGCCCTGTATGAGGCGGCCCGGCATTTGGCTGAAGAGGCGTCTGTGCGGGCGGTGATTCTGACCGGTGCAGGGGATAAGGCGTTTTGTGCAGGCGGCGATCTGAGCCGGTTTTATGAGCAAGGGGCGGCGATTGCCGAACATCTGAAAGAGGTCACAGATTATCTGCATGGGGCGGTCAGCTGTTTTGCCAGCATGAACGCGCCTGTTATCACAGCTGTGAACGGGGTGACAGCCGGAGGCGGGCTGGCCTTTATCGGCTTTCCGCAGCTGGTTCTGGCTGGCCGGTCAGCCCGGTTTGTGTCTGCCTATACAAAGGCCGGATTAAGCCCTGACGGGTCTTCAACCTGGTATCTGCCACGCCTGATCGGCATGCGGCGGGCAAATGAGTTTATCTTCACCAACCGTATGTTAAATGCAGACGAGGCAGCCGAATGGGGGCTGGTTTCACGCGTGGTTGAGGATGATCGTCTGATGGCCGAAGCGCATGAAGCCGCCGCGCAGCTTGCCAATGGCCCGCAACAGGCCTATGGGCGGATCAAACATCTGCTGAACAGCAGCCTGAGCGCGTCTTTGGAGGCGCAGATGCAGACTGAGGCCGGTTATCTTGCCCGCTCAGCTGAAGCCCCGGATGGCCAGGAGGGGATATCCGCCTTCCTGAATAAGCAACCCCCTCAGTTCACAGAATAAATCTGTCCTGATCTCAGCTGTTTTCCCATCATGCGGGCAAGCTTTTGGCGGTCCGGCCTTTTCTTTTTTGAGAATGATTATTATTTACAAAGACGGGCGATTACACAGATATCCCGCCCGTAAATTGTGGGAATATGCATGGTCAGCGCATCAATAAGACAATCTGGGTCTGCCAGCCTGATCCGGCTTTATGCCGGTCCTGTGCCTGTGGTCATGATTCTGGTCTGTGTGGTGATGATGGCCCCGTTGCTGGCCATTGCGGTCACCGCCACAGGGGATACAGCTGATCTGATGCCGCATCTGTTGCAGACGGTTCTGGCCCGTTATGTCGGCAACACCTTGTTGCTGATGGCCGGGGTCGGGGTTCTGGCGACCTTGTTTGGGGTGTCCAGCGCGTGGGTGGTCTCGCGCTATCATTTTCCCGGCCGGGATGTGTTTGACTGGCTGTTGGTTCTGCCTGCAGCGATGCCGGCCTATATTATCGCTTACAGCTATACTGATTTTCTGGAATATGCCGGGCCGGTGCAAACCGCATTGAGAGATATGTTCGGCTGGCAGAGCGTGCGTGATTATTGGTTCCCTGAGATCAGATCTGCCGGCGGGGCAAGTGTGATGATGGCGGCGGTGTTATATCCCTATATCTATCTTCTGGCCCGGACCGCGTTCAGGCAAACCTCTGCACAGATGTTTGAGGTGGCCGCGCTGGCCGGACGGCCGGTATTCTGGTCAATCGCGCTGCCGTTGGCCCGCCCGGCGATTGTGGCGGGGCTGGCGCTGGTGCTGATGGAGGTGGTGTCTGATTTCGGCACAGTTGATTATTTTGCGCTGGAAACACTGACCTTGGGGATTTTCAATGTCTGGCTGGGGATGAATAACATGCCTGCTGCTGCCCAGCTGGCCCTGATTGCGTTTATTCTGGTTGGGGCCTTGTTGATGATTGAAATTTTTGCCCGCTCCCGCCGGTCATTTCAGAACCATGGTGCTGGCCGGCTGGGTGTGCCGATGATCACGCCCACACCGGGCGCGGCCGTGATCTGTATCTTTGTGTGTTTGTTGCCTGTTTCTATCGGGTTTTTTGGCCCGGTCGCGATCCTGCTGAATTTTGTGCTTACCGGCCAGAGCGGTGAGGCCAGCCTGTCGCTGGCCGCATTAACCCGGCAATCCTTTACCCTTGCGGTGTCGGCCGCTGCCGGGGTGATGGGTTTAAGCGTTCTAGTCGGGCTGCTGGCCGCCTACCGGTCAGGGCGGCTTGGCCAGATACTGGCGGGAATGGCAGCTTCAGGCTATGCGTTTCCGGGCACAATTCTGGCGATAGGTGTGCTGAGCTTCACTGGTTTTCTGGATGATATGCTGGGGCTGGTGTCAGATGATCTGGTTCTGGCGGGCAGCTTTTTTGTACTGTTATTTGGCCTTGTCATCCGGTTTCAGGCGGTCGGCTATGGGGCGGTCACTTCTGGTCTGAAGCGGATGCCGCCGCATATGATGGAATCTGGCCGGATTCTGGGGCATGGGTTCGGGGTGACTGTGCGCCGCGTGATTCTGCCTCTGCTGCAGAAATCAATCATTGCCGGCGGGCTGTTGGTGTTTGTTGATGTGATGAAAGAATTGCCGCTGACCTTGCTGTTAAGGCCGTTTTCCTTTGAGACATTCGCCACCTTCACCTATCAGTTTGCCAAAGATGAGATGATTGAGGTTGCCGCCGCCCCCGCCCTGATGATCGTCTGTGCTGGCCTGTTGCCGGTGTTTATTGCCAACCGGGCGCTGAAGACCTAGGCTTGCACAACGCAGCGGTCAAGACAGGGATAAGCAGATGACAGACAAAGGTGAGCCGTCAGGAATGAAAAAGGGGCTGACCCGATATGGTGATGATGAATTTGCTTTGTTCCTGCGCAAATCCTTTATCAAAGGGGCAGGTTACGGCGATGACGCGCTTGACCGGCTGGTTGTCGGGATTGTGGATACAGGCAGCGATTTCAACCCCTGTCATGGCAATTCTGAAGAGCTGATTGCCCAGGTCAAAGCTGGTGTTCTGGCAGCAGGCGGCCTGCCGATGGTGTTTCCGACCATCAGCCTGCATGAAAGCTTTGCTTATCCCACCTCGATGTATCTGCGCAATCTGATGGCGATGGATACAGAAGAAATGCTGAAATCTCTGCCTGTGGATGCGGTGGTTCTGATCGGTGGTTGTGATAAAACTGTGCCCGCACAGGTGATGGGCGCGTTAAGTGCGGATGTCCCGTTTGTGCAGCTGGTCACCGGCCCGATGAGCACAGGCAGCTTCCGCGGCCAGCGGGTCGGGGCCTGTACCGACTGCCGCCGTCTGTGGGCGGATTACCGGGCGGACAGATTGGATGCAGCAGCGATTGCTGAGGCAAATGATGCGCTTGTGCCCACGGTTGGGACCTGCGGTGTGATGGGCACAGCCAGCACAATGGCGCTTCTGGTTGAGGCGTTGGGGCTGGCCCCTCTGGGTAGTGCCAGTGCCCCGGCGGTATCAGCAGACAGGCGCAGAATCGCCGAGGAGACCGGCCAGCTGGCTGTGGATATGGCCCAGCGCAAAGCCCGCCCGGCCGCCTATCTGAGCAAAGCGTCTTTTGAAAATGCGATGCGGGTTCTGCTGGCTGTTGGCGGGTCAACAAATGCGATTATTCATCTGACCGCTATGGCCGGCCGGCTGGGGATAAAGCTGTCTTTAGACCGTCTTGATGAGCTGTCACGAGATACGCCGGTGATTGTTGATCTGAAACCGTCCGGGACAGGATATATGGAAGATCTGCACGCAGCAGGTGGCGGTGTGAAGGTGCTGGCTGAACTGGCAGATTGTCTTGATCTGGGGGTGATGACCCTGACCGGCCGGACCTTGGCAGATGAGCTGGCCCAGACCGTTATACCGGACTGGCCGCAGGATATTGTCAAACCGGCCAGCAGACCTGTTTATGCAGAAGGGGGGCTGGCGGTGTTATATGGCAATCTGGCCCCGGATGGCGCGATTATCAAACAGGCCGCAGCAAGTGCGCATTTGTTGTCTCATACCGGGCGGGCGGTGGTGTTTGAGGATATGGCCGATTTGGCCGCCCGCATTGACAGCCCTGATCTGGATGTGGAAGAGGACGATATTCTGGTGTTGCGCCAGATCGGGCCGAAAGGGGCCCCCGGAATGCCGGAAGCCGGCTTGATCCCGATCCCGAAAAAGCTGGCCCAGGCCGGGGTTAAGGATATGGTGCGGATTTCAGATGGCCGGATGAGCGGTACCGCCGCCGGAACCATTGTGCTGCATGTGGCCCCGGAGGCAGCTGTGGGCGGGCCGCTGGCCCTGGTGCAGACAGGTGATCATATCTGTCTGGATGTGGAAGGGCGCACATTAAGCCTGCTGATTTCAGATCAAGAGATGCAGATCCGGCGGGCGGGCCGTCCTGAACCTGTTGCGGTAAGGCGGCGGGGATATGAAAAGCTGTTTCATGATCATGTTCTGCAGGCCCCGGACGGGGTGGATTTCGATTTTCTGCAGGCCGATAAAGCTGAACAATAGACGGGTTTTTCGTTGATTTGAGCACACTGTCAATTGTAGGGTGAAGTGCTGATCAGCGCAAAAAGATGCCGTTGCGGGAGTGAATTTTAGAATGTTTGAACGCCAGTCTATCGATCAGGCCGTCGCCGTGCTGAAACAAAAATTCGGTGACCGTCTTTCACAAAGTGAATCCGTGCGCAGCCATCACAGCCACACCACATCACGCATTCCCCAGCAGCTGCCGGACGCGGTTGTGTTTGCCCAGTCAGCAGAAGAGGTATCAGAGATTATCTCTGTCTGTCATGAAACAAGATGCCCGGTGATTGCTTTTGGTGTGGGCTCTTCCCTGGAAGGGCATGTCAATGCGCCTTATGGCGGAATATGCATTGATATGAACGGGATGGATAAAATTCTTCAGGTTAATGCTGAAGACATGGATGTGGTGATTCAACCCGGTGTGACACGTGAGGCGCTGAATGAGCATCTGCGTGATACCGGTTTGTTTTTTCCGATTGACCCGGGCGCGAACGCATCTCTTGGCGGTATGGCGGCGACCCGTGCGTCAGGGACCAATGCGGTCCGGTACGGGACCATGAAGGATAATATTCTGGCGCTGGAGGCGGTTCTGCCAGATGGCCGGATCATCCGCACAGGCGGGCGCGCGCGCAAATCATCAGCAGGATATGATCTGACCCGGCTTCTGATCGGATCTGAAGGCACATTAGGGGTGATCACTGAGCTGACAGTGAAGCTGCAGGGGATACCAGAGATGATCGCCGGCGGGATTTGTTCTTTCCCGTCGATTAAAGCAGCCTGTCAGGCGGTGATACAGACCATTCAATATGGAATACCGGTGGCACGGATTGAATTGCTGGATGAGCTGCAGATCAAAGCCTGTAACGCCTATTCCGGTCTGTCTCTGCCATCAACGCCTTTGTTGCTGCTGGAATTTCACGGCACAGAGCAGTCTGTGGCTGAGCAGGCTGACCAGTTCAAGATGATTGCGTCTGACCACACGGATCAGGAGTTTATCTGGACCACGGATCCGGCAGAACGCAAGAAATTATGGAAAGCCCGGCATGACGCCTATTATGCGACCATGGCGATGATGCCCGGGGCTGTCGGCCAGTCAACAGATGTCTGTGTGCCGATATCCAGGCTGGCTGAATGTGTGGAAGAAACCCGGCTTGATATTGAACAGACCGGCCTGATTTCCACCATTATCGGTCATGTGGGAGATGGCAATTTCCATTGCCTGCCGATGTGTATGCCAGATGATCATGAAACCCAGGATAAAATCTCAGCCTTTACAAAACGGCTGTCTCAGCGTGCGCTTGATTTCGGCGGGACCTGTACAGGTGAGCATGGCATTGGCCAGGGCAAGCAGAGCTATCTGCGCGCAGAGCTGGGGGAAGCTGTGGGGGTGATGGAATCGATCAAACAGACGATCGATCCCAAAGGGATTATGAACCCGGGTAAGATATTTTCAGCATAAAGCCGGAGGGCTGGTCAGGCCAGCTTGTCCAGCATCGCGGCAATATCTGTCCATAAATCAGGCCCATGTTCAATACCTGCATAGACACGGATGAGGTGGCCGGGCGTATGTTCAGGTGTGAACTGGCGCATTTTGCCGGTCAGATGGGCCTGTTTAATCAGGCTTTCATAGCCGCCCCAACTGTCGCCAATGGCAAAGATATCCATTTCTTCTACCGCCTTGTCCAGCTTGTCCTGGGCAATGGTGTCCGGCAGCACAAACGCAAACAGCCCGCAGGAGCCGGAAAAATCGCGGCAGTAAATCTGATGATCAGGTGAGCCGGGAAGGGCGGGGTGTATCACCTCGCTTACCAGCGGATGCCGGCTGAGCTGTTCAGCCAGAAGAATGCCGTTCGCGCCTGACTGTTCCAGCCGCAGCCGCATTGTGCGCAGCCCGCGCAGGCCCAGATAAAGATCTTCCGGCCCGGCACACATACCCAGCGTGCGCGCCACAGTTTTCAGCTTTTTGCCATGCTGGCCACTGGCTGCGGCAATGCCCAGATTTACATCTGAATGGCCGGCGATATATTTGGTTGCCGCCTCAACCACAATATCCACGCCTAATTTCAGGACCGGATAATGCAGGGCTGTGCCCCAGGTGTTGTCACATATGGTGGTGATGTTGTGCTGGCGGGCAAGGGCGGTCATCGCCGGTATGTCCTGAACCTCAAAGCTCAGCGAGCCGGGGGATTCAAGATATAACAGGCTGGTGTTGGCTTTGAATGCGCCGGCAATGTCCGCATTGGCCCGCGGGGCATAAAATCTTACCTCTACCCCCAAATCAGATAACAGCGTGGTTACGAACCGGCGTGATGAGCCATACAGCGAATCCGGAAACAGGGCATGGTCTCCTGATTTGACCACAGACAGGATGGCTGTGTTGATAGCAGACAGGCCAGATGGCGTGGAAATACAAGCCTCTGCTTCATAAATCGCGGCAACGGCCTGTTCGAAAGCCGCAGATGTCGGTGTGCCGATACGCCCGTAATCATAGGCTTTGGGCAGCTCGCCCCGATGCTGGGCCATGCTTGAGGAGAGAATCGTTGATGTGCGGTAGATAGGCGGGTTCGGTATACCAAAATTGGTATCTGGTGACAGGCCAAGATGGCCCAATTTTGTGTCTATATGGTGGGTTTTGCGCGTCATCTTCAGTTCTTTTCGCTGATTTTGTGTGAATATGTGTGTTTTGTGACAATTATGAGGCCGGTTTTTATTAATTCAGTTCATTTTTTGCCGCTATGTGGTAATACTATTAGCGTCTCAGTGCAAACTGGGAGGAAAACAACAATAGATCAGGGAAGCTTAAAATGAAAAGATTTTCATTTCTCGTTGCTGGTGTAGCTGGTGTTCTGGCCGCTTCAGCAGCTACTGCTGGTACATTGGAAGATGTACGGGCAAAAGGTTTTATTCAGTGTGGCGTCAGCCAGGGCCTGCCAGGGTTCTCAAATGCTGACGATGATGGCAAATGGACCGGCCTTGACGTCGACATGTGCCGTGCAGTTGCCGCTGCCGTTTTTGGTGATGCAAATGCAGTGAAATTCTCACCTTTGTCAGCGAAGCAGCGTTTTACTGCTCTGTCTTCTGGCGAAGTTGACATCCTGTCACGCAACACAACTTGGACCATGACACGTGACACACAGCTGGGTCTTAACTTTGCTGGTGTGAACTATTATGACGGTCAAGGTATGATGGTACCAAAGGCTCTGGGTGTGAACTCAGCAACAGAGCTTGATGGCGCAAACATCTGCACAAACACTGGTACAACAACAGAACTGAACATCACTGACTATTTCCGTGCAAACGGCATGTCTTTCAACCTGGTTGCTTTTGAAAAGGCTGACGAGGTTGTTGCTGCATACGACGCTGGCCGTTGTGATGTATATACAACAGACCGTTCAGGTCTGGCTGCGCAGCGCGGCAAGTTGACTAACCCTGATGATCACGTGGTTCTGTCAGAAATCATCTCAAAAGAGCCTCTGGGGCCTGTCGTTCGTCAGGGTGACGACGTTTGGTTCAACATTGTTCGTTGGTCACTGAACGCTATGATCAACGCAGAAGAAATGGGCATCACTTCTGAGAATGTAAATGCTATGACTTACAACAAAATCTCACCTGCTGAAGCACGCTTCATCGGTAAAGAAGGAAAGTTCGGTGCTGAGTTGGGTCTGGCCGATGACTGGGCATACCAGATCATCCGTCAAGTTGGCAATTATGGCGAAAGCTATGAGCGCAACGTTGGTCCTGACACACCTCTGAAGCTGGCACGTGGTGTGAATGCTCTGTGGAGCCAGGGCGGCATCCTTTATGCCGCGCCAATCCGCTAAGCTAAGTTAAATATTGCGCCTGACCCGGTTTCCGGGTCAGGCTTTTTTTAATTTTCATTAATCCCTTTTTTAAAATTAAAAAATTTTTCACTAGTAGGACCTCAGATGAGCAGTACCAGAACGTCAATGGCATTGATTAATGATGCACGCGTGAGGGCGTTAGTGTTTCAGGCGAGCTTAATCCTTGCTCTAATTTTCGGAGCTTGGTGGCTCGTGGATAATACGGTCTCAAACCTGTCTGAACAGGGTAAAACCCTTGGTTTTAATTTTCTTGTACAGACTGCCGGTTTTCAGATCAGTTCGACGCTTGGTACGTGGGTTATGGACTATAATGTCGGTGAATCCACTTACCTGGATGTGTATTTCATCGGCATAATCAACACATTTGTTGTTGCCGTGCTGGGGATATTGGCTGCAACTGTGCTGGGGTTTGGCATTGGCATCATGCGTTTGTCAAATAATCTCGTCCTTAAAGGGTTTGCCACTATCTACATCGAGATGCTGCGCAACCTGCCGTTGTTGCTGCAATTATTCTTCTGGTATTTCGCTGTACTGCGGTCTTTGCCCGGCCGACGTGAACAAATAGAACTGATCCCCGGGTTTGCTGGGATTAACATCACTGGTCTTTATCTGCCTGCCCCACTTGCTGGTGACGGGTTCATTTATGTGTTTTCTGTTTTTATCATGGCGATCGTTGGGGCTGTGATGATTTCAAAATGGGCTACCAAACGGCAATATGAAACCGGCCAGACCTTTCCGGCGTTCTGGGCAGGACTGGGCTTGATTGTCGGTGCGACTATGGTGGTGTTTCTGGCCATGGGCAGCCCACTGGACTGGGGGCTTCCGGAATTTAAAGATACAGGACCAGCCCTGCGGCGTGGCTTTCAGTCAGGCACAGGCATGGTGATTGTGCCTGAATTAATCGCAGTATGGCTTGCTTTATCTTTATATACCGCTGCCTTCATTGCTGAAATTGTGCGTGCGGGTATTCTGGCAGTCGCTAAAGGTCAAACGGAAGCGTCATATTCGCTGGGACTGCGCCCGGGTATAACTTTGCGCCTGATTATCATTCCTCAGGCTTTGCGGGTGATTATTCCGCCCCTGACCTCACAGTTTTTGAATCTGACGAAAAACTCATCTTTGGCGGTCGCAATCGCTTATCCAGAGCTAGTGTCGATTTTTGCCGGAACCGCGTTGAACCAGGTGGGTAAAGAAATCGAAATGATTGGCATGATGATGGCTGTTTACCTGACCTTCTCATTGCTGACAGCCGCTTTTATGAACTGGTTCAATGCTCGTGTAAAATTGGTGGAGCGGTAGAATGGCCGAGAAGAAAAAGGCTGCAAAACAACAGTCGGATCAGGCATTTGTTCGCACAACAGACGCCCCGTTATTACCACCTCCTGCAACAGAAGCAGGCATAACAGGTTGGCTGTGGCATAATGTGTTTGCCAGCATGGCGGATTACAGCTCTGTTGGGGCGATGATCCGTTCATTGAGTGTGGCAGCCCTGTCTGTTTTTTTATTGTATTTTGGGTTCACCCAGATTTACACCCTTCTTGATTTTTCGCTTTTTTCGGCGGTCTGGTCTGACCCAGATGGGCTCAAGCGGGAAGCCTGTTGGACGGTCGACCAGGGCGGCAGTCTTCCGTCTGGATGGCATGGGGCATGCTGGCCTTTCATTTATGCCAAGCACAAATTCATCATGTATGGCCCATATCCTTCGGAAGAATTGTGGCGGGTCAATTTGAGTGTGCTTATCGGTCTCATAGGGCTTTGCTATGTGCTGATTGAAAATATGCCATGGCGGCGCGAGGTTGGGGCAGGGATGCTTACCCTCTATCCTTTGGTGGCCTTTATTTTGTTAACAGGTGGGAATTCAGCTACGCCATTTGATTCTATCGGATTGTGGCTAATAATCGGGCTTGCAGTCATTTCTGTCGGGCGGCTGGCCAAGCAGGGCTATCTCGGCGCCAATGTGGGTGAGTTTCACGCGCTGATTGGCCTGACTGGCTGGGTGTTTGTGATTTACAATGCCGTAAGAGGGGTTGGGGCAGTTGATTTTGGTCTTGAGCCTGTCGATACACGCGATTGGGGTGGGTTGCTGATCACGTTGGTGGTTGCGGTGACAGGTATTGTTGCCTCTTTGCCACTGGGAATTATCCTTGCCCTCGGGCGGCGGTCTGAAATGCCCGTAGCTCGTCTTTTATGTACTATTTTCATCGAGTTCTGGCGCGGTGTGCCTCTGATCACAGTGCTGTTCATGGCCTCTGTAATGTTGCCGTTGTTCCTGCCAGAAGGTGTGAATTTTGATAATCTGCTGCGGGCCTTGATCGGGGTGATGCTGTTCTCTGCTGCGTATATGGCTGAGGTTATCCGCGGCGGTCTGCAGGCGATTGACAAAGGCCAGTATGAGGGCGCGCAGGCAATGGGGCT
>CALKIF010000119.1:0-20378 GCA_937988715.1 uncultured Alphaproteobacteria bacterium | reverse complement strand
TGTTTTGCTTCAAGTTTATTGCGGTGTTGTTATCTGTTTATGGCGGGTTTGTGGGAGGATATTTTTCTCCGGCCCTATATTTGGGTGCAGCTGCGGGCAGCCTGTTGAACGGGCTTTATTCAGTCATCGGCATTGGCCTGTCCGGTCCGCTTCTGATTGTAAGCGGTATGGCGGCGGTATCGGCTTGTGTGATTGGCGCGCCTGTTGCGGTTGTTGTTCTGGTTCTGGAACTTACAATGTCCTATAATTTTGCTGTCGGGGCCATGATTTGCGTTGTCACCGCAAGCTTTATCGCGCATCTGGCCTATGGCCATTCTTTGTTCGATAAACAGCTGCAGAACCGGGATATCGACTTGTCCGCAGGCCGAGTGGCGTTAAGCCTCTCTGCTCAAAATTTAAGCGAGATTATGCATGGCGACTTTGCTGCCGCTGCCCCGGATTGTTCGGTCAGACAAGCACTTGATTGTCTGCAGATTAATCAGAAATCTGAACTCTACCTTATTGATAAGGAACACAAATTCATTGGTAAAATTTTAGGCACCAAACTTGATGCCCGGGCATCTGCCCCGGCTAACAGCTTCATTGACCAGGATGTGTTGATCTTCACACCTGATCTGTCTTTGTTGGTCGCCATAGAGAAGGCCTCAAATTTTGTGGGGGAGAGCATCCCTGTCATCAATTCAGACGGCGTTCTGGTTGGTGTGGTGACAGAAGCTGATTTATTTGCCTCGTTTTTGCAGACACAAAAAAGCATCACAGCCATCGAACATGGCTAAGCCGGTCAGGCCAGAAGATCAACCTGATTGCGAAAACGTGGCGCTTCAGAGAACATGTTTGAAATCCGCTCTGCTTTCAGAGCCGACTGGTTTTGTATGTAGACCGGCGCAGAAGCTGCGCGGGCGGCAAGAAAACTCTCAGTGACGACGGCTGACGGGGCCTGTCTCGTTGAACGGATTTGGCTGAGCTGCATACCAGACATCGCTGCCGAAATATGTGGGGTAGATATTAAAGCTTCTACGCCTAATGACGTTTGTCTATCTGTTGGCACATCACTTGCAGTGACAACAGAAGTTGTTGTTGGCAACGGACTCTTTGGCTGAGAGTCTATTGACCTTGTCAGCCTTGTAATAGGCGTGTCCTGTACCATGGGTAACGTCATAACTAAACCGTAGCAAACTCAGTGTCTGAATTCAAGTTTTGGTCTCGAAGGTGAAATTATGAATTACGGGAAGATTACACAAGCCTATCAAGATGCCGAAAAACAGGCGATTCAGGAGACAGACGACCCTCATCTCATTATTCTGACCATGTTTAATGAGCTGCTGAAATCAATGAATTTATTTGCCAATAACGCTGATCTGAAGGCCGGCGGAGAGCTTGAGGTGAAATCAAAGCATTTCGCAAGATCGCTCTCGATTATCTATGCTCTGCAAAGCAGCATAGATTTTGAAAAAGGCGGCGATATCGCAAATAATCTGTTCCAGCTCTATGAATTTGCCCGCCAGCAGCTGTTGGCTGATCTGAAAGCAGGTAAGGCTAAAGGCACCATTGATGCGATAAAATTCATCTCTGAGATCCGTGATTCATGGGAAGAAATGGGTAAGCAGAATGCTGGACATGGCTGAAATCAGAGGTCAATTCTCTGAGCTCAACGGCCATATTGCGACAGCCATCTCGAACAAAGATTTTAATCGTGCTGTAACACTTGACCGGGCTCGCCAGGATATCTTGCGCGATCTGTGCCTGATGGATATGTCAGGCCTTGATGAGAGCTTTTTTGCCTTTATTGAACAATGCGCCAAAGATAATGCAGAGCTGATCAAATCGATCGAAAAAGAGATGGAAGAGATGACCTTCCGCCAGAGCCGTACCCGCAAAGCCCAGGCTGCCTACAGCCATTAATGGGCAGAGATATCAGGCAAGTCTTACTCTGCTGAGCTCTGGTTGACCGGCTTTTCGATCATGAATTTCTTCATTTTTTCGATCAAAGTGGTCCGGCGCAGCTTCAGACAGTCTGCGGCGGCTGAAATCATGCCATCTGACTTTTGCAAAGCTGCCTCAATCAGCACAATTTCCACATCCTGAAGATGCCGGCGCAGATCAATATTATCAAAGAACGAAAACCAGTCCTGATAATGGGACGGGTGGGGCAAGGGCATATCATTGGCCTCAGCGCCCTGTTCCGCCTCATGGGTCACCGGATCCAGATCAGAGGTGATTGCCCATAACGCGTCCTGCTCTTCAACCGGATCAGGCACTTTGATCCGCAACAGATTATTTTTCACATCTGCCTGTTCAATCTGGCGTCCTGGAAACAACAGACAGGCCCGCTCCAGAACATTGCGTAATTCGCGCACATTGCCTGGCCAGGGATAGCGCATCATTTCGGTAAAGGCCCCTTCGGTAAATATCGGCAGGGCGGCTTTGTCTGCGGCCGGGTTGCTGGCCATCATCGCTTCAATCAGGGCCGGGATATCCACCGCACGCCCGGCAAGGGCGGGCATATTCACCGGAAACACATTGATCCGGTAGAATAAATCTGCCCGGAATTTTCCGGCATCGATATCGGCTTCAATATTCTGATGTGTGGCACAGACCAGCCGGAAATCAACTTCAACATCTGTGCCGCCACCAACACGCTGAATGGTACGGTTTTCCAATGCCCGCAGCAATTTCGCCTGCAAAGCAAGCGGCATATCGCCGATTTCATCCAGGAACAAAGTCCCGCCAGAGGCCATCTCAAACCGGCCAGCACGCGGCTTGTCTGCCCCTGTGAACGCGCCTTTTTCATGGCCGAACAGTTCACTTTCCAGCAATTCAGAAGGGATCGCCGAGCAGTTCACCGACACCAGCTTGCCTTTGCGCCCGGATAATTTATGGATCGCGCGGGCAACCAGCTCTTTGCCGGTTCCGGTTTCCCCTTGTACCAGAATTGTGGATGTTGACGGGGCCGCCAGCTCAATCAGGCGCTTGACTTCCCGCATTGGCGCGGACTGCCCAACCAGAAGTTCATCAAGTCCGCTCATCAGCTCCTGGCCTCTTGGGATACGGATTCACCATCAGGGGTAAACCAAAAGAGAGTCAAAATTCCGTCTCTAATACTAAAGTCTAATTTAGAAATGTCAAAAAAATGAATGAAAAAATATAAACCTAATAAATAAATAAAAAACAATAAGTTAAATCATTTTTTCTAGGAAAAATCCAAATTGGCCTGCTTTTTGCCTTTTCCCGGTAGCACATTTTTCGGGAGTAAGAACCGTGGCAACAATAGTAATTGAAAAAACTGACCTTGTTGGGGCCGATCAATTGGCGACCTTTCTGGATTGCCGCATGGCACAAGTCACCTGGCATGACGGCTCGGCTGTATCTGGCCAGGTTGACGCCTTTGTCTGCAGCCGCAGCTTTGCGGATACATCTGGCGGCGTGTCATCAGTTGTGGATATCGCAAAGGGCCTGAAAGCAGGGCGGGTGCTGATTATCGGTCAGGATCAGGGTGAGGCGTTTTCGATCACCACAGAAATGCGGGGCAATCTTGTTCATCTGAATATGGCGGCAGCAGATACAACGGCTGAAGCGCTCAGCCCGGACTGCCCGTCAAACTATTCTCTGCAGATGGCCTGCACCTTGTTGCTTGACAGTGAATATGTGGCGGTTGCCGATAACAAAAGCCTTGAGCTGATGGCGCTGGCGCGCCGGGTCAGCAAAACAGATGTCACCGTCTTTATCAACGGGCCGACCGGTACAGGTAAAGAAGTCCTGGCCCGCTTTATCCATAACCAGTCAGGCCGGCGCGATGCGCCATTTGTGGCTGTGAATTGTGCCGCGATCCCTGAAAACATGCTGGAAGCCATTCTGTTTGGTCACGAAAAAGGGGCGTTTACAGGGGCCTCAACAGCCAATAAAGGGATTTTCCGTGCGGCTGACGGCGGCACGCTGCTGCTTGATGAAATCTCAGAAATGCCGCTGGGGCTGCAGGCAAAGCTGCTGCGGGCCCTGCAGGAAAAAAAGGTCACCCCTCTGGGCAGCCAGAGAGAAGTTGATGTTGATGTGCGGGTTGTCGCCACAACCAACAGAAATATGATTGCTGAAGTGCGTGAAGGCCGGTTCCGTGAAGATTTGTTCTATCGTCTGAATGTGTTCCCGCTGACCACACGTAACCTGCATGACCGCAAAGATGATATTATTGCGATCAGCACAATTCTGCTGAACCGTCATTGTGCGGATACAGCCAGCCTTCCGGCCCTGCATGCCAGCGCGGCCGAAACGCTGATGGCCTATAACTGGCCGGGCAATGTGCGTGAACTTGAAAATGTTCTGCAGCGCGCGCTGGTCTTATGTGTGGATAACCAGATTACAGCTGAAGACATTATGGTTGACGGCGTGGTTGACAGCCAGCTGTCCGGGCGCAGCCTGACCCAGACAGAACAGCCGTCTGAGCTGCGCATCTGATTGTGTGAGAACTGAGAAGAACAGGACTGAGCCATGATCGATAAAGTGTCTATGATGTCAACCCGCGTTCCGTTTATGAACACAGAGGCCAAATCCAGCCTGGCAACAGGTCTTGCGAACCAGCCGACCCAAGCCTCTCTGCGGACACAGTTGCTGGAAAAGGCTGATAAATCCTTTACCCCTGACCGGGTCCAGACCAGCTTTCCCGGGCGCATGGTGGATGCGCTGAATTCTGTTGCAGATGCCCAGAATCAAGCTGCCCGGATCACGCGGGATTACGAATTAGGGCGTGAACAGGACCTGTCCAAAGTGATGATCAATCAGCAGGTGTCCTCATTGGGATTCCAGCTGACCCTGAACATCCGCAATAAGGTCATGACGGCCTACAAAGATATTATGAATATGCCGGTCTGACGTCATTGAACGTGACCGATTTTAGCTGAAGTGTGGAGAAACAGAAGATGGCCGATCTTGCAGCAAGCAGACCCACAGATGTAACCGGTGATCGCACCGGCCTCCTGCCCAGAGCCGGAGACATGCTCACCCAGTTCCGGGCAGTGTCTGAGCAGCCGGCATTCCGGCGGGCTCTGCCGACTATTGTTGCTGTCATTGTCACCCTTATCGGGATGGCAGCGTATTTTCTGATGCAACAGCCGTCTCGCACGACCTTATATGCCTCTCTGCCGGAAACCGAAAAATCACGGGTTCTGGACGCGCTGAAAAATGCAGGTGTGGATGTGGTTCTTGACCCGACCACGGGCGATGTGATGGTCCCGGCTTCTGATTATCATTCTTCGCGGATTATGCTGGCCGCTCAGGGCCTGCCGACAGTTGTGCCCACAGGTTATGAAAATCTGGACTCCATTCAGATGGGCTCCAGCCGTTCGGTTGAATCGATGCGCCTGAAACAGGCACAGGAACTTGAACTGGCCCGGTCTGTTGCGGAAATTGAACATGTGCTGTCCGCTCGTGTTCATCTGGCTTTGCCGGAACGTGAAGTGTTTATCCGCCAGGAATCCCAGCCCACAGCCTCTGTATTTGTACAGCTGGCCAAAGGCCGCATTCTGGGCCGCTCACAAGTTGAAGCTATTATCCATCTGGTGTCCTCTTCTGTGCCTAAACTGGCCAAAGAGGATGTGTCTGTTATTGATCATAACGGCAGCCTGCTGTCGAACCCGACCACACCAAATGGCCGCATCAATGATGCTGAATTCGAACATCGTGTGCGGATGGAAGAAACCTATCGTAACCGGATTATCTCTCTGCTGACCCCGATTGTCGGGCCGGGAAACATCAATGCCCAGGTGAATCTGGATATTGATTTTACCCGTTCTGAGGTCACCGAAGAAATTGTTGACCCTGATGGCAATGCGCTGCGTTCAGAACAGAATACAGAAGATCTGACCAGAGAAACACCAGCCAAAGGGATCCCGGGCGCGGTGTCAAACACGCCGCCTCAGTCTCCGGATATTTCGACCACCAACACCACAATTGCCGGGGAAGAAAACCTGCGGTCCAAATCCTCTAGCGAGGTGAAGAATTACGAAGTCAGCCGGACTGTGTCCAACACGCTGAAGCCGTCACACCGGATTCAGAAAATTAACGCGGCTGTTCTGGTCCGTGAACAGACCATTATTGACCCGGAAACAGGGGCAGAAACATCTGCACCGCTGGCTGATGATATGATGCGTAAAATTGAAGCTCTGGTTGCTGATGCGATTGGTATTGACGTGAACCGTGGCGACAGCCTGACGGTGTCCAGCTCTGCCTTTATCAACCAGTTAGAAGGTGTTCAGGCCCTCTGGTATGAAGAGCCATGGTTCCGTTCAGCCATTAACCAGTTCGCCATCATTCTTATCCTGGGGATTGTTATTCTGGGCATTATCCGCCCATTGCTGAACCGGATTCTGGTTCCTGCTGCTGTTGCGTCTTCTGCGATGGGGGCTGGTGATGAGGATGTAGATCTTGACCAGATTGAGGTTGGTGAAGGCGAAAGCCTTGAGGATATCAAGGCCAAGCTGAAGCCGAAGAAACAGGCCATCTCTGCTGAGATGCTGGATACCGCAAACACCTATGATGACAAGGTGGCTGTTATCCGGATGATTGTCTCTGATGAAGCTGGCCGTGTCTCTAACGTGTTCAAGAGCATGATGCAGCGCGATATGGAGCTGTAAGCAGAACCTATCTGCAGACTTAACAATCGATGTGGCAAAGACTACTATTTTAAAGGGAAAGTGAAAAATGGCAGTGGCGGCAGAAGCGATGAGCGAAGATAACAGGACCCAGTTTGAACGTCTGACGGGCACACAGAAATCAGCCATTCTGATGATGCTGCTGGGTGAGGATGAGGCCTCTGAGATCATCCGCAACTTATCGCCGAAAGAGGTTCAGCATCTGGGTACGGCCATGTATTCTGTGCAAGGCCTTGATCAGGAAACGGTCAATGCGGTGCTGGATGAATTTCTGGCCATTATCAAAGCCCAGACCAGCCTTGGCATGGGCGCGGGCAACTATATCCGCAATGTGATGAACAAGGCCCTTGGTGAAGATAAGGCCCAGTCTGTTTTAAGCCGTATTGCGCCCTCAACCTCAGCCCGGCCGATTGAAATCCTGGACTGGATGGATGCCCGTTCCATTGCTGAGCTGATCATTGATGAGCATCCGCAGATTATTGCTCTGATTATCTCTTATCTTGATTCAGGCCAGGCGGCTGATGTGTTGGGTCTGCTGCCAGATGGCATGCAGCCTGAAATTGTCCGCCGGATCGCCACCCTGCAGACTGTTGGCCCGGATGCGCTGACTGAGCTGGAAAAGGTGATGCAGTCGAAATTCAAGGCCAATACCTCACTTCGTGCGGCGAAAGTCGGCGGTGTGGATGCGGCGGCCCGGATCATGAACTTCACCAAGCAGAATATGGAACAGCGCATCATGAAAGATATTTCGCGTAATGACCGCGAACTGATGCAGGCGATTCAGGAAAGCATGTTTGTGTTTGATAATCTGATTATGTCTGATGACCGTTCCTTGCAGACTCTGCTGCGGTCTGTGGATAATGAGCTGCTTGTTCTTGCGCTCAAAGGGGCAGATGAGCCGCTTCGTGAAAAGCTGTTCTCTTGTATGTCAAAGCGGGCGGCGGCCAACATCATGGATGAAATGGAAGCCCTTGGTCCGGTGCGCCTGACAGAAGTACAGACGGCACAAAAAGAAATCATCAATGTGGCTCGCCGGATGTCTGATGAAGGAACCATTGTTCTGGCCGGTCGTGGCGGTGATGATTTTGTGTAAGACACCCGCCGAAGAACAACAGGATTGATGCAGGGATAATCAGAATATGGCAACCGCAACCGCAGACAGGCTGGAAGATACCGCCGCCGGGGATGACTATGGTCAGGCCCTTGGTGAGGGGGAGATCACGCGTCTTCTGAAGACGGTGCAGGCGGCACAGTTCAAAAAATCTGAAACCTTTGTGGCTGACGACACGGCTTTCAAGCCGCGCTCTCTGGTTGAGATTGCCTTTGCTGCTGAACAAAAACGCCAGCAAGAAGAACAGGCCGCTCGTGCCGCTGAACAGGCGGCAGCGGCAGCGGCTGCTGAAGCTGCGGGTGCAACTGACCCGGCCGCCGGTCCGGCTGACCTGCCCTCTTCTGAAGGGCAGGGCCCGGACCCTGAGGCACAACAGCAAATACCGGAACAGGCCCCGACGGGTGCGCCAGCAAGTGTGTCAGATCATCTGCCAGATAATGCAGCGGATCAGGCACAGGCCAGCGCGCAGCAGGCTGAAGAAGAAGCGCGCCGCCAGCGTGAAGTAGAAGATGAAGCACTGCGGCAGGCGGCAGAGGAACAGGGCTATAAGCGCGGGTTTGAAGCAGGTCTTGACGCGGCCCGAACCGCAGAACCGACCGCAGAAGAACTGGCTCTGCAGGCTGAAAAAGAACAGGAAAAACAGGCTATCGTGGCTAAATTTCATGCCGCGATTGCGGCTCTGGCCAGCCCGCAGGCTCTGGACAGCACAGCCCTGAGCCAGGCGATCAATGAGGCGGTGCGCCAGCTGGCAGCTGAACGGGCCGGCCAGATGATCGCCGAAAATCCTGAAGGGTTCCTGCACCGGATCCGGCAATTGGTTGACCGGGTCAGCACCGCAGCGCAGCAGATTGACGTGTTTGTGAACCCCGCTGATCTCGACATGCTGAACAGATGGATGCAGGATCACACCGCCCCGTCTGACTGGCGGTTTACCGCCGATGCCCAGCTCAGCCACGGCGATATCCGCCTGCTTCTGGGCGGGATTGAAATCACCGATATTCTCCATCCGGTTGCCGAAACGCCTGATGAGGCCTCGCCCGCACCAGCAGATGACGCTGAACAGCTCACGGCTGAACCAGCAGCTGAACCAACGGCTGAACCGGTGGCAGAGTCAGCTCCAGAAGACAGTTCTGAGGCCGCCCCTGAGCCGGCCCCTGAAGAGATGCCTGAAGAGACCTCAGAAGAGACCCCTGAAGAGACCTCAGAAGAAACCTCAGAAGAGACCTCTGAAGAGATGTCTGGCGAAAAGTCTGCTCAGACCCTGGAGCACGACAGCGAATGAGCGTTCTGACCCAACATCTTGTCACTGCTGCTGCACAGTCTGCTGTTCAGGCCCAGCCCTGTTTTTCGGGCCGCGTCAGCCGGTTTGACGGGCATATGATCGAATGTGACGGCTTTCCGGCGACCATTGGCACCTTGTGTCAGATCGAAACACAGGAAGGCGGGCATATCATTGCTGAGGTGATCGGCTTCCAGAACAATAACAACCTGTTATGTGTGCATGAAACCGGGGCCCGGATCAGTGTCGGGGCCAGGGTGACGGTACATGATGATGGCTATATGATCCCGGTTGGTGACGCGTTGTTGGGCCGCGTGTTTGACAGTCTGGGCAATACCCTTGACGGCCGCCCCGCCCCTCAGATGGCGGAAAGCTGGCCTCTGGACGGGGTGAAGATTAACCCTCTGGCACGCAAACCTGTTGACAGCTGCCTTGATGTGGGGGTGCGGGTGATTAACTCCTTGCTGACCGTGGGGCAAGGCCAGCGTCTGGGCATTATTGCCGGTTCTGGTGTGGGGAAATCTGTGCTGCTGAGCATGATGACCCGCTATACAGAAGCTGATGTGGTGGTGGTCGGGCTGATCGGCGAGCGGGGTCGTGAGGTTGGTGATTTTGTGAAAACCGTGTTCAGCGCGGAAACAAGAGGCCGGACTGTTGTGGTGGCTGAACCGGCAGACAGATCGCCCTTGCTGCGGATACGGGCTGCAAACCGGGCCACCGCCATAGCTGAATATTTTCGCGACAAAGGCAAAAATGTTCTGCTGATTATGGATTCTCTGACCAGGGTGGCGCATGCCCGCCGGGAAATTGGCCTGGCTCTGGGGGAACAGCCGACCTCTAAAGGTTATCCGCCTTCTGTGGTCTCTCTCATTCCGTCTCTGATTGAACGGTCGGGAACAGGTCTTGACGGGCAGGGGTCAATCACTTCGTTCTATACGGTTCTGGCAGATGGTGATGATACGAATGATCCGGTGGTGGATACGGCCCGGGCGATTCTGGATGGTCATATCTTGCTGTCCCGTCAACAGACACAGATGGGCATTTATCCGGCGGTGGATGTGCCGGCGTCTGTCAGCCGGGTGATGAATGAAATCGTCACGCCGCAACAGACTGAAAGTGCGGTTCTGTTCCGGCGTCTGGTCTCACTCTATCTTGAAAACCGTGATCTGATCCTGATGGGGGGGTACAGCCCGGGCCAGGACCCGGATCTTGATCTGGCGGTTCAGCTCTGGCCCCAGCTGATGGGGCATATCCAGCAGCGTTATGATGAAAAATCGCCGTTTGATGCGTCTGTTGCCAACCTTCAGGGCTTGTTCGGGGGTGCAGCGAAATGAACCCGAAAGACAAGCTGAAACGGGCCTCTATTTTCCGGAAAATGGCGCTGCGGGACAAGCTGGAAGCCTCACGCAAACGCCAGTCTCTTGGTTTGCTGCGTGATGAGCTGGCCAAAAATGAAGGTGTCCGCGGCCAGCTGGAAAAGCTGGTTGACCAGGCCAGCACACCAGATCAGGCCCAGACCGGCATGGCCCTGCATTCACAATCCTGGTATAACACCCGCGTTCGTGACCAGCTTGAACTGGTGACCAATCGCTGCACACATCTGGACAAGGAAGTCCAGATTATGCAGACCGATCTGGCCCGTGCTGAACAACGCCGGACCAAGAAACAGGAACGCGCTGACGAGCTGACCAGCCAGGCCAGAAAAGCGGCTCAGGACAAGGCTGACGAAACCTTGGCAGAGCTGCGCGCACGCCCGGCAAAACACTGATCCACCCTGACATTCGTGCTTTTGGCATCTTACTTGCACACCTGCGGGTGAAGAATTGCGTCTGCACTCAACAAAGACAGGTCAGGATTGATGTCAAAAATTATCTCAACATCAGGCTCACACCCTCCTCTGATCAAGGGGGCTGGGCCAGCTGGTGACGGGACCGGCGACGGGGCGTCTGCTGTATTGTTCGCGGCTCTGTTTGGCGGCATGAAGCTGGCCGGTGCTGATGCTGAGACAGATGAGGCACAGACAGAAACCGTCAACCCGGATGCTGAGCTGGTGATTGACCCGCATCTGGTTCAGATGCTGGCAGCAGCAGGTAAGGGCCGTGTGCAGACTGATGCTGAGACAGAAAACACGGGCACAGACGACGAAACAGATGACGCTGGCCTATTGGCTCTGGCTGGTCTTGACGCTTCTGTTGAGGCAGAAGAGAGTGCGCTGATAACAGCTGATAAGGCAGGTGAGCAGGAGGAAGACAAAGCCGCGGATGCAGGCCTTCTGTCTGTGGCCAGCTTGCCGGCAGAGACCCGTCAGACAGGCCAGCGGCCCGTCCCGCAGACCAGCCCTCTGGCCGCAATCGCTGAAGATATGAAACAGGACACCGCACAGACAAAAGGTGGTCAGGCTGCCCTCTCATCTGATCTGTCTGATCAGGACCCTGACTTTATCGGCCCGCCTGCCCCGCGCAGCCTGCCCAAACAAACTGCGGCATTCACTGCACAGATAACCAAAAGCCCTGATATGGCGGCTGATATTGCCCGTGCCAGAACCGCTGCCCAAGCCGCGGCCGCCGCTGCCCGTTCAGAGGACACCAGCCCTCAGCCTGAAGCCGGGCCGGATAGTGGTGGTGAAGAGATGGCGATTGACGTTGCAAAACTGAAAGCTGATCGCGGCCTTGAGAATATGGTGCGCACCGCATCAGGCCCGTCAACATCTGCCCCTGCACAACAGGCTGACCTTCAGGCAGGCCTGACTTCAGGGGGCGGCCAGAACGGCTTTACGCAAACAGGTGGCCAGCAGTCCGGAACCGGCTCTGCTTTTGCCGGGACAGCGACCGCAGACAGGGTTGATCAATGGCTGGATGTGCTGGATATGCAGGATGAAAACTGGACAGAACAGCTGGTTCGCCGGATTGATCGTGAAATGCGCTCAGGCGGGAACGGGGTTGATCTGGAACTCAATCCGCGCAATCTGGGGCGCTTGCGGGTGAATCTGTCTGTTGTACAGGACCAGACAAATGTGGTGTTGCGCACCGAAACCGGCAGCGCTGCCCAGATGATCACGGAGGCGGAAACAAGGCTGTCTCAGATGCTGGAACAGGCCGGGCTGAAGCTGGGCCAGTTTGATGCGTTTTCTGGTGGTCAGAACCGCGGGTTTGGCCAGCAGCACGGCGGTCAGGGACAGAGCGACAATCAAGGCCAGCTCGCGGGCACAGAGCCAGAAACAGACAGCAAGACAGGTGACACAAGCTCATCAGATGGGTTAGTTAATCTGACAGCGTAACAGGCGTGTGAACAGGAATAGCCGTTAAGGGCTGAGAAGAGCTGAAGACATGTTGGCGAGATAACGCTGGCACATAAAAGCCAAGGAGATGAAAAGATGGCAGATGAAGAAAATAATGAGCCAAAGAAAAAAGGCTTAATTCTGCGTATTCTGATATTTGTAGTCGCAGGTCTGGTCCTGATCGGGCTGGGGCTGGGCGGCGGTTATGTTCTGTTTGGGGGCAGCCAGCCAGATCCGTCTGAGGAAATCGAATCTATCATTGAAAAGAAAATGGCTGAAGCTGACGCCGAACGCGAAGCGGAACAGGAAGCCGCGCTGAGCAATGAAAAAGTGGCGAAAGAGCTGCCGGAGATCGAAACCTTTGTGACCACCTATTTTGAATTTCCGGGCACATTCACAACCAATCTGAAAGCGTCTCGTAAATTCCTGCAATTGGGTCTGGGTGTCTCGACACAATATGATGATGAGGTGATCACGAATGTGGAAGATCACCAGCTGGCTCTGCGCTCAGAAATTCTGAATGTGATGAGCGAGTTCACAGAAGAAGATATTCAGGGCAAGCAGGGGCGCGAAACTCTGGCCCGCGCACTGGCAGACGGGATTAACCAGAAGCTGATGCAGCTTGAAGATTTCGGCGGTATTGAAGAAGTTCACTTTACCTCTTTTGTTCTGCAGTAATCTTTTATAAGACAGAGATGAATGAGCTACAGACGAAACGGTGACAGGTGCAAAAAAGATGGCATCGAAAAAGCTGACAAGTGACGAGGTGAATGCACTGATGGAAGGGCTGCAGGACGGCCCGCAAGCCATCAGCATTGATGTGTCCACCTCAGATGAGGTCCGTCCGTTCGCCTTTGGCGAGGATGATCTCAGCCTGATGGGCGATTATTATGCCTTGCGTCAGATCAATGAACGCTTTGCCCGCCAGGCGCGGGCGGTGTTTCTGCCCATGTTGCGGATTCAGCCCCGGATCACCTCATTCGCACCAGAGGTCAAAACCTTTGATGAATATTGTGCCAGCATAGATGCGTTCATGAATCTGAACATCTCCCGCATTGAAGAGCTGCGCGGTCCGGTCTTATTGGCGATCCCGCCGAAATTCATCTCTACTCTGACCGCCTCATTTTATGGCGGCACAATCAATTCAGGCGGGGGCAACCGGTCTGAATTCACCTCAACTGAAGAACGGGTGATCGAACTGGTCTCAGATGGTCTGAATGACTCGCTGATGACCTCATGGCGTGATCTGATGTCGATCACGCTGGTCGGGCAGGGCCGAGAGGTCAACACACAATTTGCCTCTGTTGTGGATGGCAGTGAATTGGTGATTATCTGTTCATTTGTGGTGCAGCTGCCCGGGGCAGGGTCTGATACAATCGATGTTGTTTATCCGTTACAGACTCTCAAGCCGATTGCCTCACAACTGCGCTCTCGGGTGCAGACAGATGCCAGCCAGGATAATATCTCCTGGCGGGAACAAATGGAAAAAGCCATTTTGAATATCCCGCTGAATATTTCTGCGCTTCTGGGTGAACCGGTGATGTCAGTCGGCAATATGACCCGCCTGAAATCAGGTGATGTGGTGCCGATCCGGATTAATGACGGGGTAACGGTAAAAATTGAAGATAAACCGTTTTTCACCGGTGAAATGGGTGAAGTGGCGGGCAAGTCAGCGATCAGTCTGCAAAAACGGATGTGAGGGCAGACCGGCAGGCAGACGCAGGTAAATGCATGAAGGATGACAATCATGGCTGAAGAACAAGATATGAATGAACCACAGCAGGAACAGACCAGTTCTGAGTTTAGCGCTGCCACAGGCGGTGCATCAGCTGAAAATCTGCGCGTTCTGGAAAATATTGAAGTCCAGCTGGCGGTTGAGGTCGGCAATACAGAAATTAAAATCAGGGACCTTTTGCGTCTGAACGAAGGCTCTGTGATTGAACTGGACAGGCTGGCTGGGGATCCGCTGGATATTCTGGTGAACGGGACCATGATCGCAAAAGGGGAAATTGTGATGGTGGGTGAACGGTTCGGTGTCCGCTTTACGGAAATTGTGGATCCTGAAAAACGCGTCGAAAGCCTTTAAGGCCGCTTCTCTTGCGCGTCCTGTCAAGAAACTGACATCAGGTCTGCTGTTGCTGGCGGCAGGCCGGCCTTTTCAAATTTTTTCATTATAAACAACAGGTTAAATTTTAATCTGGCTGGCCTTTCTGGCTGGCATGCTTCTTGCCTTTCTTGTCTGGTGAGCGAGCCGCATCTTTGGTGCGGGTCCAGGATGAACAGATAAGCATAAAGGGTTTGTGAAGATGGCCACAGAAATCGTCAGCATGCAGCAGGTGATTATCACTGTTGTGTTTCTGTCCTGCCTGTTCGGCCTGCTGGTGTTTTTGCGCATGAAGGGCGGGTTTATCCGCGCCAATCTGCAAAAAGGCCAGCGCATCAAGGTCATTGAGGAAACCGCCGTCAGCCCGTCTGAACGGCTGCGTCTGATTAGCATTGATAATCGCGATTTTGTGATGTTGTCCGGCAAGAATATTCAGCCCTCTCTTATGCCTCTGCAGGCGGCCTCGCCTGCGGCTGAACCGGCATCTGCCTCTGGTTCATCTGCCTCTTCATTTTCTGATCAGTATCACCAGGCGTTGCCCGAAGAGGACACCCCTCTTGAGCTGACCACACGGGCTGTTGTGGCGCCCTCTGCGCCGCAAACCGCCCCTCAATCCGCACCTCATGAAATGGGGCCCCAGGAAGTCGCCGCCTTTGCGGCAAAATTTAAAGGCTGGAGAAAGAACTGATGGTTCAGCAGACACATCTCTCAAAACTGATGATGAATCTGGTTGTGTTGCTGGGCCTGTCCGGGCTCTGCCTGGCTGGTTTTGCGGGCGCATCCGCGCCGGCTCTGGCGGCAGATAATCTGGCCGGGCTGACGGGCGGCCTGCCGGCTTTGACCTCAACCGAATATGGGGATGGGTCAACCTCCTACAGCCTGTCGCTTCAGATTCTGGCGCTGATGACCGCGCTGACCCTGCTGCCGTCACTGGTTCTGGGGATGACCTCATTCACCCGGATTATTATTGTTCTGTCCATTCTGCGCCAGGCCATGGGCACCCAGCAGACACCGCCGAACCAGGTCTTGATCGCGATTGCCCTGTTCTTGTCTTTGTTCATTATGGCCCCGACCCTGACCACAGTTTATGAAGAAGCTGCAGATCCGTATCTGAACGGCGATATTTCGGCTGACATCGCGCTGACCAATGCCAGCAACACGATGAAAGGGTTTCTGGTCAAAAACACCCGCAAAGATGACTTAAATATGTTTGCGGATATGGCCAATGAAACAGGCTTTGATAAGCCTGAAGATGTGCCGCTGACGATCCTGTTGCCTGCCTTTATCACCTCAGAGCTGAAAACCGCTTTTCAGATTGGGTTTCTGTTGTTCCTGCCGTTTTTGGTGATCGATATGGTGATCGCCTCTGTTCTGATGTCGCTGGGGATGATGATGCTCAGCCCGATGCTGGTCTCGCTGCCGTTCAAGCTGTTGTTGTTTGTTCTTGTTGACGGCTGGGCGATGACGGTGGGCTCTCTGGTGGCGACCTATACCGCGTGATGTGAACTGGCCTGATTGAGAAAGACAAGCTGATGTTTGATTTTGATATGAATGTTGAATTTCTGCGGATGGCGATGTGGCAGATTGTGATCATTTCTGGCCCGATTTTGGGGGTGGCGCTGGCGATTGGTCTTTTGATCGGGATTATCCAGGCGGCCACTTCGATTAACGAGATGACCCTCAGCTTTGTGCCGAAAGTGGTTCTGGTGTTGCTGACATTTGGTCTTGCCGCCAATTATATGCTGGTGGGCCTGACGGATTATTTCGCCTTCATCTTTGATCAGATTACCCAGGTGGGTTAAGCAAGGTACCGGCGTCATGCATCTTCCTCTCACCTTACTGGACACGATGGGCGGCCTGCCGGGGCTGGAATTGCAGTCAGTGATGTCTGTGCTGGCCCAGTTCTTTCTGGCGACCTTGCGCATTGGCGCGTTTCTGGTGGCTGTTCCTGTATTTGGGGCAGCAGCTGTACCGCTTCAGGTCCGGGTCATTCTGGCAGCCCTGCTGGGTGTGGTGGTGATGGGCTATGTGCCGGTGCCGACTGTTGAAAGCTTCAGCGATTTGCGCATTTTGGGTGTGGTTGTGGTTGAGCTGGTGGTCGGCCTGTCTGCCGGACTGATTGTGACGATCTGGTTTTCGGCCGCGGTTCTGGCGGGGGAGAAAATCGCCGCGTCTGCTGGTTTGGGGTTTGCTGCCCAGGTTGACCCGAACACCGGGGCCCAGACACCGGTGGTCTCAAAAATGCTGTCGATGTTCTTAACAGTTTTGTTTTTGGGAATGAACGGTCATCTGGTGGTGATCAGGACCATGCTGGAAAGCTACAGCTATCTGCCGATTGGCGCCATGCCTGCCTTTGGGGCGCTGATCAAAGGCGGGATTGCGGCGGCGGGGTCCATGTTTCTGGCGGCCTCGATCATCATGCTACCGATCGCGATCACCATGTTGCTGATCAATCTGGCAATTGGGGTTATCACCCGGTCTGCCCCGCAGCTGAATTTGTTTTCCTTCGGGTTTCCGATCTCCATGCTGGCGGTGTTTGTGGTGTTATATATGTCTGTTGGCGTGATCTCTCTCGCGCTGAAAGATGTGGTCACCTCAACGATGGATAATCTTCAACTTGTGATGGGGGCAGTGACCTATGGCTGAAGAAAGTCAGGACGGTCAGGAAAAGACCGAAGACCCCTCCCAACGAAAGCTTGAGAAATCTGCTGAAGACGGCAAAGTCCTTTCCTCAAAGGAAATGTTCGTGTTCACAACGATGTTTGCGGCCTTTGTGCTGATGTTTGTCACCCCGATGTTTGCGCAAACAGCGCTCAGCTACTGGTCACGTCTGTTTCACTTTAACCGGCCAGATGATCTGATGACCATGATGTTTGAAAGGTTTGCTGATCTGATTTGGGCGGTGGTGATCACCAGCCTGGTGGTCGGCATTCCGATGATGGTGATCGTGATCGCTACGCAAGCGGCTGTAGGCGGGCTGAATTTTGCGCCCAAAGCGATGAATTTCAAAGGTAACCGGCTCAGCCCAATCGAAGGGTTCAAACGTATGTTCGGCTCTAAAGGGCTGATGGAGCTTGTGAAATCTCTTTTAAAGGTGATTTTGCTGTTCGGGATTGCCGCGGCGGTGATTTATGCGCGTCTGCCCGGGGTTCTGCAATTACCGTCTCGTGATCTGGTGACCGCCACTGTGGCTTCATTGCTGAATTTTCCGGTTGTCCTGGGGGCGTTGCTGGTGATTTTGGCGATTATCGCTGCGATTGACTATTTCTGGCAGCGTCATGTGCATATCCAGTCCCTGCGGATGACCAAGCAGGAAGTCAAGGATGAATATAAACAGACCGAAGGCTCGCCAGAGGTGAAAGCCAAGATCCGCCGGATGCAGATGGAAACAGCGGCCAATGCCGGCCGCCAGCAGGCCGCGCTGGATGATGTGCCGAATGCAACAGCTGTGATCACCAACCCGACTCATTTTGCGGTGGCCTTGAAATATGAAGTGGGCTCATCAGAAGCGCCGCGCATTCTGGCGATGGGCCGGGGCAATATGGCACACCAGATTATTGACCGGGCAAAAGGCGCGGATGTCACGGTGTTCCGCTCGCCGCTTCTGGCCCGGGCCTTGTATTATACTGGCGAGATTGGCGCAGAAATTACCGAACAGCTCTATCAGGCGGTCGCGGTTGTGCTGGCCTATCTGTATCGTGTAGATAAAGGAGAAGCTCTGGCTGAACCTGAGGTGGATATTCCAGAAGATCTGCAGTTCACAGAAACCGGCCAGTCCATGAGAGATGACCGGAACCAGAGAGGCGGTTATGACGCGTAAATCTCATCAACGCACAGTCGGCACTTTGATCAGCACGGTCTGTTATTTTGTGCTGGCGGCATTTTTTGCCCTGCAGGCAAAAGACTATATTGACGCAGGATATGGCCTGCGCGGCTGGGGGCTGGGGGTTTGTGCTCTGGCCTGTTTTGCGGGTGGTCTGCGGTTTGTCATTCATGATCTGGTGGAAAAGCTGAGAGGTTCGCCGTGAAAAGCCTGTCAAAATTCCGTATCAGCTGTCATGGCTGCCAGCATTTTTTCATCACTTATGATCCGAACCGGCCCTGGGGCTGCCGCAAATTCGGCTTCAAAGGCAAAAACCTGCCTGCCCAGACCGTGTATGAGGCAACTGGCATGCAATGTGCATATTATACAGCCAACCCGTCTATGAAAGCCCTGCGGTCAAAACCCAGGAAAAAACGTCCGGGTGAAGTGGATATCACGGGATAAACGGGACGGGGCGCGGGCTCTGTTCACCAAAAGCTTGGATAAGGATTGAGATCAATGTCTAGCGAACTGAATTCGGTACAGGAAAGCATTAAGCTGGCTCTGGATGCGGCAGATGCGGCAACCGACGTCACCTCTGAATACAGTCAGGTTAAACGTGAACATAAAAAGCTGGAGAGCAAAGTGTCTCAGATTCATAAATATACCACCATCACTTTTGTGACGGCGATGGCCGCGGCTGTGGCGGGAATTGGCTTTTCTGCGGTTTTATATTTTAAAACACTGGGCGAGCTGCGCCTGATGACCAAGACCAACCGCGAAGGGCTGGTGGTGTTTGCTGAAAATATTGACGAGCTGAACACGGTTCTGGCGGATCTGAATGTGGCCCTTGAACAACAGGCCGAACTGGTCGCGCTGAACAAGGAATCATCAGATAAAATGACCCAGATGATGCAGCTGATCGAAATGACCTCTCAGACACTGACAAATGAGATGAAAGCCTCTGCTGAAGCGATGGCGGCTTCTAATCAGGCCCTGTCTGAAAGCCTGTCAACTGAAGTGATTTCCAAGGCGATGGGCCAGAATAACCAGCTGGCGGTGAAACTGGCCAGCATGGAAGCGGCGTTGGGCAAATCAATTAAGAATGTCGAAGGCAAGCTGGTCAATAATGCGGAGATTGGCGCTTTGTCTGCTGCCCAGCAGAACACCTCTGCTCAGGTAGAGATGCTGGCAGGCCAGAATATGAAAATCCTGCGCCTGCTTGAAGTCCAGCAGGATAAGATCAGCTTTCCTTAAGACAGATCAGGCTCAACCAAAGCAGAACAGCAGGCTGAATTAATGGCTGAAGACAGCACCACAAACACCGCCGCAGACAGCGAGGCCGAACAGACCGATAAAGGCCCGTCCTTTATCGCGATTGAAGCGGTTGGCCGTCTGTCTTACGGGCGCGATCTGCGGCTGAAAGCAGGGGATGTGTTTGTGGCTGTAGACGGCAATCCGATCACCTGGGATATTGACAGGTTTGATCAGACTCTTGCCTCTTATAAAGAACTGCCGGCCCTGTTCACCATTTTCCGCAAAGGTGAGTTTTTTGAAGTGTTTGTCGATCAGCCGATCGGCTGTGGCTACCGCTATGCCTCTGATGAGGATGTGGCCCAGATTCTGGAAAAACAGCCAGAACATGATATCGGCCCGAAAGACACTTACTTTCCGTTTGAAGCTTTGCGCGATATGCGCAGGCGTGTGCGCCTGTATCGCACAGACTATTCGCCCTATGCCACGGTTGCGCCTCTGTTCTGGCTGCTTTATCACCGCATGTGGGCCCCGTTGGGGGTGGTGCTGGCAACATATGTTGTCTCTGGCTTTATCAATCTGGCGTTGTTTGGTCTGGTTTATGTGCTGTTATGTGTGTATTTCCACAAAGCCCAGACCGAGCTGATGCGCGGTTACAGCCTGTATCTTGAACATTATTTCTGGTTTATCTTTGCTGAACGCTCAACCCGTGAAGCCCAGGAAACCTTGCGCCGGTTTGATGAAAAATGCCGGTTTGCATTCTCGCATGTGCCGGAACCAAAGATTGATGAAGCTGAAGAAGCGCGCCTTGCAGCCCTGATTAAAGAAGCCCAGGCTGACCTGAATGCGGAAGCTGAAGGCAGTGATCCGAAAAAAGACGCAAGTGAGCCCGAAGCGGCGTAACCACCGG
>CALKIF010000118.1:0-3902 GCA_937988715.1 uncultured Alphaproteobacteria bacterium | reverse complement strand
CAGCTGACTTCTAATCAGCAGGTTGGGGGTTCGAGTCCTCCCGGAGTCGCCATTTCTTTCCTTTTATTTATTGTTATGCCCAAAAGAGGCCGCCTTCCCAAGGGTCACAAATTTCCTGTTTGCGCGGGTTCAGCATGGCTTGCCATAAGGCGAGGGCCGTGCGCTGTCTGGCTGAACAGGTTCACAGACGCCGGGAAGAGTGATGAGCCTGAAGGGCCGGGCTATCGACGTGCCCTCACACAAGTTTATCTGGAGAATGGCTCAGAGGTGGACGCCCATATCTATGAGCTATCGTGAGTGCGCTAGGGTTTTTCAGGCTTGGCCCTGGCCAGAACAGTCAGAATCCGTGTAATCCAGTCCGTGCTCGGTTTTGGCCGTGGTTTATATTTGCTTGCCGGCAGCTGTTGAAAATGTGTTTCCATCTTATCCTCCCTTCATAACTTCTTACGGCGCAGACGGGGAAGAAGTTTAACAGGGCGGTATGATTTTCAAGGCACAATCGCGGTGCAATGGGCTATCTGCGGCTGTAAAGATTAAGGGCGAGGCCCTCCGGTGAATGTCCAAGCTTCGGAGCTGTGTTTTGGTCTAAACAGCAGCAAAAGCCATTCACAAGCAGCCTCGCCCAAAGCTGTTTCGTCTTCCCCCTCAACAGTCTAAGTGAAGAGCACAGCTTTTAAAGGTAAGAAGGGGGTTCGCACGACCTCAAGGAAATCAGCCGTGCGCGGGAGCAACGGATCCCCCGCTTCAGCCTGTCGCTCAACACCCCTGCCTACTGAAATTAAGGGTGGCAGACACAAGTGCGGCTCTGAAAAGGAAAAGTGAATCTGTTCCACGATATGGCGTAATCGGCGCCGGGCTTATTCCCTGACGGAACCCTGTTTTGCCTGCCGAAAAGTATAAAGGTCTTTTGTGCGCGTTCAGCACTGACGGCTAGTGTTTAATGACATCTTTTGAGCTTATTCGCCGTAACGGTACCGGGTCGCCTTCAACCAGCTTGTCAGTGATCTGGGATTTCGCCACTTTCAGATAGCGTGCGGCATCTTCCAGATTTCCTTCCCTGAGGCAGCGGATGGCTTGTTCAGTCAGCTCTATCGGATCAAGAGGGGAGATGTCATCTGTATCGGTCATGGGAAAGGGGTGTGCAAGGGCCATGCCGCAAGAGGAGCGAGGACTTAAATTTTTTTAAAAGCTTTTCTATGAGCGGCCCGGTCCGGCCACAGGTTTTTTTAAAACCAGCTATTGTCGTGATCTGCTGTCTATGCGAGGTTTGGGCAGTTCGTCAGCGTTTTTTCTTGCGTGCTCACCTCAGATATAAAAAAAGCCTCTGTCATGGATGATTTGCTGCAAAAGATTATTGATGCTGCCCGTTCAGCAGAAGCAGAACAGGCGGTAAGGGCCGTGCTGCAGGACTTTGTGCGTGATCCTGAACAGGCCGCGGCGCGCTGTCCTGATTTTGAAGATAATGATGTGATTTTATTTGAAGATGAGACCGTGTCTGTCTGGTTCTGCCGGTTTCTGCCCGGCCAGAGCGTGCCGCCGCATAATCACCTTATGTCAGCCACAATCGGCGTGTTTCGCGGGATTGAGCGAAATGATGTGTTTACCCGTTCAGACACAGGAAATTTAGAGCAGGCGGAACAGACAGAGGTGGGGGCAGGAGAGGTTATTCAGCTGCCCGCGGATGCAATCCATGGGGTGACTTGCGTCAGTGATACAGCGTCTGAAGCTGTTCATGTCTATCTGGGGGCCTTGTCAAAAATTGACCGGTCCTTGTTTGATATAGAAAGCAATGAAGAGCTGGCCTTCACAGATGAAGCTTATGAAAGGCTGACAGCCTCTGCTCTGCCAGATAAGACGCACAGGTGAGTGAGGCAAGACGCGATGAACGGGTTTTATATTGAACGGCTGGGCGAGGTGCAAGACGCCTTAGAAGGGCGCGTGATCAGAACGCCTGTTCTGCCTCTGCAGGGCAGTAAAATCGCCGCCCTGCTGCCTGAGGGCAGTGAGGTTTTCATGAAACTGGAGCTGTTTCAGCATACAGGCTCATTCAAGGCCAGAGGCGCGCTGCTTGGCGTGGACTGGCTTGAAGGGGAACAGGCCAAATCAGGCGTGGCGACATTCAGTGGCGGCAATCACGCGCTGGCTGTGGCCTGGGCGTCACGGCAAGGCGGTGTATCGGCCAAGGTGATTATGCCGAAAGCAGCTGACCCGCTGCGCATTCAGGGCTGTCAGGGGCTGGGCGCAGATGTGGTTCTGGCTGAGGATATTGCCGCTGCCGCTGTGCTGCTGGAAGAGGTGGCAAGGCAGGAAGGGCGGAAAATTCTGCACCCTTTTAATGATCTGAATATGGCGTTCGGGGCGGCCACATGCGGGGCAGAATTTATCGAAGATGCGGCCGGGCTGGAGATTGTTGTTCTGCCTGTCGGGGGCGGCGGTCTGATCGCCGGCATGGCGGCAGCGATTAAACAGGCCAGCCCGCTGACAAAGATTATCGGGGTTGAACCGAAAGGCGCAAACAGCCTGCAGCAAAGCTTTGCGTCCGGACAGCCGCAAGCTCTGGCAGAGGTGAAGACCATTGCGGACAGTCTGGGGGCCCCGTCAGCATTAAGAGAGTCATTTGAGCTGGCCAGAGCCTATGTTGATGAGGTGATCGCGATTGATGATCAGGTGATGGCAGAGACCATGCTGCAGATGCGTGACAGGCTGAATTTGTTTGTTGAGCCCGCTTGTGCGGCGTCTCTGGGCGCGGCTCTTGGCCCGCTCCGGTCTGAGCTGAAGGGCAGGCGGGCAGGGGTTCTGGCCTGCGGGGCCAACATCAGTGCAGAACGGTTTCACCATTATACAGCAAGTTCCTGAGGCCTGTTATGGATGAGATGACTATTTATCATAACCCGAGATGCAGTAAATCACGGCAAACCCTGCAGCTGATCGAAGGCAGAGGCTGTCAGCCAAACATTATTCTGTATCTGGACACCCCGCCGACGATATCTGAGCTGACAGATATTCTGGGCAAGCTGGGTATGGCGGCTGCAGATCTGCTGCGCAAAAATGAAGCTGAGTATAAAGCGCATTTTTCTGCTGCCGGACAGCTGGATGAGGCTGAGCTGATCAGGCTGATGGTCCGTTATCCAAAGGTGATCGAACGGCCGATTGTGGTCACAGCGGACAGGGCTGTTATCGGCCGGCCGCCGGAAGCTGTTCTCTCGTTATTTTAACGCGGCGAGGGCGCCTCTTTCCATCACAGGATGAATCGCCTATGCTGGCGGACAGGAGGGCCGGCATTATGGATATTTTCACAACAATTGGCGCGTTGTTCAGTGGCGAGCGTGTATCGCATGCTGATACCTTTATTTTAGCAGGGGTGGTGCTGTTTGCGGCCTTTGTGTTCAGCAAAATCAGGCGACATTTCAAAGCCAGGAAATAGGCTTGCCGGGCAGGCATGCCCCCTGTATCCCCAAAGTGAGTAAAAAAACAAAAAAAACCTCAGCCAAGAGCCGAGGTTTTTTTTTAAACTGGCAATCACTTTGCAAGAGAAGATACGCTGGGTGTCGTGCCTATATTTTACCTTCTAACGGCACTCAGCCTCTTCTTTATATTCAGCTGGCCTTTTTTTCCGCCTGTCTGGCTTCCCATTGGGCTTTTTTTTCTGCGTATTGTTCTTCGCTCAGATTGTGCCACCCACAGCACTTTCCTGTCGGGCTGCGCCCGCAGCCGCATGTATTTGCTTCAGCCATGTCTGTCTCCTGTTCACGTTTTAGTGAAAAGCCGGTAAATGTTTGTGTTTTTGTACGTGACAGGCAGGCGGGTAGATGGTCTGGCCGGAGATGAAGTTTGTTGATTTTTTATCATGCGGAAACATGGCTGTTTGACGTCCCCTGCATTGAAATTTTCATCCCTCAAGC
>CALKIF010000117.1:0-44862 GCA_937988715.1 uncultured Alphaproteobacteria bacterium | reverse complement strand
TCACCACACGTGGCCAGCCGGTCGCCCCGAAAATGTAAATTTCAATCGGTTGATTGAATTCAAACGAAAATCCGAAAAATATGACTGCAATAGACAGCCACACAGCGCTTTCTATCAGGTGTGATTTTGTTAACTTACCCATAAGATAATGTACCGAAAATAAAAAGATAGTCTAGTGCAGGTGAGGAAAGGGCCGACCGTATAGCGCACAGTCGGCCCTTGAATTTGATGGCTGTCCTTACTTAACGTTAAGGCCCATCTGTTTGTAGACTTCGCGGTACTGCGGAATGGTGGTGTTGATCAGTTCAATTGACCCTTGGGTATCACGATAGCTGTCGATCACAGTCATAAATTTTGACTCATTGAACTTCTGATAGCTGTCCTGACAATAGCCACGCTGAAACGCCCACTGCAGCCATTCAACACGGTCAGCCGGTGCGCCTTTATGCACATAAAATCCGCGGAAACGCAGCAGCGGTTCGAAATCCATGCCCATTTCTTTATGTGTCGGCACGTCAGCAAAAACGCCGGGACGTTCGTTAAAGATGGTCAGGATAGGCTTGAAGTCGCCTGAATCCAGAAACTTGCGCACGTCACCTGGCTGTTCAAACAAAGCGTCAACCTGGCCGCCCAGCAATGCCCCATAACGTGGTGCACCTTTATCGAAAGAAATTTGCTGAATGGTCATGTCACTGGCATCGGTGATGAACTTCATCGTTACCCGTTCCATAGACCCTTCTTTTGACACATTGGCAATGGTGGCCTTGCCGTTCTGGGCTTTGACCCAGTCAACAAATGATGGCCAGTCTGTGTATCTGGTTTCATTTGTGCGGATGTAAATCTGCGAAAATGTGACTTGTGATGTTACCAGCGGGATCAAATCTTCAGCTGGATGCGGGCGGCTTGAATCAAGCGCATGCGCTGATGAGGCATCATCAATATGCTCAAGAACGGTATAGCCATCTGTCGGCGCAGCCATATAGGCTGTCATGCCCACTGTACCAGACCCGCCTGACTTGTGGTCTCTGTTGATAGATACACCTGTCAGCTCAGTGACTGCCTCAGCCATAGCCGCGGCAACCTGGCCTGAACCGCCAGCAGGGCCGTAAGGCACAATCATGGTCAGCGCACGGTCAGGAAACCCGCCTGGCTTGTCCATGCTTGCGTCTTTGACCTTACATTCAAAGGCATTGGCAGCTGAAACTGACAGCGCCATCATTGACGCGACAGCGGTCGCTGATAATAAATTTCTAAGTTGCATTATTTCCTCCGTTGAATTTTAGGACTCAGATTGAAGCAAATTTTTTCTAAATTGCAAATTTTTAATTTTTCTTTCTGCCAGTCGAAATTCATCCTACACTTAAATTGTCAGGTTTTTTGTACCCTCTCATACCTGATTATAATCGAGTGAAATGTTAAAAGAAGTTTGAGAATGCCAAACCAGCAGAACGTGCTGTCCGTAACGGTCAGGCGAGGTACCGCGAACGACAGTCAGGACCAAACGTTTGATGTCCCTGAACAGGACAGCCAGACCGTTCTGGATGTGGTCAGCTATATACAAGACTATCTTGATCCGACCTTGTCCTATCGTTTTGCTTGCCGGGTGGGCATGTGCGGGTCCTGTGGCATGCTGGTGAACGGAGAGCCGCGCTGGACATGTCGAACACATGTCAAAAAAGTAACCGGTGCCTCAAAATCTTTGACCATAGAGCCATTGCGCAATCTGCCGGTGGTCAAGGACCTTGTGGTAGATATGGACCCGTTTTTTGATAAATGGGTCCGTGCAGGCGGTGTTCATCACCCGACCGCAAGCCGGCATGATCCAATCCAGAAGATTGATGAGGGCAGTAGCGAACGCCAAGAGGCAAATGACGCTATTGAATGCATCAATTGCGGCGTGTGTTATGCGGCCTGTGATGTGGTGGGGGCGAATTCTGACTATTTTGGGCCTGCTGCACTGAACAGAGCCTGGTCACTGGTGAATGATGTAAAAACCAGCCACAAAGATAAGATATTTGACGCGGTGAACAGCCACGCGGGTTGTCATAATTGTCATGCCCAGCAAAGTTGTTCACGCTATTGTCCGAATGAGCTGAACCCGTCAGCATCAATCGCCAGTTTAAAACGTAAAGCTGCCGGACATGCGTTTAAGAAATTTATCACGGGGAAGAAATGATAACAGCGCGTCTTTATCTTCTGCAGCGCTTGACAGCGCTGATCATGGCCCCGCTTGTGCTGGGTCACATTGCGGTCATGATCTATGCGGTTCAGGGGGGCTTGTCTGCTTCTGAAATCTTGGGCCGTACTCAGGGCAGCCTGTTTTGGGCTTTGTTTTACGGCTTGTTTGTCGTGGCTGTGTCCGTGCATGCCGCGATTGGTGTGCGCACAATTCTGTTTGAATGGGCGCGTCTGCGCGGTGTTGCTCTCGACGGGATCAGCTGGGCCCTTTGTCTGGTTCTGTTGGGACTTGGCCTGTCCTCTGTCTATGCGGTGACGTCATGACCCATCCTTTGCTGCCTGCACATCGTCGACATCTGTTATGGTCAGCTTTTCTGATTCACCGTCTGTCCGGTGTGCTGCTGGCGGTTTTTCTGCCCTTGCATTTCTGGGTGTTGTCACAAGCCTTGCACGACCCAGCCGCGCTGGATGGGTTTTTGAAATGGACCGATTTTTGGTATGTTAAGCTGGCGGAATATGGGCTGGTGTTCTTGCTTGGGGCGCATCTGTTTGGTGGATTGCGGCTTATGGCGCTAGAGGCGTTGCCCTGGTCTCCTGCACAAAAAACATGGGCCGCGGCGGCGCTTGCCCTATCTTTTGGTGTAGCAACTTTGTTTTTCTTTTCGGCGGTAAGTTATGGCTAACATTTCCCTTGGGTCTATAGATCGGCATGATACAGATATTCTGGTGATAGGGTCTGGCGGGGCAGGGTTGTTCGCCGCTCTTCATGCCCAGAAAACAGCCCCTGAACAAAAGCTGACCCTGGCGGTCAAAGGTCTGATCGGTAAATGCGGGTGTACCCGAATGGTTCAGGGCGGTTATAATGTTGCGCTGGGAAATGGGGATACGGTCGAACGCCATTTTATGGACACCATCATTGGCGGCAAATGGCTGCCAAATCAGGATATGGCCTGGCGGTTATGTGAATTGGCGGTAGAGCGGATTACCGAACTTGAAAATGAGGTGGGTTGTTTCTTTGACCGTAATCCTGATGGCACTTTGCACCAAAAGGCCTTTGCCGGGCAGACCGCTGACCGGACTGTTCATAAAGGCGATCTGACCGGCATTGAGATTATCAACAGGCTGATGGAACAGGTCCTGAGCCGCCCGGTTGAAAGGCTGCAGGAACATCGGGCACTGGCCCTGATCCCAGCATCTGGCGGTGAGGGGCTGTCAGGGGTTTTGTTTATTGATATGCGTACGGGCAGATTTCGGTTTGTCCGGGCCAAAACTGTATTGATGGCGATGGGCGGCGGGCCCACCATGTATCGTTACCAGACACCGTCTGGCGACAAGACCATGGACGGGCAGGCTATGGCCTTGCGGGCAGGGCTGCCGCTTCGGGATATGGAAATGGTTCAGTTTCACCCGACCGGGCTTCTGGCTGGTGACCATACGCGGATGACCGGCACGGTGCTGGAAGAAGGGCTGCGTGGGGCAGGAGGCCAATTGCTGAACAGTCAAGATCACCGGTTTATGTTCGACTATGATGTCAAAGGCGAGCGGGCAACACGTGATGTGGTCAGCCGGGCCATCTATTCTGAAATGCGCAAAAACAACAGCTCACCTAATGGCGGTGTGTATATTTCGATGAGCCATCTTGGCCCTGATTTTGTGCGCTCAAAATTCCCTGGCATGGTGAAACGCTGTGCGGATAGCGGCTTTGATCTCGCCGCAGGAAAAGTTGAGGTTGTTCCCACCGCCCATTATCTGATGGGGGGTGTTGTGGTTGATGTGGATACGCGCACAGAATTACCTGGCCTGTATGTCGCCGGTGAGGATGCGGGCGGTGCGCATGGCTCAAATCGTCTGGGCGGGAACGGCGTGGCCAATTCAACTGTTTATGGCGGTGTTGCCGGTGATGTTATGGGTCGTGATGCGAACTCCATGACAACCCTTCGTGATCCAGATGAAGGTGTTCTGGAAGCAGAGATGATGCGGGCTTGTCAGCCATTTGCGAAACCAGCTGCGCCGCTGGCTGAACTGCGCAAAGAGTTGCGTCAGGTTATGTGGGATGATGTTGGCGTGATGCGCACTGCGGCTGGGATCAATCATGGTCTGGACGCGTTAGAGGCGATCAGCCGGGAGCTGGATGACAGCGGTGTTGATGACAGCACACGCGCCTTTAACCTGACCTGGCATGACTGGCTGAATTTGCGCAATCTGGTGGATATGTCCAAAGTGATTGCTGAGGCAGCTTTGATGAGAGAGAATTCAAGGGGGGCCCATTTCCGGGAAGATTTCCCCGACACAGGCGCCCTGGCAGAGTCCTATTTCACCAATATCCGTCAGTCTGGTGAAGATCTGAAAGTGACACGAGAGGCGGTGGCGTTTACAATCGTGAGACCTGGGGAAACAGTCTTGCCAGATGATGAGCCTGAATCACTTGTTGGCTGAGGTTTTTCCCAACCATTGTCTTTTTTAAAGAAACAGGAGCGGGATGTGATCGCAATTGAGACGATTCAAAGCACAGCTGAGACGCTGATGGAACAGGCGGCGATCGAAATCCCCGAAGACTATCTGAACGGTCTGAAACGGGCGGCCGAGGATGAAGACGGAGATTTATCGTCTTTTGTGCTTGAGGCAATGCTGCAGAATTATGAGGCAGCAAAACAAGACCGAAGCGCGATGTGTGGCGATACAGGCACGCCGCGCTGGTATGTGAAAATGGGAAATGAAACCCAGATAGAGGGCGGGCCTGTCGCTCTTGAGGCGGCGTTACGAAAAGCAACCGCGAATGCAACACAGTCTGTGCCGTTGCGGCCAAACCGCGTCCATCCCTTATGGCGGACAGATCATGATAATAATGTCGGCATTGGTGCTCCAGAAATTGAATATGGGTTTGAACCGGGTGGAGAGTGGATTGATCTGATCACTGTTCACAAGGGCGGCTTGTTTGGAACAGATTATCGGATGTTGTTCCCGTCAGATGGTATTGAGGGGATCAAGCGGTTCTATCTGGACAGTCTGATCGCCTTTGGCAAACGCGGACTGGCCTGCCAACCTGCGATTATCGGTATCGGGCTGGGCGGCACAAAGGATGCCTGTATGGTTCTGGGCAAAAGGGCCGCCTGCCTGCGTGTGGTGGGTGATGAAAACCCAGACCCCAAAATTGCGGCCCTTGAACGCGAATTCAAAGAGCTAGGCAATTCCATTGGTATGGGCGCGATGGGGTTTGTTGGTAAATCCATGGTCATTGATTGTCATATTGAGGTTGGTTATTGCCACACCGGGGGGATGCAGATGTCGGTGCATGCGTTCTGTTTGTCTTCACGGCGGGCAGTCGCCCGGATCCATGCAGACGGCCGGGTAGAGTTTCGCACAGACCCTGACTGGTTCACGCCTTATCAACGGCGTGAGACAATCGATTGGGAGGACACATCATGGCAAAGCCACGCCAAATCAGGCTGAGCACGAACCCGACAAAAGACGCGCTTGCTGAGCTGCGGCTTGGCGATGTGGTGTATCTTGACGGGACCATTTATACCGCACGTGAAGGGGTCTATAAACGGGCGCTTGAGGATAAGGCCAACCTGCCGGTTGATTTGCCGCAGCGCAGTGCCGCTAATTTTCACTGCTCACCAGCTGCCTCTATGAATGCAGATGGCAGTTTTAATCTGGGGTCAGTGACCGCTACCGCCTCATTTCGGTTTTCAAAATGGATTGGCGACTGGATGGCCCAGACCGGGGCAAAGCTGATCATCGGTAAGGGCGGGATGAGCACAGCAGATTACAAACAACATTTTGTCCCAAACGGGGCGATTTACCTGACCACAGTCGGTTATGGTACAGGGGCCCTTCTGGGACGGGGGGTAAAAGGGGTTGCAGATGTGCATTGGCACACCGAACTGGGTCTGGCGCAGGCTATGTGGGTTATTGATGTTGAAAAAATGGGCCCGTTCATTGTCGAAAGTGACCTTCAGGGTAACTCTCTGTTTGAGCGTGAGAATGCAAAAATTGCCGCTGGTCTGGAGGGGCTGTATGAGGGCACACGGCCAGCCACATTGAAACGCTATGGTGAAACAGATGACCGCACAGATGAGCTGATCTAAACCAAGGTCCGCACCAGCAGCACACAGCCTGACACCAGCATCAATATGATCAATAAGCGCCTGAAGCTGTCTGTTTCCAGCCGTTTGAAAATAAGCAGGCCAGCATAAGCAGAGGCGAGCCCGACCGGAAGCGCCACCAAAAACGAGATCAGCAACTGTTCTGTATAGACGCCGCGGGCAGCCAAAAACAAAATAGCCAAAGACAAAATAACCACATTGAAGAGTTGCAGGACTGCCCGAGTCTCGCGTTTTGGCCAGGGGCGCAATGAACACCAGAAAGTCGGCAGGGCCCCTGACAGACCGGCAACACCACCCAAGATCCCGCCAAAAAAGCCAATCACGCTGTCCAGTATCTTTGGCGGGGACGTAAAGGTAGGCAGAGCTGAACGGAACGCAAAAAACCCGCCATAGCTGATCATGAAACCGGCCACAATCAGCCTGAGGATATTGGTATCAATAAAGCTGAGGATATGAATGCCCAAAGGCACACCAAATATAGCTGGCAGCAAGAAGCGGGCAATCCGGCCTGGTCTGGTCAGAATTTCTTGTCTGACCAGCCATACGCCTTGCAGGCCTGTTGCCACAGACATATTCAGGATCAGGGCAACAGCTTCAACAGCAGGCAGAATTTGCAGCCAGAACCCAATTGTAAACAGCGCCGTCCCAAATCCGGCCAGCCCATTAATAAAGCCGCCTGCGGCGGCACCAACCAGCAATAATGTAAGAAAGTCACCTGTCATTCAGATGACCGTTTCTGATAAATTTCCCATAATGTTTTCAGCAGTTTGTCATCAAAACTGGCAAAAATGGTGCGCCCGGCGGCGTCATCATCAAACACCAGCCGTAACAGTTCGGTAAACCCAGTCAGATCACCCGGCGGGGCCAGATCATGCGTCTGTAAAAGGCTGTCTGCCTTATCGAAAATCGCCTCAATCATGGCGGTCATCTGTTCTGGTGTGGGATTTTCCATCAGCTGCGTTCTTATATTTCTGCAGGTTATTTATGAAACAAAATTGCCGCGCCAGCCTAGTCCATGCTACATCACTGGTCAATCAGGCGAAGCAGATAGTGACGGGTTATGACAGGGTCTTTTGATGTGGTGGTGATCGGGGCAGGGGCTGCTGGTCTGATGTGCGCAGCTGAAGCAGGTCGCAGAGGCAGACATGTATGTCTACTTGACCACAGCCATAAGCTGGCTGAAAAAATCCGCATTTCTGGGGGCGGGCGTTGTAATTTCACCAATTTATTTGCTGACCCCTCATCCTTTCTGTCTGAAAATGAACATTTCTGTAAATCTGCGCTCAGCCGGTACACCCAGTATGATTTTATTGACATGGTTGAACGAGCGGGCATTGCCTTTCATGAAAAAAAGCTGGGCCAGCTGTTTTGTGATGACACCGCGCAACAGATTATCGATGTGCTGAAACAAAATGTGCTGGAGGCAGGCGTTCATCTGCATCAGGGGATAAAGGTTTCTGCTGTCACAAAAGACCAGGACAAATTCGTTATCGAAACAGACAAGATGAGGATACAGGCAGACAGCCTTGTTGTGGCTACCGGCGGGCTGTCTATTCCCAAGATTGGGGCAACTGATTTCGGCTATCAGTTGGCCCGCCAGTTTGATTTGCCCGTAACAGATGTTCGTGCCGGCCTTGTGCCGTTGACCTTCACAGATAATCTGCTCAGGTTTTGCAAGTCGCTGTCTGGCCTGTCTGTTGATGCAGTGGTGCGGTGCGGGCAGACCAGCTTCAGAGAGGGGCTGCTGTTCACCCATCGCGGCCTGTCCGGGCCGTCTGTGCTGCAGATCAGCTCCTACTGGCAGGATGGGCAGGCGTTGCTGATCAATCTTGCGCCTGAGATAAACCTGACAGAGGATATTGCCGCAGCCAAGCAACAACAGGGCCGGGCAGATATTCTGACGCTTTTAAGCCGTCATTTGCCGCGTCGTCTGGCGGCGGCAATTCTGGACAGAGAAGGAATAACTGGCCGGATTGCTGACTTAAGTTCAGCTGATATAGGCCGGCTTCATGATGTCGTTCATAATTGGCAGGTGGTGCCTTCGGGCACAGAAGGCTACCGCACAGCAGAGGTTACCCTTGGCGGGGTGCATACCGCCGCCCTGTCGTCCAAGACCATGGAAGCGAATTCATGCCCGGGGCTTTATTTCATTGGTGAGGTGATAGATGTGACCGGCCATCTGGGCGGCTATAATTTCCAATGGGCCTGGTCCTCGGGGTGGGTTGCCGGGCAATATGCCTGATGCCGGTGTGCGTCAACTGACATCAGGAAACTGATGCACGCCGTCCTTGCCAAGGGGGAGGTTCCAGACCTGCAGAACAGCAGATAAAGGTAGGATATCATATAAATGCGGAAACAACTGACCACCGCGTGACACTTCCCAGTTTATCTCTACAACAGATGTATCAATCTGCAGCAGTTTCAGACCTGTTTGTCCGGCAAAATGTTTGGCTGCGGTTTCTGCCATCTGAGCATCTGTTGAAAAATGAATAAAGCCGTCCGTCAGATCAATTGGTGCGCCTGTAAACTGGCCGTCATTACAGGCCTGCTGCCACAGCTCTGTTGAACAAATTTTATAGACAAACCTGGGGTGCGGCGTGGCTGTATCAGTCATATTTGTGACCTCATTTTGGCGGGATATTTATTTAGTGAACGTCATCATGGCCTGTAAGACCGGATATTGACAAGTCACGGAATGAATACATCTCTGCATACAGACGCAAAATATTCCGATGCATAGCCCCAAGACAGGACAACAGATATGATCACAATCTATTTTGACGGCAAATGCGGTTTGTGTTCACGCGAAATCACCTATTACAAGCGAATTGCGCCAGAAGGTCTGTTTCACTGGGCTGATATCGCGCATGACCCATCTGTGCCTCAGCCCTTAAAAATCAGTCAGGTAGACGCACTTCGCCGTCTGCACGGTGTCGACGAAGAAGGTCGATTACATATCGGGGTAGACGCCTTTGTTTTGATTTGGCGGCAATTATCTTACTGGCGGATGTTGGGTTTCACTGTCAGCCTGCCCGGGATCAGACAAATAGCAGGTTTGGCCTATAACAAATTTGCTGACTACAGATTTTTGCGGCTTGACCATTGCCAGATTGCGGCTGATAACGCACTGTTAGACAAGCAGAAATAAACCATGCGGGAACATTCATCATGGACCTTACACCGCTTATTTATTTAGCCGTTGGGATCGGCTGTATCTTCATCTATCGTCAGCTGAAAAAAAGATGGTATGACAAGTAAATCAGCCCTTACCCGTGCGCCCGGCCGGGGGCAGGCGTTTCTATATCTCTGCGCCAAACACTGAGCTGCTCAGACATAGCATAAGCTCCAGTATGACTAGCTCCAAATGCTATATCTTATTCATGTTCAGGCTCCTGTTACAGATTCATTGGGAAGCCTGTTATTCTGATGCAATTAAAATTTGAATAAAATATATAATCTTACCTGTAAAAAGTATCATCGGCCGGGTTGTGGCAGGCGGATATGTTTCAGGGCGGAAAGGGCTGGTGTTTTCCGGATACTAGTGGACGTTTTATCAACAAGCCTGATAGGCTTAGACTAATCAAAAAATCAGAGTGCAGAGTTTGCGGGGGAGACCATGAAATTAACAAAATTGCAGGATAAATGGGCAGCCGGACAAAACGGTCTGAACGGGTGGTGTTCAATCCCTTCAAGTGTGACTGCGGAAATTATGGCTGGCTATGATTTTGACAGTTTGACGATCGACCTACAGCATGGGCTTGTTGATTACCAGACAGCCTTGACCATGTTTCAGGCCATGACAGCATCTGGGGTTACCCCTATGGCCCGCGTGCCCTGGAATGAGCCGGGTATCATCATGAAGTTGCTTGATGGCGGGGCGCTGGGGATTATCTGCCCCATGGTGAATACAGCAGAAGATGCCAAAGCCTTTGTTGGGGCTATGCGCTATGCCCCTGCGGGATACCGGTCGTCTGGGCCGACACGTGCTGCGCTTATCCATGGGTCAAATTATCATTTTGAATCGGATGAGGCACTGGTCTCACTGGCGATGATCGAAACTGTAGAGGCCCTGTCAAATGTTGAAGCTATCTGCGCAACAGAAGGGCTGACAGGGGTTTATGTCGGGCCATCTGATCTGGCTGTGTCTATGGGACATAAACCGGGGCTTGATCGCCAGGAACCTGATGTGGACGAAGCGATTGGCACGATTCTGGCGGCGGCGCAGAAACATGGCAAACGGGCCGGCATCCATTGCGGGGCACCGGCCTATCTGACGTCTGCTTATGACAGAGGGTTCAGCTTTGCGACAATCGCTTCTGATATAAGGCTGATCGGGCAAGCCCTGTCGCAGAACATTTCTGCCATTCGTTAAACCGGCTTTAGCGCACCTTTTCCACAAGGCCCAGTTTAGCCACGCCGCTTTCGCCTAAGTCGGTTGTGGCAAACGGGCCGCCGTGACACATCTGATCTGGATCAAGCGGGTCAGGGGTAGGGGCATCTGCCAAAATCTGTTCAGCAAATTGTTCGGCATTATCTTTTGGCCGGTAACCCAGAAAGCTGGCTTGTGAATTATCAACTGGACTGCGGTCATTATTGGACACGCCATAGATAACAGCAAAGCCGGTAACAGGCGTGTTCACAGAACGTTCCACAAGGTGAATCAGATCATCATAGGACAGCCAGCTGCCCAGCGCGCGGGCATTGGATACGGTGGCACAAGATAAAATCCGCAGACAGACAGTCTCCAGACCCTTTTTATCCCAATACAGCTTGGCCATATCTTCAGCAAAGCATTTGGCCAGCCCGTAATAGCTGTCAGGCCGGTGCGGTGTGTCACTGTCAATTGCCAGCGTTTTCGGATGCATGCCAACAGCATGTATCGAACTGGCATAGACAATACGGCGAACCCCTGCCTTATGCGCAGCCTGCCAGATATTATAGCAACCAATGATATTTGAATGCAGGATATCTTCAAACGGATATTCATCTGGATGGCCACCAAAATGCACCACCATATCCGCCCCATCGATAATATCTGCCATGGCCTGATAATCTGCCAGATCTGCCTGCACATAACGCTCACCTGAAAACAGCGTGTCAGGCGCTTCTTTCAGATCGGTGGAGACCAGCTCATCACACATTTTTGTTAACGGCTCACGCAGATAGCCGCCCAGCCGGCCGGCTGCCCCGGTAAGAACAATTTTTTTCATCAGAAGGTCCTTTCCTTATTTATAACGTGACCTGTTCGGTATGGCCGTCCACTGCCATAGCCATGCCGGAGACGGTTTTGGCCTTGTCTGAGGCCAGAAACACCGCCATATCCGCGATATCTTCTGCATTTACAAACTGGCGCAAAGACACACATTTCGCATAACCAGCCCGCAGACTCTCCTCGCTCAGGCCGCGTGTGCGCGCCTCATTTGCGATGACCCTGTCCATCCTGTCGCCAGCTACCGCCCCTGGACAAATGGCATTGACCCGCACAGCTGACGGCCCCAATTCCATCGCCAATGTTTTCATCAGCCCGATAATGCCCCATTTTGCCGCAGCATAAGGCGAACGACACGGATAGCCAAACAGCCCGGCTGTTGAAGAGGTGAGTGTAATGACACCAGAGCCTTGTTGCTTCATCCGGCGGGCTGCATACCGGCAGGCCAGAAAGGCGCCATCCAAATTCACAGCGATACAGTGTTTCCAGTCTTCCAGAGTCACATCTTCAACATAGGATGTGGGACCAGCAATGCCTGCATTGGCCATCACCACATCAAGGCGTGCCCAGCGGTTGTCCAGCTCATGTTCAACCGCGCGCATACTGTCCTCATTTGCAACATCTGCCTGCAGACAGATAGCTGAAGGCAAGGCCTGTTGCGCGGCGTTTAAGGCGGCTTTATCAATATCTGTTATTGCAACCTGATACCCGTTTGCCAGGAACTGATGTGCCATCTGCAAGCCGATACCAGACCCGCCCGCCGTGATTAAAGCTGTCTGTTGTTCTGCCATTACGGTCCTTTATGTAGATGATGAACAGGGGGGTTAAAAGATATCGGGCTCACCAGCAGTTTTTCCAAAGCTGGTCTCCAGAAAATCAAAATCACAACCCTTATCTGCCTGCTGGATATGACGTGCAGACATCCATTGATAGCCTCTGCTGACCGTCTCTTCCGGTGGTTGCCAGGCGCGGCGTCTAGCCTCTAATTCAGCCTCATCAACCAGCAAATTCAGCTTGCGCGCCGCCACATCCACCTCAATCATATCGCCGTTTTTCACCAGAGCCAGAGGCCCGCCAATAGCTGCTTCCGGGGCAGCATGCAGAATGCAGGCCCCGTAACTGGTCCCGCTCATCCGCGCATCTGACAGGCGCAGCATGTCACGCACACCTTGCTTGACCAATTTTACAGGTATCGGCAGCATACCCCATTCTGGCATGCCCGGCCCGCCCACAGGACCAGCATTGCGGAACACCATGATGTGATCAGCAGTTACATCAAGGCTTTCATCTTCTATAGCTGCTTTCATTTCCGGATAGCTGTCAAACACAATGGCGGGTCCAGTATGTTTGTGCAGGCGCGCTTCTGCAGCAGCAGGTTTCATCACTGCCCCGTCAGGGGCCAGATTCCCGCGCAGGACCGCCAGAGACCCTTCATGGTAGACAGGATTACTGAGCGGCCGGATGACATCCTCATCATAAACACCGGCATCAGCCAGATTTTCGCCCAATGTGCGTCCGTCAATGGTCATCACGCTCAGGTCTAATTTTTCCTCTATTTGCTTTAACATGCCGGGCAGGCCACCAGCGTAATAGAAATCTTCCATCAGATAGGTATCGCCGGTGGGTCGGATATTGGCCAGAACCGGAATGTCGCGGCCCAGCCTGTCAAATTCATCTAAATCCAGCCCCACACCAGCACGTCTGGCGATAGCGATCAGATGGATAATGGCATTTGTTGAACAGCCTGAGGCCATTGCGGCTTTAACCGCATTTTCGACCGACGCTTTGGTGATTAACTGATCAAGGGTAATGTTGCCCAAGACCAATTCAACAGCTCGTCTTCCGCAGGCTGCTGACATCCGTTTATGGTTTGAATCGGCGGCCGGAATGGACGAGCTGCCTGAAAAGCAGACCCCTAAGGCTTCAGCAATGGCGGTCATTGTGCTGGCTGTGCCCATAGTCATACAAACCCCGTAAGAACGGGCAATCCCTGCTTCAAGCTCCTGCCATTGTTTGTCCGTCAGTTTTCCTGCCCGTCTTTCATCCCAATATTTCCAGGCATCTGATCCGGACCCCAATTTCTGGCCGCGCCAGTTACCGCGCAGCATGGGTCCGGCAGGAAGGTAAATTGCAGGCAGGCCTGCGCTTATTGCGCCCATCAGCAAGGCAGGTGTTGTCTTATCGCACCCGCCCATAAGAACGGCCCCATCAACAGGGTGAGAGCGCAGCAATTCTTCCACTTCCATAGCCATCATATTGCGGTAAAGCATAGTGGTTGGTTTCACAAAAGGTTCTGATAAGGACAGCGTCGGCAGTTCAATCGGAAAGCCGCCTGCCTGCAGAATGCCGCGCCGGACATCCTCTACACGAGACTTGAAATGAGCATGGCATTGGTTGATATCTGACCAGCTGTTGATGATCGCGATAACAGGTTTGCCGTGCCAGTCTTCAAGCGAATAGCCCATCTGCATGGCCCGCGACCTGTGCCCAAAGGCTCTTAAATCATCTGGGGCAAACCAACGGGCACTGCGCAGCTTTTCTGTTTTTTTTGACATTAGACCCTCTTCCCGACCGCTGACGGAACACCTGTTGTAATTTGATTTATAAGTCAAAAGCCTATCACATAATTCAAACCTGTCACCCCTGCTTAACCTCTGAAACAGACGGCTTAGATCGTTTTTAATCATATGCACAGCATGTGATAGGGTTTTGACCCGGTTACAGCAGAAGGTGCATACTAAGAGCCTCAAGGCGAGGGAAGGAAACAGCAGTAATGATAAAATGGTCAGCGAATTTAGGGTTCTTATGGACAGACAGAACTTTGCCAGATGCGATAAAGGCAGCCTCTCAGGCAGGCTTTGATGCGGTGGAATGTCATTGGCCTTATGAACATGACCCGCTGATTATCACCAAAACCCTCAGCCAAACAGGTCTGCCCATGCTAGGGCTGAATACACAGCGTGGCGATCTGTCAAAGGGCGAAAACGGGCTAGCGGCGCTGCCCGGCCGTGAGGATGAGGCGCGTCGTTATATAGATAAAGCACTGAGCTATGCTGCTGCAATTGACTGCCGGAATATTCACGTCATGGCCGGGATCACAGATCAAAGCCAGGCCGCCGAACAGACGTTTCAGGCCAACCTTGCCTATGCTGCAGAACGAGCTGAACAGGCGGGCAAAACAATTTTGATTGAGCCCCTGAACCACCGCGATGTGCCGTCTTATCATCTTCAGTCTGTTGAAGCCGCCGCGCGGACGATTGATGCCGTTGGCAGCGACCGGGTGAAGATCATGTTTGATTTTTATCATATCCAAATATTGCAAGGTGACTTGCTGAACAGGTTTAAAGCCTATCTGCCCTATATCGGTCATGTGCAGATAGCCGGTGTGCCACAAAGGGCGGAACCTGATTGCGGTGAAGTGAATTATCCTGCGCTTCTGCCTGCCATCTATGAGGCTGGATATGACGGCTATGTCGGGGCAGAATATAAACCAGTGGCTGACACAGATAGCGGCCTTGGCTGGCGCGCAGCTTACTGAGATATTGTCTGGTCTGTCTGGCGGGCTTTTTCCAGCTGGCGTTCACGCATCAGCACATACAGACCAGAGCCAATGATAATCGCGATGCCAAGAAACGTTATCTTGTTTGGAAAATCGCCAAACACGAAAAAACCGAACACGGTGGCTGAGACGATTTCCAGATATTGCAGAGGCGCAAGAATAGCAACAGCCGTATAACGAAAGGCTGAGGTCAAAAACATATGGGCGATGGTGGCACAAACACCAACCCCGATAAGCAGGCTTACCTGATAGCTGTCGACCTCAACAAGACGCAGAACCTGAACCGGCCCGTCTCGCATCACCAGTAAAACAGGCATCACCAGAATAAAGGCGGCACAGGAGGTGAAAATCTGGATAGTGACCGGATGGGCATCTTGCGTCATCTTGCGGGTCAGCAGCAGATAAAAGGCAAAACAGACAGCCGTTCCTACCGGAAAGGCAGCTGCCAGCCCGACAGTTTCATATTGCGGCTGGATAACCATCAACGCCCCGCCAAAGCCGATGATACAGGCCAGTATCCGCCGCCAGCCCACTGTCTCACCCAAAAATAATGCCCCCAACAAGGTCAGAATGAATGGCTCAATAAAGAAAATCGAAATCGCGTCTGCGATTGGCATATGATTAATCGCAGCAAAAAAGAAGCTGGTGGCGATCAGAATCAGCAAACCCCTAACCAGATGCAACCCGGCCTCTCGTCTGTCCGGCCAGCGCAGCACATTCAAGTAGAGAGCAAAAGGGAGCAGACATAACGCCTGTACCGCAAAACGGGCTGCTGATATCTGAAAAACAGGCACATCAGCCTGTCCAGCCAGCTTCGCAAACACATCAATGGTTGGGCCAAAGATACAAAATCCCAGCATTAACATAATGCCGGTCAGCGGTGTTGAGGCAGAAACAGACATGTTTGTTAACGTCCTTGGTTTGATTGACAGGCTCTAAGATGCACCGCTATTTTTCATATCACCGCCAGTGAGCTTATGCTATCACTTAAGTCTGAATGTGCGGGCCGGAGGCAGGCTTGTGCGGGTCTAACGATAAGAGACAATCAAAGATGCACCTTCTCCGATCTTGGCGCTCGCGCCCTGAAATTCTGTTAATGGTGATGGCAGGTGGCATGCCGCTGGCCTTTTGGGCCTGGGTGGTGTTGCTCAACAATTTTACAGTTGAAGTAGCAGCTTTTACGGGCCGCGAGATCGGTATCCTTCAGTCCCTTCGTGAGGTACCAGGCTTTCTGTCATTTCTTGTGGTCTATCTGTTGTTGGTCATCGCTGAACAACGGCTGGCTTTGTTATCTTTATTTATTTTGGGTATCGGTGTCGCACTGACAGGTTATTTTCCGACTGTGATCGGGCTGTATATCACAACGGTCATTTCATCTATCGGTTTTCATTATTATGAAGCTTGTAACCAGTCTTTGACCCTGCAATGGCTGGATAAAAAGACCGCACCAGAAAAAATGGGCCAGATTTATGGTGTCGGCGCCTTCTCGCAATTGCTGATTTTGGGGGCTATTTTCCTGGCCTATGTCATGACTTTGCCCGATTTGTCCTGGCAGGCCCTGGCAAGTTCCACAGGTCTTATCACCAGCTTGGAAAGTTATCAGATAACCTATCTTTTGGCCGGGCTGGCGACATGCGGGATTGCCATAGCAGCCTTTCTTGTGTTTCCGCATTTTACCGAATCTGTTCGTCAGACCCGAAAAATTGTCTTGCGCAAACGCTACTGGCTTTATTATGCGCTGACGTTCATTGCCGGGGCCAGACGCCAGATTTTCCTTGTTTTTGCCAGTTTTCTTATGGTGGAGAAGTTTGGTTATTCCCTGACCCAGATTACCGCCCTGTTTTTGCTGAACGCCGCCTTTAATATCTGGTTGGCCCCTCTGGTTGGCAAAATCATAGGCCGGGTCGGTGAGCGCGCCGCCCTGGTGTTTGAATATTTAGGGCTGATTGGTGTGTTTGTGGCCTATGCCTTTGTTGAAGATGGCACAACCGCAGCCGCATTATATGTTGTTGATCACATGTTCTTTGCATTTGCCATCGCGATAAAAACCTATTTTCAGAAAATCGGGGATCCGGCAGATATGGCCAGCACGGCCAGCGTCGCCTTTACGATCAACCATATTGCAGCTGTGATCATTCCAGCTGCTTTCGGTCTTTTGTGGCTGGTTAGCCCAGCTGCTGTGTTTTTGTCCGGCGCGGCGATGGCGGCTGTATCGTTACTCCTATCTTTGAACGTACCGCGCCACCCCCGTGCTGGGGAAGAAGTGGTTTTCGGTCATCGTGGCCAAATGGTGAAGCCAGCGCAATAAGGTGTGTCTGCTTATGGCAGATGCAGCACACCTATCTGCGCCAGCCCGTCCAGAACATATTGCACCGATAATGTCGCCAGCAAGATGGCCATAACCCGTGTGACCACATCTGCTGCCTTAGTATTGATAAAGCGGCCGAGGATGGCCGTCAGACACAGCAACACTGACGACAGCAAAAGTGTGGCGCATAAGGCAGCAAGGCCAATCAGGCGGGATTCAGGGTCTGTGTTTGTATCACTGGTCACCACCATCACAGACACAATCGCGGCTGGTCCGGCCAGCAACGGAATCGCCAGGGGGTAAACCGAAGAAATATCTGTTGTCTCTGGGTCCTGTTGAACCTCGTCTGCAGGGTCTGTTGCTTCTTTATGCGGGGCGTCTGAAACCGTCTTTTGTTTGCGTTGCAGACGTTTAGACGACAACATGTCAATCGCGACCTGAAACAAAAGCAGCCCGCCGCCGATTTTAAAAGCGACCAGGGATATGCCTAAATAGGTGAGCAATTGCGCCCCGAACACGGCAAAGAACACAAGGATGATTCCGGCAATGAACGGGCCTTCTATGGCCAAACGCAGCTTGGCCCGTGTTGATAACCCGCCTGTCAACGCGACAAACAAGGGCACCATCCCAATAGGGTCTATGACGACAAAATAGACGACAAAAATGGTAACAAATGTCTCTATCATTCAGCAGACCTCCGGCGACAGAATCAGGTTAAACCTGTGGACCGTTCACCATACACAGCTTCATCATTAGCGGCAACTTGGGCTTGATTTTTTTAAGGCCTCATTGTGAACTTATATCAAGGGGAAATCGCTATGAACGCTGAGCAGGCAAAACAGCAATTGTGTGAAGAACTGGACAGCCTTCAGGATTTGCGTGACAAATCCAAAGAGGCCCGCGCGCCTGTTGAATTGGATCAACAATCTGTTGGCCGCCTCTCGCGCATGGATGCGTTGCAGAAGCAAAATATGGAACTGGCAACAGAACAACGTCGCCAGATGCGCATCAAAGCGATAGAGGCCGCGTTGAGCCGTATTGAAGCTGGGGATTTTGGTTATTGTGTGATTTGTGATGAGGCTATTGCCCCGCAACGTCTGAGCTTTGATCCAGCCCTTGCTGTTTGCGTCTCTTGTAGCCGTTAAGAGAAGAGAGGTGAGGGGATATGGCTGATGATCGGTTCTTGAAGCAGGCCTACAGATTAAAGACAACAGATGATACGCTTGATCTGTATCAGGGATGGGCTGACAGCTATGAGGCAACTTTGCGTGAACATGGCTATGTCACACCGCAGCGTTGCGCAGATGCCCTATCACGTCATCTGGATAACAAAGACAGTCTTATTCTTGATATCGGTTGCGGCACAGGCCTGTCTGGAGTGGCGTTGAACAAGGCCGGCTTTCACAATGTAGACGGCACTGACTTGTCAGAGGCAATGCTTGAAAAAGCAAGTCTTCTCAAAGGGGTTTACAACTCTCTTCAGCAGATCAGTCTTGATAACCCCTTTCCCTTTGATAAGGGGGCTTATGCAGCGATTACGGCCATGGGCGTGATCGCTGATAAACACGCCCCACCAGAGACGATCAGTCAGATCATCTCCAAGCTGGAGACAGGCGGGCTTTTCGTGTTTTCACTGAATAATCACACATTGGAAAACCCGGCCTATGAGGCAGAAATTGAGGGGCTGATCAGCCAGGAACGGGCCGCTTTACGCGAAGCTGAGATAGGGCCGCATATGACCGAATATAACATGACTTCAAAAATCTGTGTTCTGCAGGCTCTCTAGCTGTTTTGTTCTGCTTTGCGAATCTGTTCCCGCTGAAAAATATACCAGGTTGAGCCAATGATCACAGTTGTGCCAGCAATGAAGGTCAGCGTGATCACTTCATTAAAGAACAGGATGCCGATCACCACAGATACCGGCACAGCCGAATAATGAACCGGGGCAAGAACAGTGGCTGACGCCAGTTGGTGGCTTTTGGCCATTAAAAATTGCTGGGCACTGGAAGCCAGACCCGTAAAGATCAAAACAAACCAGATAAACTGATTTTCAGCTGATATGTCTGGCATCGGCAGCCCGTCTGCCAGAGCCAGAATGAAAAAGACAAGCGTTCCGGCTAAATTATACCATAAGGTGGTTGAAATAGGCGCTTCAGACGTCCCCAATTTACGCAAATAGATAAACATCAGAGCCGCAAAGAACGGAGCGGCCAGACCAAAGAACAGGCCAACAGGAGCAACAGCTAAAACAGGGCTGTCAGCCATCGGATTGACCAACACAACCACCCCAACAAACCCAAACAGGACAGCAGCAATGCGCCGTGGGCCGACCGTCTCTGCTAGCATCAAAGGGGCCAGAATCGTAATGAAGATCGTCATTGTCTGGGCCAGCACAGTGGCCAAGGAGATCGGCAAATAGATCACAGCGTTGAACCAGGTGGACAGCCCCAGCATGCCCACGACAATTCGGGCAATCAGCGTTTTGATTTGACCGACCTGAAGCAGGTCTCGTTTGCGTTGATGCCAGCCCAGAAGAAACAATAAAGGCAATGATAAAAGATAGCGGAAAAACATGATGACAAAAAAAGACACATCTCCTGAAATCTGTTTCACCAGACCCGCAAGCCCCATAGAGATCACAATTTCGCTGAACAGGAAAAACGCCCCAAGAGGCACATTCTGTTCTGGGGTTTGGGGTTTTGTTTGGATATCCGGGATGTTTTGTCCTGTCACAAGAAGTCCATCTAACAATTAGGCCTATCTTCTGTTCATAGACGAAGCAGGAGGCCCATGCTAGTGTTCGCGGACGATTTAAACAAAGGAAACGCGGCTGAAGGCAGAGGAAAATGACCAATTTCACACATTGGACCTATCACGTGGATGAGCAGAATATCGGCTGGCTTGAGCTGGATGTCGCCGGCAGTTCTGTAAATATTTTGCGCCGCGAGGTGATGGCGGAATGGGCTGAAGTGATGACGCATATCGCTCAGGACAGGACACTGGCAGGTTTATGTTTTCACTCTGGGAAAGAACGCGGCTTTGTCTATGGGGCGGATATCCCTGAATTTGATGACCTGACCTCTGCTGAAGATGTATATGAGCTCATTGAACAGGCTGACGCTATTTTAAGCGCAGTTGAAGCCCTGCCCTGCCCGACAGTTTGCGGTATTGACGGTGTCGCCGCTGGTGGCGGGCTGGAGATCGCGCTGGCCTTTGACCGGATTGTGGTTACAGGCGGTGCGCAGACGCGGCTTGGGTTTCCAGAAATTCATTTAGGGCTGATGCCAGGATATGGCGGGACCGGCCGGGCGTTACGCCGGATAAAGGCAGACCATGTTTTGGATATGGTTCTGTCCGGGCGGTTGTTGGGGGCAGCAGAGGCCGCCAGCTGGGGCCTGGTGGATACAGTGATAGAAGATGCTGGTGAAGGGCTTGTGCATTTGCGGTCCGCTTTAAAAGACAGCTTGAGCCAGCCAGCGGTGCCTGATTATCAGCAGACAGATGCTGATGTTGAACAAGCAGTTGCCCAGGCAGAACAAACCGTTTTGCCGCGACTAAAGTCTCATCAAACACCTGCCCCGTTTCTGATTTGCGAGCATTTCCGGGCTTCCAAAGCAGATTGGCGTGCTTTGGTCAAAACAGAACGTGAGCGGTTTTCTGAGATGTTGCTGGGTGAGGCCAGCCATCATTTGCGGCGCGTATTTATGCTGAACGATATGGTGCGCAAGACCGCCCGCGGTGAGGCCCGGATATCGCATGTTCATGTTATTGGCGCAGGCACGATGGGCGGCGATATCGCGGCTGTGGCCGCAATGTCCGGCTTTCAGGTCACCTTGAGCGATCTGGATGCTGCCGCCATAACTAAAGCCGTGGGCCGCGCAGGCAAGCTGTTTGAACGGCGGTTAAAGACAAGTGATAAAATACAGGCGGCAATAGCGCGTCTGACAGCAGACCCGGCCGGAAATGGCGTTTCAGAAGCAGATATTATCATTGAGGCTGTTGCCGAACGTCTTGAGGTGAAACAGGCTGTCTTCAGGGCTGTTGAAGAGGCTGCGCCAGAAGGGGCCATCTTGGCCACCAACACCTCATCTATTATGATTGAGGATATCGCCTCTGCTCTGCAGTCACCAGAACGGCTGATTGGTCTGCATTTTTTCAACCCTGTCCCTGTGCTGCCCTTGGTCGAGGTGATTGCCGGTAGTAAATCTGATCAAGAGATGATCACACGCGCCATGCAATTTTCTGGACAGTTGAAAAAAATGCCCGTCAAAGTGAGGTCTGTGAAAGGGTTTTTAGTGAACCGTGCCTTGTTGCCCTATCTGTTCAAAGCAATAGAGCATATGGCAGATGGTGAGGAGGCGGACAAAATTGATCAAGCGCTAACAGGTTTTGGTATGCCGATGGGGCCGATTGAGTTATGTGACCAGATTGGTCTGGATGTTTGTTTTGATGTGGGCCAGGTTCTGGGGATGTCACAAACAGCCTCTTCTGTACTTCACAATAAGTTATCTGCGGGGCAGCTGGGCCGTAAATCTGGTTCAGGATTTTATAACTGGGATGACAAAAAAGCTGTTCGTGCCCGTGCAGATTATCCCCAGGATGAGCTGGATAATTTGGTTTCGGCTTTATTGGCGCCGATGGTAGAGAAATGCCGCTCGGCAGTTGCTGAAGGCATTGTCGACAGCGCTGATGAAGCAGATATCGGCTGTATCCTTGGAATTGGCTTTCCGGCGTTCAGAGGTGGGCCTCTGGGCTGGGCTGACTATCCGCGAGGTTAAGACTGTTACAGCTTTGTGTCCACGATCACAGCAATGCCCTGGCCGCCGCCAATACACATGGTTGCCAGGCCGTATCGCCCGCCGGTGCGGTGAAGCTCATAAATCAGTTTGGTCATGATAATGGCCCCGGTTGCGCCAACCGGATGGCCAAGGGCAATCGCCCCGCCATTTGGATTGACAATCTCAGACGGCAAGCCCAATTCCTTGGATACTGCACAGGCTTGTGCTGCGAATGCTTCATTGCTTTCTATCAGATCAATATCATTGACGGTCAGGCCAGCCCGCTCCAGAGCCATTTTTGATGCCGGAACAGGGCCCATACCCATAATCCGCGGCGGCACACCACCAAAGCCGTAGCTGATGATCTTCGCCAGTGGGGTTTTGCCTGCTTTGTCCGCACATGAGGCATTAGCCAGAATAATGGCTGCAGCGCCATCATTGATGCCAGAAGAATTCCCTGCGGTTACCAGGCCGTCCTTGTCAAAGGCTGGCCTCAGGCCGGCAAGCCCGTCTGCAGTTGTCTCTGCCCTGACATGTTCATCTGTATCAAAGACAATCTCTTCCCGCCTTCTTTTAATGGTTATGGGCGTGATTTGATCCTTGAAATAGCCTTCCTTTATGGCCTTTGCGGCACGGTTCTGGCTTTCCAGGGCAAAAGCATCCATATCTGCACGGCTGATATCATAATCCTTGGCAACATTTTCAGCTGTGATCCCCATATGACCAAGGCCGAACGGATCATGTAACGCGCCCAGCATCATATCTGTCATTTCTGCATGGCCAAGCCGGGCCCCCCAGCGCATCGCCGGTACATGATAGCCGCCGCGACTCATCACCTCTGCCCCGCCAGCAACAGCCGCGTTAGCATCGCCCAGCTGAACAAGCTGTGTGGCGCTGACAATGGCCTGCAGGCCGCTGCCACACAAGCGGTTCACCGTCAGTGCCGGGGCTGATTCAGCCATGCCTGCACCAATGGTAATACAGCGTGAGATATACATATCACGTGCTTCTGTGTGAATAACATTGCCATAGACACCATGGTCAATATCATCGGCATTCAACCCAGACCGGCTGATCGCCTCACCAGTCACCGCAATGCCCAGATCAATGGGCGACTTGTCTTTCAGGCTTCCGCCAAATCCGCCGATTGCGGTTCTTGTCGCAGAGAGAATGAAAACATCTTCCATGGTTACATCCTTTTGGTCAGTCGGTGGTGGCGGTGTTGACATGGTCAATAACCGCCTTTGTCATATCGTTCAGGCCCATATCACCGCCGAATTCCATCGGCCGGAGAGCCCCAGCAGCAAAGCCGTCCTCAACCGCCTGTTCGATCAGCCGTGCTGCTGTGATCATAGAGTCATTTTCCGCCTGATAACCCAGCCAGTCCAGCATCAATGCCCCGCTGAGTATAGCAGCCAGCGGATTCGCTTTATCCTGACCCATAATATCTGGTGCACTGCCATGGGCAGGTTGAAACAGGCAATGTTTATCACCGATTTCTGCTGACGCGGCCATGCCCATACCGCCAACCAGACCGCCCGCCAGATCAGACAGAATATCACCAAACATATTTTCCATCACCAGAACATCAAAGTCCCAGGGTTTTTTAACCAGATCAAGAGCTTGTGCATCCACGTAATTATAGCGCGTGGTAATGGCGGGAAACTGGGCAGCCCTCTCATCAAAGATAGATCTGAAAAATGCAAACGCCTGAAACACATTTGCTTTGTCAACACAAGTGACCTCACCCTTTTTGCCCTGCGCTTTGCGGCGTTCGGCGACGGTAAAGGCAAAATCACATAACCGTTCTGTAATTGGTCGGGTCAGCCGCAAGGTTTCTTGGGCTTCATCTGCGTTTGTCTCTGGGCTACGGTTATGCACAGCAGCGGTATAAAACAGCCCTTCTGTACATTCGCGGATGATGACCAGATCAAGTTCTGCTGCCCGCTCATCTTTCAGCGCCTGCGGGGCCCCTTTATAGGCGCGGACAGGGCGGAGACCGGCATAAAGCTGGAAATTTTCGCGCAACCGCAGATGTGGTGAAATCTCTGTTCCGTCTGCGGCCCTGATCGCGGGCAGACCGATCGCGCCTAGGTAAATCGCATCTGCCTTTGCGGCCCGTTCTTCGGCATCTGCCTCAATATCCAGACCTGTATCACGGTAATAGGCCGCGCCAGCCATTAACGTGGAACAGGACAGATGATAGCCGCCCACACGTGCGCCCACAGCCTCTAGAACGGCAAGGGTTGCGTCTGTTACTTCAACACCGATGCCGTCTCCGGGAATGACCGCTATCTGATACGTGTTTGTCATAAAAGCTCCGGGGCGGGATGCCTGTTGCTTGTTCAGGTTAACTGAGCGCGCAGCATGAATTTCTGCAGCTTGCCAGTTGAGGTTTTGGGAATGTCTGTGAATACCACCTGTTTTGGGCATTTAAAGCCGGCCAGATGTTCCCGGCAAAAGGCGATGACTTCTGCTTCATCTGCGGTTTCGCCTGGTTTCATCTCCAGAAAGGCACAGGGTGTTTCGCCCCATTTCTCATCTGGCTTGGCGACAACCGCGGCATAGGCTACGCCGGGGAAGCGGTACAGGACGCCCTCAACCTCAACAGAAGAGATATTCTCGCCTCCTGAGATGATGATGTCTTTCAGCCTGTCTTTAATCTCAATATAGCCGTTGGGATGACGAACAGCCAGATCTCCGGATTTGAAATAGCCGTCAGCAAGGGCCTCTTCTGTGGCGTCAGGATTTTTGTGATAGCCCTTCATCACACAGTTGGACCTGAACATAACCTCACCAAGGCTTTGGCCATCGGCGGGAACAGGCGCGCCCGTGTCCTGATCGAGAACTTCCAGTGCTTCTGTATGCGTAAAGCGCACGCCCTGCTGGGCTTTGATCGCGGCTTTTTCGCTGAAATCCAGCTCATCCCAATCGTCATTCCAGGCACAATGGGTAACATGACCATAAGTTTCGGTCAGGCCATAGACCTGTGTCACATTAAAGCCAAGGCGTTCAATACGTTCCAATATAGCAGCAGGTGGCGGAGCCCCTGCGGTCATAATATTCACCGTATGTTCTGGTGTTTTAATCACCTCTTCAGGGGCATTCACCAACATGCTGAGCACGATAGGCGCGCCACCAAAATGGGTAACTTTATGGTTGGCCAGAAGCGGGTAGATTTCTTCTGCAGCAATTTTGCGGCAACAGACCGTTGTTCCGGCCAGAATCGCCATCATCCAGGCATGCCCCCAGCCATTACAGTGGAACAGAGGCACAACATATAAATAAGTCGGATGCATCGGCATATTCCAGACCGGGATCGTGCCCATCGCCATCAGATACGCCCCACGGTGATGGTAGACCACACCTTTTGGCCGCCCGCTGGTTCCGGACGTATAATTCAGACACATGGCCTGCCATTCATCAGCTGGCATCTGCCAGTCGTAATCAGGGTCAGCATCGCTCAGGAAGGTCTCATAGTCACTTTGCCCCAGACGCACACCATTTGCCGACTCTTCTGCCTGTTCATCAACAATATCAATGATGGTGATCTGTTTGTTCTCGCTCGCGGCCAGGGCTGCTTTCATAGAGGCCCCAAATGCCGCATCGGTGATCAAAAGACGGGTGTCAGCATGGTCAAGAATATAAGCAATTGTATCTGTATCGAGGCGCGTATTCAGTGTGTTCAGGACAGCCCCGGCCATAGCAACGCCGTAATGAGCTTCAAACATTTCAGGGATGTTCGGGGCCATGACGGTGACCACCTCACCAGGCTTTACACCGGCTTTGACAAGCGCACTGGCCAGCCGGACTGACCGTTCATAAACCTGAGCCCAGCTATAGCGTCTGTTGCCGTAAATCACCGCGTCTTTATCAGGATAAATGCTGGCCACACGCGGCAGAAAAGATAACGGGGTCAGAGGCACGTAATTAGCAGGCCGTCGTTCCATGAACCCGTTATTAATATCATCCAGATGATGTGCCATGTTTTGTTTACTCTCTTGTTAAATGCTCTTCAGCCTGTTCTTTTAAAACGGTAGGGTGGTGCACACAGCTTTGCGCCACTGCCCGTCAAGATAAGCTTCGATCTCTTGTCCGTCCCGGCTTATCTGTTCTGAAAGCATAGCAATTGCCAGATTTGAGTCAAAGTCTGGTGAAAATACAGCCGAAGTCACATAGCCGCAGGATGTATCACCTAAACGGCAGGGTGTTGTATCCGCCACCGGGCGGATCGGCTCCCCTTCAATTTTCAGCCCTGCCAGCGAGCGGGTAATGCCACGATCTCTTTGCTGAAGCAGTGCAGATTTGCCAATGAACTCAACATCACTGTCAAGTGAGCAATATCTATCCAGACCACATTCCAGCGGTGTGTCTGCCCGTGTCATGTCATTACCATAAGACAATAGCCCGCCTTCAATCCGTTCGATCAAATTCGGACAACCCGCGCGAAGAGAGAAAGGCTCACCCGCTTGCCAGATATCATCCCATAATTGCAGGCCCAGCGCGGTATCATGCAGGTAAATTTCAAATCCACCCTGCTTGCTCCAGCCAGAACGGGCAATCAGCAGACTGTGTCCGCGCCAGTCAAAATAGCCGAAATTGAAGAATTTAAGCTGGCAGACCTCATCACCAAAAACCGCTGCCATCAGCTGATCAGCCAATGGTCCTTGGATCGCCAGAGGAGAGACGTCAGGCTCACTTACCTCAACATCCAGCCCCAAGCCCTCAGCCAGGCCAAGCGCCCAATAGAGCACATCTGAATCAGCTATGGAAAACCAGAATCTGTCTGGGGCCAGACATAAGGCAATCGGATCATTCAACATGCCGCCATTGGCGTCTGTTAACGGCGCATAATAACATTTACCGGGCACAGCAAGGCGCAAATCGCGCGCACTCATCATCATAGCCAGCTTGTGCGCATCAGGCCCTTTAATCTCAACCTGCCGCTCGGCAGCCACATCCCAAATCTGAACATATTCTTTCAGATGAGCATAATCGTCTTCAAGAGAGGTGAAAGTCGCTGGCAGCAGCATATGGTTATACACTGTATATCCTGACAGGGCCGACGTTTCGACACGTTCTGTAAACGGTGTTCGCCGGACGCGGCGTGAGGCAAAGATAGGAAAACCGGGCATTTTTTATCCTCTAAACAGAGAGCTGACACAAAGCTGTTGCACAAAAGCATGAAGTCAGGCCGTGTGCAAGGCTGGTGGAATGATGTTGACGTCCTTAACGCACTTTTTCACAGATCATCTGTGTGATCTGGGCCAGTCCTTGATGTCCTGGCCCGTCATCAAGGATGACTTCTGCACAAAACTGGTGATGAACAGTGAATTCGGCAAGCTCATCTTTCAGAATAGTTGTATCATAGAGCAGATCAGCCTGTTCTGGCCCTCCAGACATGTATTTTGCTCTGTAATGCGGCTGGTCAGGGCCGAACCCTTCCAAGAAGAGCAACCCGCCCAGAGGAAGGGCTTGTTTCAGCCAGCGGAAACAGGCTTGCCGCTCTGCAACAGAAAAATGCAGGAAACACAGAAAACAGCTGTCGATCGCCATTTCCGGCTCTGGTGGCTGGGCAGCATTCCCTATCAACCGGTTGACTGCCAGACCTCTTTTCTGGTCCTGTTGGCGGGCTCTGTTTGTGGCCACTTCAGAAAAATCTATCGCGGTGACATTGAAGCCGCGCTCAGCAAGGGCACGTGACTGGCGTCCCTCACCATCACCAAGACACAGGATATGTCCCAACCGGTCCGGAAATCTGTCTGTTGCAAGGTCAATGATCCCAGATGGTTTGTCACCATAAAGAAGACCATCTGCGGTGCTGTATTTTCCATCCCAATTTACCATGACACCCTGTCTTTCTTTTGTACAAACACGGTCTTAAACCAGGTTCAGGTGAGAGACAAACAGTGAAACAGACAGGCCGATCAGAATGACGGCAAACAGCCCGTCACGGAACCGGGCATAGCGTTTCATCAGCCCATCGACGACAGCTGTACTGGCCAGAACGGCATAAAATACATAAACCGCCATATCAATAAACCCGGCCAGGCCTGCCATAGTCAAATGCAGAGCAAATGGCTGGCCATCGCCAAGAAACTGGCTGAAGAGGGAGATAAAAAAGGCGGCGATTTTCGGGTTGAAAACAGCGATTAAAAACCCGTCCCGGAAGGCATTCTGAAAAGCAGCAGCCTGTGCGGCCTCAGGGGCTGTATCTACTGGCCTGACAATGGCCAGCAGGATACGCACCCCAAGCCAGAACAATAATCCTGCGCCCATCAGCTGAAGAACCAGAAACGCAGTCTGATAGTGATGAAGCAGATAGCTGAGCCCGGTGGCGGCCGCCAGGGCATAGCCGAACACCCCTAATCCATGACCAACAGAGGCCAGCACGCCGGCCGCCCGCCCGTTTTCTGAGGTGCAGGCCAGAATGACCATCAGACTTGGCCCTGGCGACAAGGCCCCCAACAGGCAAATCGATATTAAGGACAGCCAGTCAGCTAAGGCCATCTCAGTCCTGCTCAGCCTTGGCCGGAACAAGCGGCATAAATTTGCTGTCTGTATCGTCGTAAGCCCATAACGCGCCGTTGCTCATGTCAAACCACCAGCCATGCAAGGACAGACCACCGGCTGACTCCTTGTCTTTAATAAATGAAAAACTTCGCAAATTTTGCAGTGAGTTTACGACAGAGGCCTGTTCAGCATCACGAAGCCTGTCTGGCTCAGGCTGGCTCATATCCACTTGATTTATCGCTGGCCTTGCCACATCAACCCAGCCACGGATAAAGCGGCGACGGCTCTCCTCTGTTTCTGCGGCTTGGTCTTCATCTGTTTGCTGGCAATAGCTGCACAGGGCTTTCATGCCGCCACACATAGCGTGACCCATCACCACAATATGTTCAACCTTAAGGTCCTTTACGGCAAATTCCAGGGCTGAGCTGACGCTGTGATCGTCTGTATCTGTCCGGCAGGGCGGAACCAGATTCGCAACGTTTCTGACCACAAAGATATCACCTGGTTCTGTGTTAAACAGCATGGCCGGGTCAACACGTGAATCCGCACAGGAAATCATCATCACCTTTGGCGCCTGTCCGTGTGTGGTCAGATGGTCAAAAAGCTGTGTGTTTTCCTCAAAATAGCGCGTTCTGAACCCGTTAAATCCGTTCGTGAGTGAGTCGATCATAAGCCTGTGTCCACTGTTGTCTGATTGCAGTATTTAGTCTGCCGGTTCCCTTGCGTTCAGGAAAATAGAGGGAAAACAAATTGCCGTCAAAGACATATCATTGTACCAAACAAAAAGAGAGATAGTGTAAGGCGGGGAATTCAGATGCGAAAAAATAAATATTCAATCGCTGTGATTGCTGGTGATGGTATCGGCAAGGAAGTTATCCCAGAAGGTCTGCGCGTGCTTGAAGCTGTCAGCAAGAAACACGGCCTTAATCTTGAATTCACTGACTATCCTTATTCCAGTGTGGATTATTATGAACAGCACGGCAAAATGTTGCCGGATGACTGGCAGTCTGATTTACAACAACATGATGCGATTTTCTTTGGCGCTGTTGGGTGGCCAGAAAAGCTGCCAGATCATATTTCCCTATGGGGCTCCTTGCTTCAGTTCAGGCGGGCGTTTGACCAATATATCAATCTGCGCCCTGTGCGGTTGATGCCTGGTGTTCCGTCTCCTCTTGCCGGGCGCAAGCCAGGCGATATTGATTTCTGGATTGTGCGGGAAAACACCGAAGGCGAATACAGCTCTATTGGCGGGCGTATGTTTGAGGGCACAGACAGAGAATTTGTAGTCCAGGAAACAGTCATGACCCGAACCGGCGTTGACCGGGTTCTGGCCTATGCGTTTGAACTGGCCAACACCAGAGAAGCCAGGCATCTGACATCCGCCACCAAATCAAATGGCATTTCTATTTCCATGCCCTATTGGGATGAACGGGTAGAGGAGATGGCCAAACGGTTTCCAGATGTGAATGTGGATAAATATCACATTGATATCCTAACCGCTCATTTCGTACTGCGGCCGGATATGTTTGATGTTGTGGTTGGTTCTAACCTGTTTGGCGATATTCTGTCTGATCTGGGTCCGGCCTGTACCGGCACAATCGGTATTGCGCCTTCTGGTAATATAAATCCTGAAGGGGTGTTTCCGTCTTTATTTGAACCTGTGCATGGCTCTGCACCAGATATTGCGGGGCAGGGGATCGCCAACCCTGTTGGCCAGATTTGGGCAGGTGCGATGATGCTTGAACATCTTGGCCATAAACAGGCTGCTGATGACATTGTAAAGGCGATATCTGATGTGCTGGGCACCCCTGAATTACGGACAGCAGATCTTGGCGGTACTGCCGATACGATAACATGTGGTAAAGCCATTGCAGACCATATCGGATAAGGCGGGTATAAAGGCCGTGTTTAGAACAGGCAGGATGTCATGACTGATAGCTCGGCATCCCCATCCTTTTCTCTGCGCCATCGTCAAATGGTGATAGTGATCGCCGCGCTGGTCTCGGCAATGGGGATTATTGATGCCACTGCTCTTAATGTCGCCTTGCCATTTATTCAGTCGAGCCTGAACGCACCAGCAACAGATATATATTGGGTTCTGGAAATTTATCTGTTGTTTCTGGCCGCGCTGATGATGGCCGGAGGGGCCCTTGGTGACAGCCTCGGCCGGCGTCGTCCTCTGCGCTGGGGGATTGTTGCCTTTGCGCTGACGTCTGTTGGTTGTGCCTTTGCCCAGTCAGCAGAGACATTGATTTTCTTTCGCGCGCTTCAGGGCATGGCATCTGCGATTATGATTCCGGCGGGACTGGCTTTGATCAATGCTGGATTTCCGCCGGAAGAGCGTGGCGCAGCAATAGGAAAATGGTCTGCAATTTTGGCTCTTGCCATACCGCTCGGGCCGTTGATTGGCGGCTTGGCTGTTGATTTTCTGTCCTGGCACTATGTGTTTTTGCTGAATGTCCCGCTTTGTCTTATCTGCCTGGGGCTTCTGCTTGTCCTGCCCCGCCCCCCGTTTGAACCGCCTGAACCCCAGCCTCTGGATATACCGGGCTCAATTGTGATTACAGCGTCTCTTGGTCTGATGACATTTGCCTTGCTGGAAGCGGGCCGGAATGGCGCGTTCACCCTGTTTCAGATCATTGTTCTGATTGTTGGCGCGGTGTTATTGATTGTGTTCTTTGAGCTGCAAAAACGCTTGAAAACCCCCATGTTGCCGCCCTTTTTGATGCAGGACAGACGGTTCGTTCTGGTGTCGGTACAGACATTTGTATTGTTTGCCGGGTTTCAATCAGCAATGTATTTTCTCAGCTTCTTGCTGATTCAATCTTTTGGCTATTCAGCGCTTCAGGCCGGGGCTGCCTCTCTGCCTATATCTGTAATTGTGGCCTTCATTTCTGCACGGGCAGGGCGATATGCCAGCCACCATGGGCCACGCGGAATACTATTCTCCTCATCGGCCCTAATGGGAATTGCCCTCATCTGGCTGTCTTTTACCACCGGTGACTATCTGACCTCAGTGTTTCCGGGAATGGTGATTATGGGGGTGGCGGTGGGCCTGTTCGCGGCCCCGTTGACAACTGTGGCCATGGTCGCGGCCGGGCCTGGCCGGGATGGCCTGGCCAGCGGTGTCAGCAATGCTGTTTCCCGGATTGGCCCGCTTTTAGGGATAGCTGTGTTTGGCTACTGGATTGGCGGTGATTATACACAGACCCTTACCCTTGCGCTTGAGCAGTCCTCACTGCCATCAGCCTATAAACAATATTTGGTCGACAACCGGGCAATGATGGCAGCTGTTTCTGTTCCGGAAAGCTGGCCGCAACTGGCGGCTGAAACGGCTCAGGATATTGTCAGGCTATTATTTGCTGATGCGGTGAAGGTGGTGTTACGGGTCAGCGCCCTGTTTGCGTTTGTCGCCGCGGCTATGGCGTTACTTTACCGCCGCGAAGATGCCCAATGAAGGAGGGCGATATGATAAAAGATGATGCGCCAATTCTGGTTACATTAGATCAGATTATGGCTGATTATGATGGGACGTTGGATAGCTTCATGACGGCTCAGCCTGATGCACAAAATATCCTTATTCACTGGTCAGTGAGTGTTGATGTCAAAGGTCAGGGCCAGCAGGCCTTTCAGGTGGGTGTGGCGGTATGTTTTACCGAGCTTCTGGCCGAGGAAGCCAAAGACCAACTTGCCCAAATAGCAGACCCTGGCACAGGACTTGTTTTTGCTTATATTCCTGCCTGGCAGTACGGCCAGAAAGACTTTGGAATCTTTATTGAGCAGACCTCGTTCGGTGAAATTCTGACCAATTCCCTGATCGCAGAGGTGATCGAAAAAGCCGCGATAGAAGAAACGCTGGACGCCCGCTGCCGCGCCTCATAATCTGACCAGAATCCGATCCAGAACTTTACCGGGCAGAAGTCGTTTTAAGACCCAGGCAATTTGCGTCACGCGGGTAATGCGGTATCTGAGTTTGGGGTGGGCAGATTCACAAGCATCAATAACCGCCATGCTGACCGCATCAGGCTGTAATTCAAACAGGTCTGGCGGGCTGTCATCAGGTGCGGTCAGTCGCGGAATGACCTTGTCCGTGTAAGTTGGCCTCAAGACTGAGGATTGCCAATCAATCCAGCGCTGGAAATGAGGATAGCTGTTTTGTCTGATCCGTGTGCGTATCGGGCCGGGCTCAACCAGAATGACCTTGATCTCACTGTCTTTTAATTCCAGACGAAGTGTATCAGACAGGCCTTCAAGGGCAAATTTGGTGGCATTATAGGCCCCGCGGAACCGCAAGGCGGCAAAGCCCAGAACAGACGAGTTTTGAATAAGGCGTCCGTGACCTTGTTCGCGCATGACCTTTACGGCCAGACGGGTCAGGTGATGCCAGCCAAAAAAATTCGCTTCGAATATTTGTCTCAAGGCTGCTGTCGGCAGATCTTCAACAGCCCCCGGAATGGCATAGGCCCCGTTATTGAACAACACATCCAGACGCCCGCCAGTCATGTTCATCGCGGTCTGAAAACCACGCTCAATTGACCCCTCATCTTCATAATCCAGCACAAAGCTGGTCAGCCCCATTTGGGTCAATTTCCGGCAGTCATCCTCTTTCCGGCAGGTCGCCAGAACCTGCCAGCCTCTTGCCTTCATGGTCAATGCAGCATCCCGGCCAATACCGCTGGAACAGCCTGTGATCAGGATTGTTTTTGTCGGCGCAGACTTGGAACCTGTCATGACACGGTCTCATCGACTGGGGCCATCGGCCATTGTTTTTTGAATCTGGCTTTATTGGCACGGCTCAGGCTGGCTTTGACCACATGCTGGCCTGTTTCATTATAATGCGAATCTAAAATTCGGGCATGCTGGTGCAGCCAGGCACTGGCCGCACCATGGTCAGGGCTGATGGTGATTTCGCACAGGCTGTCCGCTTGGGCAAAATATCGATCAATCTGGGTCAGGACATCTTCAACACCCGTGCCTGTCAGGGCTGAACAGGTCAGCGCGCGACCGGCCGTTCCCGTGGCTATAAAGGGCAGGTCAACATCTTCCTCTGCAGCATCTGCCTTGTTGAAGATATGCAAAATTCTGTCGTCTCTTGCTTGTTCATCTAGCCCGATATCCTCCAGCACGGTGGCCACATCAAGGGCTTCTTCTGCACATAGGTCTGATGACATATCATGCACATGCAGAACCAAATCTGCTTGGACCACTTCTTCCAGAGTAGACTTGAACGCCTCAACCAGCTCGGTTGGCAGGGCGCTGATAAAGCCTACTGTATCCGCTAACACAATCTGACGGCCAGAAGGCAGATGCATGCCGCGCATCGTCGGATCCAGCGTGGCAAACAGCATGTCTTTGGACAGCACATCTGCACCTGTCAGCCTGTTAAACAGAGTAGATTTGCCGGCATTGGTGTAACCAACAAGGGCAACTGTCGGTGTCTCTGACCGGTCTCGGTTACGACGTTGCAGGCCTCTTGTACGTTCAACATCAGATAGCTCTTTTTTGATTTGTTTGACCTGGTCTGTCAGCATGCGCCGGTCAAGCTCAATCTGACGCTCACCCGGGCCGCCCAAAAACCCGCCTCCGCCACGTTGCCGCTCAAGGTGAGTCCAGGAGCGGACAAGACGGCTTTTCTGGAAGGTCAGGGCGGCCAGTTCAACCTGCAGGCGGCCAGCATGTGTGCTTGCGCGGGCGCCAAAAATTTCCAGAATGAGGGCTGTTCTGTCGATCACCTTACATTTCAGGGCGGTTTCCAGGTTGCGATGCTGCACCGGGCTGAGGCTGGTATTGATGATCAGCAAGGGATGGTCATGATATTCAGCCAGCCCTGCCAGCCGGTCAACCACACCCGGGCCAAGATACGTTCCTGACCGCGGTTTTGACAGGGAAATGATTTCCTGATGCACCACTTCCAACTGAATGGCCTCAGCAAGACCAGCGGCTTCCTCCAGCTTTGTCTGTGGTGTGCGGGCTGAGCCCGGCTGCGGTGCCTGCTTCAGCTCTGGCTGCACGATAAAGGCGGTTTGTAAGCCCATAATACTCCCGTTTCATCATCCAAAGCATCGAACGCCTGATGACATCTTGAAAACAGCTCTGTGTCTGCCCACATAAGGCGAAATACGTTAAACACAACAAGGTTTCAAGAGGTTACAGATGGCAAGCAAAACTCATGCGTTTGAAGCTGACACCGGTAAAATTCTGGATATCGTTATTAATTCCTTGTATTCGAACAAGGAAATTTTTCTTCGTGAACTCATTTCAAACGCCTCTGATGCGATCGATAAACGCCGTTATCTGGCGGCGACTGACCAGTCTCTGCAAAGTGATGAGGCTGCCGCCATTACGCTTGTTGCTGATGCGAAAGCCAAGACCCTCACGATCAGAGATAACGGTATTGGGCTGAATGCAGATGATCTGACCTCTTCGCTGGGCACCATTGCGCGATCAGGCTCAAAAGCGTTTTTAGAACAGGTTGAGCAGGCCAAGAGTGCAGAACCCAAAGGGGACAAGAAGACAAAAGATGCTGCCTTCTCCCTTATTGGTCAGTTCGGGGTCGGGTTTTATTCTGCCTTTATGGTTGCTGATAAGGTTGAGGTCATTTCCCTGAAAGCAGGAGAGGGGGCCGCGCATAAATGGACATCTGACGGACGTTCAGGATATCAGATTGATAAAGCCGAGCGCGCAAATGCCGGCACAGATATTATTTTGTATCTGAAGAAAGATGCAAAGGATTATCTGGATGAAACACGGCTGTCTTATCTGGTGCGCAAATATTCAGATCATTTGAGCTATCCTGTGTTCTGGCAGCCGCCAAAGGTGGATGAGCCGCGCCAGCTTAATTCAGGTTCTGCTATTTGGACACGCCAGAAGTCAGAAATTTCTGATGAGGATTACACCCAGTTCTATCGGCAGATTGGGGCCGGGTATGATGAACCGTTCATGACCCTGCATAACCGGACAGAAGGTGTTCTGAACTATACCAGCTTGCTGTTCCTGCCGACGTCACGGCCGTTTGATCTGTTTAACCCGGACCGCAAATCACGCATGCAGCTCTATATCAACCGCGTGTTTATCACCGAAGAATGTGAAGATATTGTGCCGCCCTGGCTGCGGTTTGTGCGCGGCGTTATTGATACACCTGATCTGGACCTGAATGTCAGCCGCGAGATGCTGCAGCACAACCCGGCTGTGGTCAAAATCGGTAAGGCTGTGGTGAAACGCGTGTTAACAGAATTGCAGAAGAAAAAAGATAAAGAGCCGGAAGCCTATGCCGCTTTCTGGTCTGAATTTGGCATTGTGCTGAAAGAAGGTCTTTATGAGGATCAGGATAACCGGGACAAACTGCTTGGCTTGAGCTTGTTCACTTCTGCTAGAACAGGCCAGTTAATCTCTCTGGCTGACTATGTTGCTGCTATGTCAGACAAACAGGATAAGATTTACACCCTGTCTGCTGAAACGGTTGAGCAGGCGCAAAACAGCCCTCATCTTGAAGGGTTCAGGGCGCGCGATATTGATGTTCTGCTGATGACTGATCCAGTGGATGAGTTCTGGATGCAGGCGGTTCATGAATTTGACGGCAAGGCATTTGCCTCTGCCTCACGCGGCGCCATCAACCTTGATGAAATTGCCCCGAAACCATCATCTGACGAGGCAGACAACCAGCCAGCAGATGATGAAGAGCTTGCGCCTCTGCTGGCGAAGGTAAAGAGCATTCTTGGAGATACGGTCAAAGATGTGCGCCTGTCAAAGACACTGACAGACAGCCCTGTCTGTCTGGTCGCTGATGAAGAGGGTATGGATATCCAGATGGAACGTCTGATGAAAGCCCATAACAAGGATTTTACCGGTGCGCCCCGCATTCTTGAATTGAATCCGTCGCATGGTCTGATCACAGGGTTGAAAGACAAAATCAAAGCTGATCAGGACCCAGATCTGGTGCATGACGCAGCCACTATGCTGTTTGATCAGGCCCTGATTCTGGAAGGTCGGACACCCGTAAATTTGACTGAGTTTGCCAGCCGGATGACCCGGCTGATGCAGCGCGGCGTTTCTGCTTAAGGAGTATGGGTCAGGCGTAATTCGGCCTTATCAACCAGAGTCTGTAAAAGCATGTCCTCATCGCCGGAAAAATCATCTGCGGTGAGGGCGCGGGGTTGGGCAAACAGGTTCAACCTGCCACCTGCCCGAATGAAGTCTGCGATTGGTGCGGCCAGCAGGCCGGCTGACTGGCTGAGTTGATCATAGATTTGATATTCTGTCATCAGGGCAAGCTGGCGTCTGTCTGGCAGGCCGAAGCTGGATGACAGGCTGTCATATATGAATAATGCCCCTGAATCCCTGACAGAAAGAGAGACGGATTTGAACAGACTTGCCGCCAGAGCCGCTTGCTGTTCTGGCGGGGCGTCTGAGGTTGTGCCGTCCTCCATCTGCAACAGCCGCCTATAGCGTTCAGCATCAATACCGGTATCTACATCAAGGTCCATCCCCAGTAAGTTATCTGCGTCCAGTTCCAGCCTCAGCTCACCATCAAATTGTCCAGGGGTGAACCGGCTTAATGCAGAGGCCTGAGCATCAATCTGCAGGGCCTCCAGCCCCAGCCCAGACAGCATGAACCGGAACATAAATGATGTGTCCCCAGAGCCGGATGGTGTCAGTCTGGCCGCTTTCAGCTTAACCTCTGACACATGCTGGCCTTGCGGTAACTGATTATTCATCAGGTCTGGATTGCCATCTGCAACAAACTCTTCAATTTCCAGCAGAAACCCTTCATCAGGTACCGTTAAAAACACCTTGGTCAGTTTAAGATAGCTGGGCCGGGCGCGGTCTTCATGCAATCTTTCAGCAAGCTGGTTCAAAGAGCCGGGTTGTTCCAGATAAATATTTTCTATCTGTAACTGTTCACTCTTCAATTCGTAGTCATAACCTGATGGTGATGTGCTGATCAGCGCGGCATTAACAATTTCAGCCTTTTCAATCCAGTCAAGAGACTGCATGGTTCCGGTAGCGTTCAGCACCACACGATCGGCTGTAAACTCCTCACCCTGTTCAGAACGGATAACCACATCCTCAATATCAATGACTTGCTGGCCATAGGTCTCTGACATTTTGAAGCTGCCTGAGGCGTAACTTAAGTCATAGCCATCAAAGGTCATGCTGACCTCAGCCCGGCTTAAGGAAATGGTCAGCCCGTAAACACTTATGATGAAAAGAAGCAGGCGCAAAAGATACCGAAAGCCTGAATCAGCAGACAGGCTGAACACACATCGTCTGGATATTCGGACGGGGTGGGTGTTTATCTCCATGCGCGCCTTTCGCTAACGTTACTCTGTGCCCGTACTTTAGCCTATCACAAAAAACACTCGCCTGGGCAAAACAATCTGCAGCACAGCCTGATTATGAGCCGGTTTGTTTCAATGTTTGCTGGTTTGTCTGTATCAGCAGGCCGTCTGGTACATCTGTTTTTACAATATCAATCGTCTCACCAGAATTGATTTTTCCCTGCAGCAGAGCTTCAGCCAGCTTGTCCTGGACATGGGTTTGGATGACACGCTTCAGCGGCCGGGCCCCATAATGCGGGTCATACCCTTTATCAGCAAGCCAGGACCGTGCGTCTGGGGTCAGGTTAAGTCTGATCTCCCTGTCTACAAGCCGTGTCTGCAAAGCGGCCATCTGGATATCAACAATTGCTGACATATGCTCCCGGCTCAGACGTTGGAACAGCAACACCGAATCCAGACGGTTCAGAAATTCTGGCCGAAAGGCGGCCTGAACTTCCTCCATAACCGCGTCACGTGCTTGTTCAACAGAGGCGCCATCTTCCAAAGCCAGCAGAGGCCCAGATCCCAAATTTGAGGTCAGCAGGATAAGCGTGTTGCGAAAATCAACTTTGCGGCCATGCCCGTCTGTCAGATGGCCATCATCAAGGACCTGCAACAGGATATTAAAAATATCAGGATGCGCCTTTTCAATTTCGTCGAACAGAACCAACTGATAGGGCCTGCGCCGGACGGCCTCGGTCAGGGCCCCGCCCTCATCATAACCCACATAACCCGGCGGGGCGCCAATCAGGCGAGAGACAGCATGTTTTTCCATATATTCAGACATATCCAGCCGCAATACAGCGTCTGCATCATCAAACAGAAATTCAGCCAGACTTTTGGCCAGTTCAGTTTTACCAACCCCTGTTGGCCCCAGCATCAAAAAGCTGCCCAACGGCTGGTCAGGGTCATTCAGGCCGGCTCTGGCCCGCCTGACAGCATTAGAAATCACCTGAATGGCTTGTTCCTGGCCAATGACCCGTTTGCCAAGGCTGGTTTCCATATCCAGAAGCTTGTCCTGTTCCTCGCGCATCATTTTGGCAACCGGAATCCCGGTCCATTGGCTGATCACCTGGGCGATATGCCTTTGTTCAACCTGTTCATCAACAAGGTCTGAACCGGACAGCTCTTCTTTTGCGCTGTCCAGCTCATTCTGCAAGCCGGGCAATATGGCATAGGTCAGCTCAGCCGCACGCTCCAAATCCCCTTTCCGTTGTGAGATATCCAGCGTGTGCCGGGCGTCCTCTATACGTTGTTGCAGGGCGGATATTTCGCTCATCTTACGTTTGACAGCTTCCCATTTCTGGGTCAGCTCTTCTGACTCGCCTTGTAGCTCCTCAAGTTGGGCGGTCAGGCTCTCCAGCCGCTTTTGATTGGTATTGGCCGTTTCTTCACGCATCAGGGCGGCCTGTTCGATTTTCAGCTGCATAATTTGCCTGTCGACAGCTTCCAGCTGTTCTGGCTTGCTGTCTGAACGGATGCGGATATGGCTGGCGGCCTCATCAACCACATCTATCGCCTTATCCGGCAGGAACCGCTCATTAATATAACGGTTAGACAGCTGGGCTGCCGAAATGAGCGCGTCATCTGTTATGCGGATACCGTGATGCAGTTCGTATTTTTCTTTCAATCCTCTGAGGATAAAGATCGTGTCCTCTACGCTTGGCTCGCCCACAAACACAGGCTGGAACCGGCGGGTGAGGGCGGCATCAGCCTCAACATATTTGCGGTACTCATCCAGTGTGGTCGCACCAATACAATGCAGCTTGCCGCGGGCCAGAGCTGGTTTCAACAGGTTTGAGGCATCCATTGCCCCGTCTGTTTTGCCCGCCCCGACCAGCTGGTGCATCTCATCAATAAAGACGATGATTTCGCCTTCTGCGGCGTCTATCTCATCCAGAACCGCCTTCAGCCGTTCTTCAAACTCACCTCGGTATTTTGCACCAGCGACCAGAGCCCCCATATCCAGAGACAGCAAGGTTTTATCTGCCAGAGCCTCAGGCACATCTTTGTTGATAATCCGCTGGGCAAGACCTTCAGCAATGGCTGTCTTGCCGACGCCAGGGGCGCCAATAAGAACCGGATTATTTTTGGTACGGCGTGCCAGAATCTGAATTGTGCGCCGAACTTCCTCATCCCGGCCAATCACCGGATCAAGATTGCCTTGCAAGGCAAGAGCGGTCAGATCTGTTGCATATTTTGACAGGCTTTCCATCATTTCGTCACCAACATCACTGTCGATGGTGCGGCCTTTCCGGATGCCCGCTATCGCCTGGTTCAGCGTTTCGGCATCTAACCCGGCTTCACGCAACAGCCTTGCGGCCTTGGCTTCTGACTGGCACACAGCTGCCAGAAGTGCATCCAGCGCAACAAAGCTGTCTCCTTGTGCCTTTGCCCAATCTTCTGCAAGAGCCAGGATACGGCCCAAATGAGCATCTATCTGCAAATTATCTGCGCCACTGCCTGTGACAACAGGGAGTTTATCCAGCTCATCAGCCAGACCCTGTTTCAGGCTCTGCAGGTTGGTCCCTGCCCGGGCCAATAGTTTACCTGCCATCTGCTGTTCATCATCCAGCAAGGCTGACAACAGATGCAGGTCGGTCATTTTCTGATGATGACGACGCAAGGCGACCTTCTGGGCATCGCTGATGACCTGACGTACAGAAGCTGTAAACTGCTCGCTATTCATCTCTCATCTCCTGTCAGATAACCTGCATGCCAAGGCCTTGATTTGCCTCTTATTGATATGTGGGAAGCCTGAATTGTTTATTCAAGAGAGTTGCCAGCCGGTTTGGGTTAGGGCTAGTCTGATGGATTTAGACAAGACAAGCAGGCATTGATGTTATGATAGGGGGAGATGAGATGAGCACAGATTATGCAACCGGCGGACAACTTTTGGTATCTTGTCTTGATAAGCTGGGGGCAAAGACCAGTTTTGGCGTTCCTGGTGAATCTTATCTTGCTGTGCTGGATGCGCTTTATGATGCGGATATACGCTTCGTGTTGTGCCGTCAGGAAGGGGCAGCCAGTTTTGCCGCAGCCGCCTGGGGCAAACTGACCGGCGACCCGGGTATCTGTTTTGTGACCAGAGGGCCGGGGGCAACAAACGCGTCTATTGGTGTGCATACCGCGATGCAGGATTCCAGCCCGATGATCCTGTTTGTTGGTCAGATCGGGGTCGGTCATAAGGAGCGTGAGGCGTTTCAGGAAGTTGATTATCGCGCGTTTTTCGGCTCCATGGCAAAATGGGCAACCGAAATTGATGATGTTGACCGGATACCTGAAATTCTCGCCCGGGCGTGGCGGATTGCGATCTCAGGACGGCCTGGCCCCGTTGTGATTGCCTTGCCAGAAGATATGCTGACAGCCCAAACCACAGCGCAGCCCTGCCGGCCAGTTACCGTTGCTGAAGCAGGGGTTGATCAGGCCCAGATGCAGGATGTTGCCGCGCTTCTGGCGGCAGCGGACCGCCCGCTGGTTCTGGCTGGCGGGGGCGGCTGGACAGCTCAGGGCCGGCAGGATTTACAGTCCTTTTGTGAGCGTGAAGACCTCGCTATGGCGGCGATTTTCCGCTATCACGATATCGTCGATAACCACAGCCCCTGTTATATAGGTGATGCCGGTGTTGGTATGGCCCCTCATGTTTCAGAAGCCATCGCCGAAGCAGATGTGATTTTGGCTGTGAATGCCCGGTTTGGCGAAGCCACAACAAAGGCCTGGAGCTTGCTGGATGTGCCAAATCCAAAACAGCGGATTATTCACACGCACGCTTCTGACCGCGAATTGGGAAAAATTTATCAGCCTGAGATCGCCCTACATGCCGGACCTAATCAGGTTTCTGCCGCTTTGCTGAACCTCACTCTGGATAAGGCAAAGCTTGCCCAGCGCAAAGACTGGCTGATGGGACTGAAAGCAGGTTATGAGACGTCTCTGCAGCCACCTGCACAGAATAGCCCGGTGGATATGGCGGCGGTTATGTCATGGCTGCAGGCCAATCTGCCTGATGATGTGATTATCACTAACGGGGCGGGGAATTTTGCACTCTGGCCGAATAAGGTGTTTTCCTATGGGGCGAACCAATCTCTGCTAGCGCCGCAAAGCGGGGCAATGGGATATGGCCTGCCTGCCGCTATTGCGGCCAGCCTTGCCTGTCCGGAGCGTCAGGTGATTTGCTTTGCCGGTGACGGGGATATACAGATGGGCCTGGCTGAATTGGGCACTTCCGTACAGAGCGGTGCGCGGCCGGTAATCCTGCTGTTGAATAATGGGTCTTATGGGACCATCAGAATGCATCAGGAACGAGACTATCCTGGCCGCATTTCAGGGACCACGCTGGTCAATCCAGATTTTACAGCTGTGGCCAGAGCCTATGGCATGGCCGGAGTGAAGGTTGCGAGCACAGAAGAGTTTGCAGATGCCTTTGCAACAGTTTCTAGCTCAGCAACAGGCGGCATAATTGAGCTTGATATTGCGGTTGAGGCTATAACGCCGCGCACCACACTTTCCGCATTGAAAGCTGGTGGCTGACCGGTCTTGCTTCAGGCTCGTTTGCCAGCAAGCCTGTCCTGGCGGTAGTTATGCATCCGTTTCAGATGGTCTGCGGCTTTGTTTAAGGTCTCGCAAGCGGCGTCTGGTACGGCTGTGCCCGGCCCAAAAATGGCGGCAACACCGGCATCATACAGATATGGATAATCCTGCTGCGGAATAATCCCGCCACAGATCACCAGAATATCTTCAGCTTCTCTGTCTTTCAGCGCAGCAATCAGTTGCGGAAGCAGGGTTTTGTGGCCAGCCGCAAGCGAAGAAACGCCAATAACATGCGCGCCCATTTCAATTGCTGTATCTGCCGCTTCTTCAGGGGTCTGGAATAAATCCCCAACCCGCACATCCATGCCGAAATCACCAAAAGCAGAGGCGATAACTTTTGCCCCGCGGTCATGTCCATCCTGACCCAGCTTTGCCATATACAGAACAGGTGTCTCAGAGGTGGTATCGACAAATTCATGCAAAGACTGGTGAACAGAATCGATCTGTTCAGATTCGCCATAAGCCGCTTTGTAAATGTTGCGGACAGTTTCATTCTGCCCTGCAAACCGCCCAAACACCTCTTCCAGTGCATCGGAAACTTCACCAACACTGGCTCTAGCCCGCATCGCGTCTATGGTGGCTGCCAACAGGTTCTGATTGTCATCCTTTGCAGCAGCTTTCAAAGCCTGAAGGGCGTAGGTGACCGCGGTTTCATCCCGGTTGGCTCTGATTTGTCTTAACCGTTCAGTCTGGCTTTCGCGCACCGCATCATTGTCAATATCCAGAATATCAACAGGGGCTTCATCTTCAAGTTTGTATTTATTCACGCCAACAATGACATCCTGGCCTGAATCAACACGGGCTTGCCGGGCGGTCGCCATTTTTTCAATTTCGCGTTTGGGCAGACCGTCCTGAACCGCTATGGTCATGCCGCCCATGTCCTGTATCTCGGTGATCAGTGCATCAGCCTTTTCGATCAGCTCAGCGGTCAGCGTTTCCACGTAATAGGACCCGGCTAGAGGGTCAACTGTATCGGCAATGCCGGTTTCATGCTGCAAGATCAGCTGCGTATTTCGGGCAATCCGGGCAGAAAAGTCAGTTGGCAGGCTGATCGCCTCATCAAATGAATTTGTATGCAAAGACTGGGTCCCGCCTAATGTGGCGGCCATTGCCTCGACAGTTGTGCGGATGATGTTGTTATAAGGGTCCTGTTCAGACAGGCTGGCCCCTGATGTCTGGCAATGGGTGCGCAGCATTAATGACCGCTCATCAGTTGGGCTGAACAGCTTCTGCATCCAGCGGGCCCACAGGGTGCGGGCGGCGCGGAGCTTGGCCGCTTCCATGAAGAAATTCATCCCGATGCAGAAGAAAAACGACAGGCGGGGGGCGAAGTCATCTACATCAAGGCCACGGTCTGTTGCCGCGCGCACATATTCCAGCCCGTCCGCAAGGGTGAAGGCCAGTTCCTGGACCAGATTGGCCCCGGCTTCCTGCATATGATAGCCCGAAATTGAGATTGAATTGAATTTGGGCATCTGCGTGGCTGTATGAGCAATGATATCAGCAACAATCCGCATCGACGGGGCAGGCGGGTAGATATAGGTGTTGCGGACCATAAATTCCTTTAAAATATCGTTCTGGATGGTGCCAGACAGCTTGGCCTGCGGCACGCCCTGTTCTTCACCAGCAACGATGAATGAGGCCAGTACAGGCAGCACGGCCCCGTTCATGGTCATTGACACGCTCATCTGATCAAGCGGGATCTTGTCAAACAGCATCTTCATATCTTCGACAGTATCAATGGCCACACCAGCCTTGCCAACATCACCCCTGACCCGCTGGTGATCTGAATCATAGCCACGGTGAGTGGCCAGATCGAACGCCACGGACAGGCCTTTCTGGCCAGCTGCCAGAGCCTTTCGGAAGAACGCGTTGGTTTCTTCTGCTGTTGAAAAACCGGCATATTGACGGATAGTCCAGGGCCGGTTGGTGTACATGGTCGCGCGGATACCGCGGGTGAAGGGGGCCTCGCCAGGCAGGCTGTCTGTGTGGTTCAGCCCGTCCAAATCCGCTGCTGTATACAGCGGTTCCACCGTAATTTTCTCAGGCGTTGTGCGTGTTAGTTCATTGACTGATTTGTTGCGCAATTCGGCTTCCGCTCGCTTGGTCCAGTCGGCCTTGTCTTTCTTGTTGCTCATATGCCCGTAACGTCCTGCTGCCCCTCGGCCAATCAAATTCAATGTTTTTTACCGGCCGATTATAGACCAGATAAGGCTAAAAAACGAGGGGGAAAACCATCTTAACAGTGACCGGAAAAATCAGATGCTTCATTCTCTCTGGTAAAAAAGCCTCTTTTCTTTACCC
>CALKIF010000116.1:0-1571 GCA_937988715.1 uncultured Alphaproteobacteria bacterium | reverse complement strand
CTGATTTTATCTCTATTCACCTGAAATTATCTGACAGGGTGACAGGGTTGGTCGGCGCGACAGAGCTGGACCAGATGAAGTCAGATGCCTGTATCGTCAATACTTCGCGCGCACCAATCATCGACCAGTCCGCTTTATATACGGCTCTTCAGCAGGGACGTATTGGCGGAGCGGCCTTAGATGTGTTTGATACCGAACCCCTGCCAGCAGATGATCTGTTCCGTGGCCTGCCAAATGTCATTTTGACCCCGCATATCGGTTATGTTACCGCCGAGACCATGCGCGTGTTCTATGGCGGTATGCTGGAGGCCCTTGAGGCATTTCTGGCAGGCAAGCCTATCCGTCTGCTTGTCTGATGATTTCAGCTTCTGGATTAAAGGCGTACCAAACAAAGGCAAAGCTGATTTTGTAAGGAATGAGATCTTTGCCTGTGTCTGTGATGCGCTGTACGATCACATTACCCAGATCGCGGCCATCAGCGATCTGGCGGCTGTCCAGCGCGCTGGCCCGTCCGGAATGCCAGCTGAGCTCAATCTCTCCGTCAACAAGACGCCCTTGTTCCTGAACCAGAGATAAGGCCCAGGCCCGGTCATCAGCGATCACAACATATTCCAGTGGTTTGACACCTTGCGGCACATCGCCATTGAACAGGAACGGAAACGGGCTGGTGTCATAGCCCACATAAGGGTTAGCCCCATAGGGGCGCAAAAAGCCCCGTGGCGGGACGAGAATGCGGCTGTCCGGAAACTGCGCTTTTGCTGTTCCAACAGACTCCAGCCGCGCCGGAAGCACCTCCAGCTGCTGTCCGGCCAGAGCCCCAAACAGGCCTGTGCCGGTATATTGTTGAAACCAGCTTTCTGTCTGCCTGTCATACATGACAAGATCAGATAAGCGCAGATTACCTGTGGTGCCAAAGTCCAGAACCCTGTCATTCAGGCGCCTGTCAAAGACAATAGAGGCATTGCATAACGGACAGTAGGTAACCGCTATCGGCGTGCCGGCGATCTCATCATTGACAATTTCATGCCAGGTCAGAATCTGCAACGGATAAATCCGCGTCTCGTCACCGACAGTTACCGTAATAACAGGCTCATTATCTGCTAACCCAGATTGACCCACAGGTTCAAATTCAGGGGAATCGATAGACCGGATGCCGTCCTTGCCAGGGCCGCCGGAAATAATTTCATTTAAAGGCACAGTACAACGGCTGAAATCTGTGTCTGGCCATGATCTCTGAATAAAAAGCGGTGCAGCCTGACAGGCTGGGCCGAGCAGGCGTGTCTCATCAGCCTGACTCGTTGTTGAGAAAAATCCTGTACTCATGAACGCACCCACCCCCATCGCCAGCCCCGTCAGCGTGGCTGCCCGGTAGAGCGGTCTGCAGTGTATATTAAGGATATGTGCAAGCATGATCAGTCTGTCACCCCCTTTGAGATGAGCGAAGATGTGACCCTCAAGCCTGCTAACAGTTAAGGATTTCAGTCAAGCTTTTTGGCAGGAGAGGAAAATTTAGAGGTAAATTGTCGCGGACGGAAAATTAGCACAGAAAAGAGATGAAAATCGCAAACCGC
>CALKIF010000115.1:0-23158 GCA_937988715.1 uncultured Alphaproteobacteria bacterium | reverse complement strand
GCGCGCATGAGCGTGTCGGCCGACCCGGCATCGGGACGGTTGGCGCGGGGCAATAGGGTCCAGATTTCCTCGGTGACAAAAGGAATGAAGGGATGCATCGCGCGCAAGACCAGGTCGAGCACCGTGGCCACGGTGCCCTGGGCCGCGGAACCCAGCATCATGACATCACCACTGTGGTCAGCCATGAAAAGCGCGACTGTGCCTCTCGCCAGCTTATCCGCGGGGTTCTGGATGATAAGGCCCGCGGCGTCTTTCAGGGCCGGGTGCGTGTTGCCCCTGATGCCCAGAAAACAGATGGCCAGCAGATGAGCCGGGCGCTGCTCTTGTCTCGTGAGGCAGAAGCAGATGCCAAGCCTGAACTGGAAATCTTTGCTGATGATGTGGTCTGCAGCCATGGCGCAACCGTGGGTGAGCTTGATGAAAGCCTGCTGTTTTACTTAAAAAGCCGCGGCATTGATGAGGCAGAGGCCCGCACCATGCTGATTGACGCCTTTCTTGTGGATACGCTGGAAGAGGTCAGCTACCCGCCTTTTGCTGAATTTCTGCGGCATCAGGTTTCTGGCTGGACCGCCCGCCAGACACAGGGAAACCGAACCGGACAATAAAGGTTGGCACAACCGAATGAGACATGAGATGACAGATACCGCCCTACGCCAAACCACAGGCTTTGATGCTGCCGCGATCCGGGCCCAGTTCCCGATTCTGGATCAGCAGGTCAATGGCAAGCCTCTGATCTATCTGGATTCGGCTGCCTCTGCCCAGAAACCGCAAGTGGTTCTGGACACGCTGGCCTCTGCCTACAGCCAGACTTACGCCAATGTGCATCGCGGCCTGCATTATCTTTCCGAAGCCTCAACAGACGCCTATGAAGCGGTGCGCGGCAAGGTCGCCCGCCTTATTGGCGCGCGGTCTGAATCAGAAATTGTGTTTACCTCTGGGGCGACGATGGCCCTCAACCTCATCGCGCATTGTTATGGCAATACTTATCTGAAAGACGGGGATGAGGTGTTGATCTCTGTTGCTGATCACCATGCCAATATCGTGCCCTGGCATCTTCTGGGCGGGCGTGTGGGCGCAAAGACCATTGCCGCCCCGGTTGATGCGGATGGCAGCTTTAATATGGACAGCTTCAAGGCCCATATCACGCCGCGTACAAAAATCATTTCCATCCCGCATGTCTCAAATGTGTTGGGCACGGTGTTTCCGGTTGCTGAAATTGCGGCTCTTGCGCATGAAAATGGCGCCATCTGTGTGGTTGATGGCTGTCAGGGGGTCACTCATCTGCCTGTTGATGTGGCTGAGCTGGGCTGTGATTTCTATGTGTTTTCAGCTCATAAGCTCTATGGGCCAAGCGGCATTGGTGTCTGCTGGGGCCGGGCAGAGATTTGGGCAGATCTGCCGCCCTTCCTTGGTGGCGGGGATATGATCGATGATGTAGAGACAGACCGCTCTACCTATGCTGACCCGCCCTTGCGGTTTGAAGCCGGCACACCGCCCATCGCTGAATGTATCGGCCTGGGCGCGGCGGTTGATTTTGTTGACCAGATCGGCATGGCCAATTTGCGCGATCATGAAATGGATATGCTGCGCTATGGCCACCAGCGTCTGGCGGCGGTCAAGGGGCTGAACTTCATTGGTACTGCAGCAGGCAAATCAGGGGTGATTTCCTTTACGCTGGATTCTGCTCATCCACATGATATCTCCACCCTGATTGATCAGGACGGGATTGCCATCCGGGCGGGCCATCATTGTGCCCAGCCTCTGATGAAATTTTATGGGCTGACCTCTACGGCGCGGGCCTCTGTCGGGGTCTATACCCAGACCTCTGACTTTGATGCGCTTGCAGAAGCGCTTGAAAAAGTTAACCGGATTTTCAGCTGACCAGGGATAAGACCAGATATGACCGGCACACCCTCACCTCCCGGCAAGACCTTTTCTGAAGACGGGCCCTCACTGGCTGATTTTCTGCCTGATACTTCGTCCGGCTATACCGCTTATGCCGGCACAGCCCCTGATGAAGGGACAGGCAGCCCGCTGACTGAAGAGGCGGTGATCACCGCCCTGAAAACGGTCAAGGATCCTGAAATTCCGGTGAATATCTATGATCTGGGCCTGATTTATGACGTTGTCCGGCACGAAAACGGCAATGTGGATATCAATATGTCCCTGACCGCACCTGGCTGCCCTGTCGCAGGAGAGATGCCGGCACAGGTTGCAGACGCGGTGGCAGGCGTTGATGGGGCAGGCCGGGTGGCCGTCACCCTGGTCTGGGAGCCGGCCTGGACCCCAGAGCGGATGAGCGAGGATGCAAAACTGGCTCTTGATTACGGGTTTTAACAAGCGCAGGATAGAGAAGAACAGGAGTGTGATGAGATGACACAGACTGACCAGAACACAACAATTCCATTTGGCACAGGCCAGCCTATCCTGACCTTAACAGACGCGGCCGCCGCACAGGCCCGTAAATTGATGGGCAAGGCAGATAGCGAGGCAATCGGCCTTCGTGTCGGCATCAAGACCGCAGGCTGTTCTGGTCTGCAGTATCAGGTTGAATTCGCCAAAGATCAGAAACCCTTTGAAGACAAAATAGAAGACAAAGGGGTGACCATCTTCATTGATCCGGCGGCGGTAATGTTTATTATCGGCTCTGAAATGGACTGGGCAGAAGATAAATTTGCCTCGTCTTTCACGTTTAACAACCCCAATGAGACCGCCCGTTGCGGCTGCGGGGAAAGTTTCACAGTCTCGTAAATGACAGACCACGCACCACAGCCGCCTGACCGGGGCTCATCCCGGACCATGGCCGGGCTGTTATGGGAAATTGCCCGTTATGCGGCCCCGCGCGGCAACCGGTCTATCCGGAACCGGATTGTCGGCGCGTTTTTGTGTCTGGTTCTGGCCAAGGCCTCAAATATCGTCACCCCCCTTCTTTATGGCTGGTCTGTTGACCTTGTGAATGGCGATAATGGCTTTTCCATGATGGTCTTATGGTATCTTCTGGGGGCCTATGCGCTCTCCCGCCTGGGCCAGCAGATTTTCTCAGAAGCCAAGGAATATCTGTTCAGCCGGGTCGCCCAGCGTGCGGTCAGGGCAGCGGCAATGACCGCCTTTACCCATCTTCACGGCCTGTCGATGCGCTTTCATCTGGACCGCCAGACAGGCGGGCTGACACGGGCGATTGAACGCGGTGCAAAGGGGATGGAATTCCTGATGACCAGTGCGGCGTTTGAAGTTGTGCCCTTGCTGGTAGAAGTGGTGTTCGTCAGCGCGCTGCTCTGGGCTCTGTTTGGCTATGAATATGCGGTGATCACATTTGTGACGGTCTGTCTTTATGCGTTCTTCACTTTGAAAGTGACAGAATGGCGGATGAAATTCCGCCGCCAGATGAACACCGCAGATGAACAGGCCGCCACCAAGGCTGTGGACAGCCTGATCAACTATGAAACCGTGAAATATTTCAATGCTGAGGCCGCAGAAGCAGATCGCTATAACAGCTCCATGCGGGCGTATGAAGATGCCGCTGTGCTGTCACGCACCTCTCTGGCGGCGGTGAATATCGGCCAGGGGGCGATTATTGCGCTGGGTCTGGTTCTGATCATGGGCATCGCCGGTCATGATATTCAAAAGGGTAATCTGTCTGTTGGTGATTTTGTGACGGTGAACACCTATCTGCTGCAGCTTTATCTGCCGTTGAATTTTCTGGGCTGGGTCTACCGCGAAATCCGCCAGTCTCTGGTGGATCTTGAACGTATGTTCTCTCTGCTGGATGAATATCCTGATGTTCAGGACCCGGATGGTGCGTCCTCTCTTGCCCTTGGCCAAGGTGAGGTCAGCTTTGAAGATGTGCATTTTGCCTATAAGGACAGGCCGATCCTGCAGGGCGTCAGCTTTACTGTACCGGCGGGCAGGCGTGTTGCCATTGTCGGGCCCAGCGGGGCGGGCAAATCCACCATCTCGCGGCTGTTGTTCCGGTTTTATGATCCCGATAAGGGCCGGGTTCTGATTGATGGTCAGGATATCCGGTCTGTGCAACAGGCTTCTGTGCGCGCGGCTATCGGTGTTGTCCCTCAGGACAGTGTGATGTTCAACGCCTCTATCGGCTATAATATCGGCTATGGCCGGCAGGGGGCGGATGAGGCGGAGATCAGGCAGGCGGCCCGGCTGGCCGCGATTGACAGCTTTATTGCGCGCCTGCCAGAAGGCTATGAGGCGCTTGTCGGCGAGCGGGGGCTGAAACTCTCCGGTGGCGAGAAACAACGTGTGGCGATTGCCCGGGCGATTTTGAAACAACCCACCATTTTCCTCTTTGATGAGGCGACATCTGCTCTCGACAGCCAGACCGAAAAAGAAATTCAGGCGGCCCTGAATGAGGTTTCTGCCAGCCGCACCACATTAGTGATCGCACACCGGCTTTCCACCATTGTTGATGCAGATGAAATTCTGGTGATGCAGGAGGGCCGGATTGCTGAACGCGGCACGCATCAGGCCTTGCTGGCGAAAGACGGGCTCTATGCGGCGATGTGGGACCGCCAGTCCAAAGGGTTTGAGACAGACAGAGGAGAGGCCGCCCTTGATGCGGCGGCCCGTCAGGGCAGATGACGGTCTGGCCGTCAGTGGCCGCGGCGGCGGCCCAGCTTGATGAGGCCGCTCTTGTCGGCCAGCTGGGCGGGCGCGATATTCTGCTCCCCGCCAATGACAGCAGGGCTTATCCTGTGCGCGCGCATCTCTGGGCGGCGGCTGCGCCTTCACGCGGACGGGTGTTGATTCTGCCCGGCTTTACTGAGTTCTGCGAAAAATATGCACTGTTTGCGCGGGCCCTGGTTACATCAGGTTATGAGTGTCTCATCATTGACTGGCCTGGTCAGGGGCGCTCCGGCCAGCTGGGTGCACATCAGCTGATCGTCCATCTTGACCGGTTTTCGGCCTATTATGAAGCGCTGGATGAGGTTTTGTCTGCTGCCGGATGGCAGGCTGAACGGTTTTCGATATTCGGCCATTCTCTTGGCGGGCATTTGGGGCTGAATATCGCAAAGGCCTATCCCCAGCTTGTTGACCGTCTGGTGTTATGCGCGCCGATGATTGTGCCCAAAGCCCCGCCGGTCTGGCTGACCCGTCTTCTGGCGACCATGCTGATGCATGCGGGCTGGCGCTATCGGGCGCTGCCGTTTGTTGCCATGCCCAGTCTGGAAGACCGGCGCAGGTTCCGGCTGCATAATCTGCTGACCCGGTCCCCTGAAGGCTATGACAGGCAATATCAGATTTTTGAGACCCGGCCGGAATTGCGGCGGGTACATGCTTCTGTGGGCTGGATCAGGGCGGCGTTTGACTCTTGTGCTATGACCACGCTGAATCCGGACTGGATGGGGGCGGTTGATGTGCCGGTCCTGGCGCTGATGCCGGGTGATGAGCGTGTGGTTGATCCGGCCGCCAGCCGCCGCATGCTGTCTTATCTGCCGGACTGTCGTCTGGTCTGGTTTGCTGATGCCCGTCATGAGCTGCTCTCTGAGCTGCCTGAGGTCACAACCCGCCTCTATACAGAGCTGGATCAGTTTCTGGCCGCAGACACATCAGATCAGCTCACAAAAGACCTGACCTCTGCTTAAGGCGCAAACTGTTCTGAGATAATCCGCTCTGGCAGGCCGCGCCCGGGATCATATAACAACGGGATGGAAATATCCTGACGCTGCCAGATATCAACAGCCGCAATATTTCTGAACTCCACATTATCAGCAGTGACAGATTGCGGCCTGAACTCTGGTTCCAGCACCTCAATATGCACCCGGCTTTTTGCCGGCAACAGGGCCCCGCGCCAGCGTCTGGGCCGGAAAGCGGAAATCGGTGTCAGCGCCAGCAATTCAGCCCCAATCGGCAATATTGGCCCGTGCGCAGACAGATTATAAGCGGTTGAACCGGCTGGTGTGGCCACCAGAACCCCGTCACAGACCAGCATCTCCATTTCCCGCTTGTCATTAATATCAATTGCACAATGGGCCGCGTTATGGGTCTGGCGCAACAGCGCGACCTCATTCATCGCCAGCGCTTCATGTCTCTCGCCGTCAAGGGTGGTGGCGGCCATCTGCAACGGGTGTAATTCGGCCCGGTCAGCCGCTGCGATCCGCTCTGGCAGGGCTTCATCTCCGAACTCATTCATCAAAAACCCTATCCGCCCGCAATTCACCCCGAACAGAGGCAGGTTATGACGGATGGAATCCCGCATCGCCTGCAGCATCTGGCCATCTCCGCCCAGAACCACGATCACATCTGCACGTTCAATCTCTGTCTGGCCGTACCGGCCGGTCAGCTGGGCAAGCCGCGCTTGTGAATCTGTATGGGTTGACGCAGCAAAATGAAGCTTCATTTCCGGACCTGTTCTTTATCTTGGCAATCGCTTTATCTCTTCTATACAGCAAAACCACCGCCTCAGACCAGCGCTTCATGCATGCCCGCCAAGCGGAAAGCAGATTGCTTTTGCCTTGCTCTTGTTTGTGCACTGGGCCTAAATCTGAAAAGGATAAAGGCAGCAGAACCAAAAGAGATGAAAAACCGTGTCAGAATTTGATATCGCCCCAGACCCGCATTTTCCCGGGCTGACCACCTCGCTTTCGGGTGTGGATGCGACCGGCCAGCCGGTTGACCTGCCTGTGGTGACCGAAAAGCCGTTGACCATTTATCTGAACCGCCAGGAAATCGTCACCGCAATGACCTTGGGGGACCGGCCTGAACAGATGGCGGTCGGGTTTTTATATAACCAGAATATGCTGCATCATGGCGATCAGATCACCGGCATTGATTATGATGACGAGCTGTCAGTGGTGATTGTCCGCACCGCCCATGAAACCGATTATGAAGCCAGGCTACAGAAAAAAATCCGTACCTCCGGCTGTGCCCAGGGGACCGTGTTCGGTGATATTATGGATCGGTTTGACAAGGTCCGGCTGAACCCGGATATGCGCATTTCCACGCGCCAGCTGATGCATCTGTCCAAGCTGATCAATACCGCCCCCAGCCTGTATCTGACCGCCGGGGCCATTCATGGCTGTGTGCTCTGTACGGCTGACAAACCTTTGATTTATGTCGAAGATATCGGCCGTCATAACGCGGTGGATAAAATCGCCGGCTATATGTTCCTGGATCAGATTCCCGCCCATGACAAGCTGTTCTATACAACCGGCCGGCTGACCTCTGAAATGGTGATTAAGACCGTGCTGATGGGGATTTCTGTACTTGTCTCCCGCTCTGGCTTTACCGAAGCCGGGGTCAGGCTTGCCCGTCAGTCAGGCTTGACCCTTATCGGCCGGGCCAAAGGCTCCCGCTTTGTTGCTCTGTCTGGCCAGCAGCGGATCATTTTTGATGCAGATGAAGCAGACAGACAGGCCGCTGCCGCTGCGGACAAACCTTCTGCCCAGCGCGCCAGCCAGCAGGACAGCCCCAGATGACATCTGTTGCAGATATTGCGGTCGGGTTTCTGGCTGGCGGTCAGGCCCGGCGTATGGGCGGCCAGGACAAGCCCTTCATCACTGTCGGCGGCCAGACCATTCTGAACCGCCAGATGGCCGTCACCGCCCGGCATCAGATCCGGCTGATTAATGCCAATGGCGATCTGACCCGTTTTTCCGGCTATGGCCTGCCCGTGGTCCCGGACAGCATTGCCGGATGGCCGGGGCCTCTGGCGGGGATACTGGCTTGTCTTGACTGGCTGGCAGAAACGCATCCGGCGTGCGATCTGATGCTGTCTTGTGCGACGGACGCGCCCTTTATCCCGTCTGATCTGGCCGAACGGCTGCTGGCGGCACGCACCGCACAAGGCGCTGTTCTGGCCCAGGCCCGCTCATCTGGCCGGCGTCATCCTGTGTTCGGGCTCTGGCCTGTGGCGATCAGACCTGATCTGCGCGCCGCCCTGCTGGAAGACGGCATCCGCAAGATAGATGATTTCACTGACCGGCATTTGGTGGCCATTGCTGATTTTGACGGCACGCCTGACCCGTTTTCCAATGTGAACCGGCCGGATGATCTGGCCGCCGCACAGGCCGCTTTTGATAAGTGAGCGGCGAAAATTCTTCGCCTTTTGCCGGATATCCTGCTAAACAGACAAACAATTTAACTGTTGCTGAGCACGAAAAGGGGCTGCCTGGAGATGAGCGCACCTGATGTTGTCACTGAAATGTTTGCGGCCTATCAGACCGCGCTTCGCACGCTGGAATCCCGCAAAGGAGAGGCGTTTGACCGCGCGCTTGACCTGCTGGCACAGACAAACGGCAATGTGATTGTCTGCGGCATGGGCAAATCCGGGCTGGTGGGCGCGAAAATTGCCGCCACCTTAACCTCAACCGGCACGCCGTCTGTTCTGTTGCATCCTGCTGAAGCCATGCATGGGGATTTGGGGATTGTGCGCGGTAATGATGTTGTCATCCTGATCTCAAATTCAGGAGAAACCGAAGAAATCACCCGCCTTCTGCCTGCTCTGAAACGGTTGTCTGTGCCTCTGATTGCGCTGGTCGGCAATACAGAATCAACCATGGCCCGGGCAGCCGATATCTGTCTTGACGCGGCGATTGACCGCGAGGCCTGTCCGCTCAATCTGGCCCCGACCACATCGACCCTGGCTGCTCTTGTGCTGGGCGATGCGCTGGCGATCGCGCTGATGGACCGGCGCGGCTTCCGTCCGGCTGACTTTGCCGCCACACATCCTGGTGGCAAGCTGGGCAAAAAGCTGCTGCATACAGCAAAAGACCATATGCGCAGCCATGATCTGCCGTTTGTTGCCCCGGATACGCTGATGTCAGAGGTGGTGGCGGTGATGACAGAAGGCCGTCTGGGCCTTGCGCTGGTCGGCACAGCTGATGATCTGCGCGGCATCATCACAGATGGTGATTTGCGCCGCACCCTGCTGGAAACCCCTGATCTGACCAGCCGGACAGCAGAACAGGTGATGAACCCCGCCCCGCAGACCATTTCAGCAGACGCCCCTTACGGCCAGGCAGAAGAGATGATGCTTGAGGCTAAAATACAGGCTCTGATCGTGGTCTCAGGCGATAAGCACGTCGACGGCATTATTCAGATTTTTTAACGATAAAGGCGTATTCCCCCATGTCTGACCAGCCCTGTCAGTTGGCTGACTTTGACTATCATCTGCCCGAAGAGCTGATTGCCCAGGAACCCGCCCGCCCGCGTGAGGCCGCCCGGCTTCTGGACGCGTCTGGTGCAGGCTTGTCTGATCATATCATTGCTGATCTGCCCAATTTGCTGCGCGCGGGTGATTTGTTGGTGGTCAATAACACTTCTGTTCTGCCTGCTGCCCTTATTGGCCAGCGCGGGGCAGGGCGGGCCCGCATCAATCTGCATCGCCGCCTGTCTGCTGATACGTGGCTTGCCTTTGCCAAACCGGCGAAAAAATGCCCGCCCGGAACACAGATTACCTTTGCTGACGGCTTTTCGGCTGTGGTGACAGACCGGGCAGAGGGCGGTGAGGTCACCTTGCGCTTCAATGTGTCTGGTGCGGCGCTGAACGCCTGTCTGGACCAGCATGGCCAGATGCCGTTGCCGCCCTATATCCGGCGTCCTGACGGGGCAGGCGAAGCCGATAAACACGATTACCAGACCATGTTTGCCACTCATGCCGGGGCGGTGGCCGCACCGACCGCGGGCCTGCATTTCACAGACGGGCTGCGGGACAGGTTGCTCACCGCCGGGGTAAATTTTGCAGAAGTCACCTTGCATGTCGGGGCGGGAACCTTTCTGCCGGTCAAGGTTGACAATATCCGCGATCATAAAATGCACAGCGAATGGGGCAGCCTGCCTCTTGAGACAGTTGACGCGATCCATAAGACCAAGGCCTCAGGCGGGCGCGTGATTGCGGTGGGGACAACCTCATTGCGGATTTTGGAAGCGGCCTTTTGTCATCATGGCCATCTGGCCCCTTTTACAGGAGAGACAGATATTTTCATCACCCCGGGATATAAATTTGGCGTGATTGATATGCTGCTGACCAATTTCCATTTGCCGAAATCCACCTTGCTGATGCTGGTCTCTGCTTTTTCCGGTTATGACTTTATCAAATCAGCCTATGCCCATGCGGTGGTTTCCGGTTACCGGTTTTTCAGCTATGGTGATGCGTGTCTTCTGGCCTGTCGCACGCCGCGGGCAATAGACAAGAACGAGATGAGAAAAAGCTGATGGCTGATCCTTCTGAAACCCGCCCTGAATTTGGCTTTACTGTGCTGGGCACAGACGGGGCCGCCCGGCGTGGCCGTGTTGCCACCGGCTTTGGTGTGGTCGATACACCGGCCTTTATGCCTGTGGGCACAGCAGCCTCTGTCAAAGCGATGATGCCGGATCAGGTCGCCTCTACCGGGGCCCAGATTATTTTGTCAAACACCTATCATCTGATGTTGCGGCCGGGCCCGGAACGGGTGGAACGGCTGGGCGGTGTGCGTAAATTAATGGGCTGGGACGGGCCGTTACTGACGGATTCCGGTGGCTTTCAGGTGATGTCACTTGGCCCGTTACGCAAAATCACGGAAACCGGCGTCAGCTTTAAATCTCATCTGGACGGCACGGTCTATGATCTGACCCCTGAACGCTCTACCCAGATTCAGCATATGCTGGACGCCACCATCACCATGGCGTTTGATGAATGCACACCGTTTCCCGCCACCCATGAAGAAGCTGACGCCAGCATGCAGCTGTCCATGCGCTGGGCCGAACGCTCTCGAAATGCCTTTGTTGGGCGCACCGGCTATGGCCAGTTCGGTATTGTTCAGGGTTCTGTTTATGAAGATCTGCGGCATAAATCGGTTCAGGCGCTCACCGATATAGGCTTTGAAGGCTACGCGATTGGCGGTCTGGCTGTGGGCGAGGGGCAACAGGCCATGTTTGACACGCTGGATGTCACCACCCCGATGATGCCTGATGACAAGCCGCGCTATCTGATGGGGGTGGGCAAGCCGGCTGATATTGTCGGTGCGGTCCGGCGCGGTGTGGATATGTTTGACTGTGTGATGCCGACCCGTTCCGGGCGCACCGCTCAGGGCTTTACCCGCCGCGGCCCGGTGAATATCCGTAATGCCCGCCATGCCGAAGATTTGCGCCCCCTGGATGAGACCTGTTCCTGTCCGGCCTGTACTCGTTTTTCACGGGCCTATCTGCATCACCTGTTCAAAGCAGATGAAATTCAGGGGCTGATGCTGCTGACCTGGCATAATCTGCAGCATTATCAGGATTTGATGGCCGGGCTGCGCGGCGCGATAGAGGCCGGCAGGCTGGACGATTTTGCAGCCACCTTTGATGAGGAGCAGGCGCGCGGTGATATCCCGCCGCTTTAGGGCTATGACAGACCACACCCCCCAGAAGACTAAAGACTGGCTGGCCGCTGCAGGGACAGCCGAAGGCTTTGATATTTGTGCGGTCACGGCAGCTGATCTGCCGCCGTCTGTTGCGGCGGGTCTGGATGACTATATCGGGGCCGGCCATCATGGCGATATGGGCTGGCTGGCCGACTCCCGCGACAGGCGTATCACCCCGTCTGCGATGTGGCCAGAGGCCAGAAGCGCGGTCATTTTTGGCTGTAATTACGGGCCTGATCATGATCCGATGGAAAATCTGTCTGCTGCCTCATCTGCCAATATTTCTGTTTATGCCCGCGGGCGTGATTATCATGATGTGCTGAAAGGCCGCTTGAAACAGCTGGCCGGCCGGCTGGCGTCCCGCACCGGCTGGCAGGTGAAAGTCTTTGTGGATACAGCCCCCTTGATGGAAAAGCCGCTGGCCGCCCGCGCAGGTCTGGGCTGGCAGGGCAAACATACCAATCTGGTCTCTCGTGACTATGGCTCCTGGCTGTTTTTGGGCACGATTCTGACAGATGGTCTGCTGCCTGCTGATGCGCCTGCGTCTGATGCCTGCGGGTCTTGTACATCCTGTCTTGATATCTGCCCGACAGACGCCTTTCCCGCCCCTTACCAGCTGGATGCGCGGCGCTGTATCTCTTATCTCACCATTGAATTTGACGGCCATATCCCGCGTGAATTCAGGCGCGCCATGGGCAACCGCGTGTTTGGCTGTGATGACTGTTTGGCGGTCTGCCCGTGGAACAAATTTGCCAGCGCTTCTGCGGATCTGAAACTCGCCGCCCAGGACGGCCGCGCCCTGCCGTCTTTGGCCGGTATGCTCAGCCTTGATGAGGCAGGCTTCAGACAGTATTTTTCCGCCTCTCCTGTGAAACGTACAGGCTATATCCGGTTTCTGCGCAATTGTCTGATCGCGGCCGGAAATGCCGGTGACCCCTGCCTTATTCCTGTAATTAAACCTTATCTTACCCACGATGATCCCCGCCTGCGGGCGATGGCGGTCTGGGCCTTGTCGCAATATTTGAAACCGGACGCGCTGGCCGTCCTTCATCCAACTGATGAAGCAGACACAGATGTACAGGCCGAATGGCAAACCGCCCTCAATCAAACTGACTGAGGGCGGCCGGAAAATGGTCGGTAAACGTTAAGGCAAACCCTTAAGTGGAATGATAGCCGCGTTCACCATGCTGGGACAGATCAAGGCCTTCCAGCTCAGCTTCCTCATCCACGCGAAGCCCGCCAAACATGGCCGCGATCTTCAGGATGATATAGCTGGCAACAGCTGTCCAGATCACCGTAATCACCACGGATTTGGCCTGAACCATGAACTGGCTGCCGACGCTCACACCGTCTGCCAGCCCCATGCCGGAGAAGGTGTCTGTGGCCAGAACCGCGACCAGCAAAGAGCCCAGAATCCCGCCGACACCATGTACGGCGAACACATCCAGACTGTCATCAATCCCCAGCTTGCCACGGATGAAATCAACCGCCAGATAACAGATATAGCCGCCGGCCAGGCCCAGGATAATGCCGCCGGGCACACCGATAAAGCCAGAAGCCGGGGTGACGGTCGCCAGCCCTGCCACCATACCTGTGGCGATACCGACAACAGATGGCCGGCCGAATTTCTTCCATTCGATTACCATCCAGACCAGAGACGCGACCGCCGCAGAAATATGCGTCACCAGCAGGGCCATTGCCGCGTTCTGACCGGCCGCCAGCGCAGAACCGCCATTAAAGCCGAACCAGCCAACCCACAGCATACAGGCCCCGATCATGGTCAGGATAGGGCTGTGCGGCGGCTGTACTGAAGACGGGAAGCTGCGCCGCTTGCCGACCACAATCGCGGCAACAAGAGCAGCTGTACCGGCGGTGGCATGCACCACAATGCCGCCGGCAAAATCCATCACGCCCCAGCCGGCCATGATGCCGCCGCCCCAGACCCAGTGCGTCACCGGCGCATAAACCGCCAGCAGCCACAAGCCAGAGAAAATCAGCACAGCAGAAAACTTAATCCGCTCAACATAAGCCCCGATAATCAGCGCAGGCGTAATCACAGCAAAGGTCATCTGGAAGGCGGCGAACAGGCTTTCCGGAATGGTCCCTGATTCAGATGTGGCCGTAACCGCCCCCATAAACAGATTGGACAGATCGCCAAACCAGGCCCCGTCACCGGAAAACGCCAGTGAATAGCCGGCCACAACCCATAATACAGACATCAGACACGCCACAGCAAAATGATGCATCAGCACAGAAACAACATTTTTGGACTGAACCAGCCCGGCATAAAACAAGGCCAGCCCCGGCAGTGTCATAAACAGGACCAGCGCGGTGGCGGTCAGAATCCAGGCTGTATCCCCACTGTCAACAGCAGCAAAAGCGGCGGTCGGCGTCAGCACAGCCAGAGATACGGCAATCAGCCGATACATAAAACGCGGCATCGTGAACAACTCCCCTAAACACGATCGAAAACATAATAATGCCGCGCAGAATAGACAGCAAAGCCGCAGGAAAGGAACAGAAATCAAAACCCAGGGGCGGATTCACATATTTTGCTGAAAAAATAATCAAAACACTGTGAATATGCTGAAATTATAACCAGAACAGGGTTTAAATCAGGTCAAAAGAAACAGATTGCCTAAAAATTAAACAGGACGGGGAGAGATGTTCAGATCCCCGACCCAGCTCCATAAGGCCAGTACAGACTCCTGATGGGTGGTCATGGCGTGCGGCTCATCCGGCCGGTGGAACAGGGCTGCTGGCGGGGTGCGCGGCAGGGCAGGCTGGCTGCCTTGTCCCCATTGGCCGGTTCCGCTGAGCACATGATACCATTCTGTTGCCGGATGCCGGTGGGCCGGATAGACAAGGCCGGGGCCCATAATCAGCAAACCGATTCTGATCTCCTCACTGACAATCAGCCCGGCCGGGCCGATCAGTTCACACCAGGCTTCCTGCTCAAAAAAAACGGTTCTCAAAATGGCTGCGGTAAGTCTCGGTGACCTGCCAGCAGGCCTGGCCGGCAAAACGGGTCAGCAGGCCGCGTAAATCACTGGGGCAGGTCAACGCATCTGCCAGCGCCTGGTCAACATAACGCACCGCTGGCTGATCTGCTGCCTGATAAGCCGGGTTCAGCCTTGCGGTGGCGGCCTGCATCTGGCTCAGCGCTGTCAGCGTATGGCGTTTATGCGCTCCAAACCGGTCTCCTGACAGGCGCCAACAGGCCATCGGGCTGGCATAAAAGGCCAGCAGGGCTTCACATACAGCATCAATGTCATCATCTGTCAGCGGGGCAGGGCTGGGCATAGTTTCCTTCACAATCCGCCAGGGGCTGGTCTGAACAGACAGCTTCTGCCAGACTGAACCAACCCCCAGCGTATCACGGTTAAATTTTTGCCGGAAATGAAATCGCTGACCGTAAGGGCAGGACAGAAAGGATCGGCCTGAAGTGACACATTTTTTTACTCATCATGCCAGCGCAGGCGCGCATCAGACCCCGAACGGCCATCCTGAACAACAGGCCCGTTACCATGCGGTGATGACGGCCTGCCAGCCGCATATAGACACCTTCTGGCAGACAGACCCGGCCCCGGAAGCCAGCTATGATCAGCTCTGCCTTGTGCATATACCGGCCTATATTGACGGGCTGATGTCTGATCTGGCCCCGGCGGGCCTGTCGGCTGACCGCCTGTACCAGCTTGACGGCGACACCTATGCCGGGCCGGACAGCCTCGAGGCGGGGTTGCGCGGGGCGGGCGGGGCCTGTTTTCTGGTTGACCAGGTGATGCGGCAAGGCGGCAACGGGTTCTCGGCAATGCGTCCGCCCGGCCATCATGCGGAACCGGATCGGGCGATGGGGTTTTGTCTGTTTTCCTCTGCCGCGATCGCTGCCCGCCATGCCCAGGACGCGCATGGGGCTGGCCGTGTGGCGGTCCTTGATTTTGATGTGCATCACGGCAATGGGACCCAGGCCGCCTTCTGGGATCACAAAGACCTTTTCTATGCCTCCAGCCACCAGATGCCGCTTTATCCGGGGACCGGCGCGGCTGATGAGGGCGGTGCGCATAACAATATCTTTAATCTGCCTTTTGCTGCCGGTACAGGCGGGGCGGATATTCTGGCGGGCTGGCGGGATCATCTGCTGCCGGCGGTAGCTGAGGCGCGGCCTGATCTGATCATCATCTCTGCCGGGTTTGATGCGCATGAAGACGACCCGCTTGGCGGGCTGGGGATGAGCACAGATGATTTTGCCGCCCTGACCCGTGATATTGCTGAACTGGCGGCGGATTGCTGCGGCGGGCGTCTTATTTCTGTTCTGGAAGGCGGCTATAATCTGGATGCGCTGGGCGCTTCTGTGCTGGCGCATCTGTCTGTTCTGGCAGAGGCCTGATAAGCGGTTTTGATATTAGCGGTTTTGTCTGGCGGCGCTGATCTGTTGTTTTAGCTCAACACAGTTGAACCGGCAGGCGGCCCTGAAGGCGGCCTCTGTCCGGGCGGCTTTATCGGGCTGGCCATGATGCAGATAAAACAGGGTCAGATGCCCCAGAACAGGGGCTTTGTGATTGGCCAGCTCCAGCGCGGTCAGATACAGCTGTTCGGTGCGGCGGCGCGACATCTGGCCCAGCTCAGACGCTCTGGCCATCACCAACGTGGCGGCAGGCGGGTTTGTACCGGCATCATAAGCCTCTTTTGCCAGAGAAAACGCCTCCAGATAGCGGCCATCAGCAAATGCGCTGCGGCTGTGGCGCAGGCTGTCCGCATCGCCCATAGCCGCGCCGCTGGCCAGGCTGAACAGACCAGAACACAAACAGATAATCAGGACAGGGATCACTCTCATACCCCCCAGAACGGCACAACCGCCTGCAGCCTTACCCGTTAAGGGGAAAAAGATGATTTTTTTGACAGAAGAATTGGAGCGGCTGACCAGGTTCGAACTGGCCCTAAGAGCTTGGAAGGCTCTTGTGCTACCACTACACCACAGCCGCTCAACAATGCGATATACCTACCGCAATGCCCTGTCTATATCACTATTTTTACAGAAATCAAAGCCGTGTTCTCTAATCTAATCTGACACCCATGGGGGCGGGGTTTTGGCAAAAAACGCGGCGATTCCGTCTTTTGCGCCTTGCGTGTCCCAGATCGCGGCCAGCGCGTCTATCGCGGCTTCATTCTGCTGGTTATGATCCGGGGTCTGGCTGAACCGGGCAATCAGGGCTTTGGCCGCCGCCATGGCTTCCGGCCCGGCCTTCAGCGCGGCGTCTATCTCGGCCTCTACCGCCTCATCCAGCCGGTCAGGGGCAACCGCGCCAGCCACCAGCCCATAACGGGCTGCCTCATCAGCCCTGAACAGCCTGGCGGTGATAAACAGCCGCCTCAGCCCGGCTTCGCCCAGGCGGCGCCACACAAACGGGCCGATTGTGGCCGGGATCAGCCCGAGCCGTGTTTCTGAAAAACAAAATTTTGCCTCTGCTGAGCTCAGCACGATATCAGCTGTGCTCATCAGCCCCAGCCCGCCGCCAAAACTGTTGCCCTGAACCCGCATAATCACCGGTTTGGGCAGGGCGTTCAGCGCCGCCAGCATATCTGACAGGGTTTTGGCTTCTACGCGCCGGCCGGCGGCGTCTTTTTGCTGCTGGTCCTGCATCCAGCGCAAATCCCCGCCTGCACAGAAAACCGGCCCGTCAGAGCCTATAACCACCACACGCACCGCCTTATCAGCTCCCAGCTGCAATGCCGCCTGATGCAGCTCAGCAATCATCTCTGCGTTCAGCGCGTGATGCTTGTCCGGCCGGTTCAGCCATAACCGCGCCACCCCGCGTCTGTCGATATCGATCTGCAGTGTTTTAAAACTCATCTGCTCTCTGCCTTGTTCAGCCCCATAGTGGTGACAATCTGTTCGGCCGCCACCAGCTTATCGCGGTCAAGGCCGGTCTGCCAGCCGGCCGCCGCCAGCGCGTCATGCAGGGCCTTTGTGTTCACATTTCCTTTTGCCCCCGGCGCATAAGGACAGCCGCCAAGCCCGGCAATGGCTGAATCAAACCGCCTGAGGCCATAGGATAGCGCTATGTTGACATTGGCAATCGCCTGATGATTGGTGTCATGGAAATGCCCGGCCAGCTTGGCGGCCGGCAGCTCTGCACACAGCCTGTCCAGCAATCCGGCGATACTGTCTGTTGTGCCCTGGCCTGTGGTATCGCCCAGCGAGACCTCATAACAGCCCATCGCCAAAAGCTCTTCTGCCAGCCTCAGCACAGGGTCTGGGGCAACTGCCCCTTCATACGGGCAATGCACCACCACCGAAATATAGCCTCTGACGCGAACACCTGCCGCCAGCGCCTCTGCCACCACAGGCCGGAACCGGTCCAGGCTTTCCGCCACAGAACAATTGATATTATGCTGGCTGAACCCTTCTGTTGCGGCCCCGAATACGGCGACCTCATCCACACCGGCGGCCAGCGCCTCATCAAACCCGCGTTTATTCGGCGTCAGCACGATATAGCGCACATTTTCCTTACGCTGAATACCGGCCATCACCTCAGCTGCGTCTCCTAATTGCGGGACCCATTTTGGCGAGACAAAGCTGGTCGCCTCAATCAGCCCGAACCCGGCTTCAGACAGGCTGTCCACCAGCTTTATTTTCTGTGCTGTGGGGATCAGGGTCTTTTCGTTCTGCAGCCCGTCACGCGGGCCCACCTCAACCAGCTCAACTGTACGCATCATGTCTCCCCTGTCTCATCAGGGGTCAGGCGGCACAGAACCTGGCCTGCGCTGACCGCCTCTCCTGTCTGTACCGGAATATCCTCAATCTGGCCTGCCACCGGGGCCAGAACCGGCTGTTCCATCTTCATGGCCTCCAGCACCATCAGCCTGTCTCCGGCGGCAACCTTGTCGCCGCTTTTCACCGCGATCTGGCTGACGGTTGCGCTCATCACCGCACAGACAACCCCGTCAGACTGGGCCTGGCTGTCTGTCTTTGTGCTGTCGGCCAGCGAAAATGTCCAGCTGGCCTGCCCGTCACTGACCCAGATAGCGCGCCCCAGACAGACAGAGGTCAGGTTAACCGCCCCGTCCGGCCCGGTTAATGTCCAGCCGGTCAGCACCTCATCATCACATCGGACCACCGTAAAGGGGATTCGTCTGCCCTCTGCCTCCAGCTCAATCTTCTCCGGCCCATACAGATATAAGCCCGCCCGCTGCAGCCCGCCCGCACCCTGCACCAGCAAGGGCAGATGGCCCGGCCCCCACTGCCGCCAGCCTGACAAGGGGGCTTCGGCGGGTATCTGGCTCAGGCAGGCTGTCGCCAGAACCGCATCCGGGGGCGGGCCGTCATCTGTCAGCTGGTCCAGATGCTGATCTAAAAAGGCTGTTGTCATCTTGCCTGCGCGCACCACCTGATGGCGGCATAAGCGGGCCAGAAACCCCAGATTACTGGTCAGCCCGATCACACAGGTCTGGCCCAGTGCCGTACCCAGCCGGGCCAGTGCCTGATCCCGGCTCTCAGCTGTGGCGATCAGCTTGGCCACCATCGGATCATAATAGCCTGATACCTCATCACCGGCCTCAACCCCTGTATCCACCCGCACCCCCTCATGGGCCGGGAACATCAGCTGGTCAATCCGGCCCGGGCTGGGCAGAAAGCCATTGGCCGGGTCTTCTGCATAAATCCGCGCTTCAACTGCATGACCGCACAGCTGGATATCCTGCTGGCGCAGGCTCAGCGGTTCACCAGCGGCGATCCGCAACTGCCAGTCCACCAGATCAAGGCCGGTGACCTGTTCGGTGACCGGATGTTCAACCTGCAGACGGGTGTTCATTTCCATGAACCAGAACCCGTCACGGCGCAAAGGCCCGCTGCCATCAGCAATAAATTCAACAGTCCCGGCCCCTTCATAGCTGATCGCCTGTGCGGCGGTGACGGCGGCCTCTGTCATCGCGCTGCGCACCTCATCCGGCATCTCCGGGGCCGGGGCCTCTTCGATGATTTTTTGATGACGGCGTTGCACTGAACAGTCCCGCTCAAACAGATGCAGATGTGTGCCCTGACGGTCAGACAGGACCTGCACCTCAATATGGCGCGGCGCGGTGATGTATTTTTCGATAATCACATGCCCGTCACCAAAGGCGGCGGTGGCCTCACGAACCGCACTCATCAGAAGATCAGAAAACGTCTCTTCTGTCTCGACTTTGCGCATGCCCTTACCGCCGCCACCGGCACGGGCCTTAATCAGCACAGGATAGCCGATTTCTGCGGCTTTTTCGGCCAGCACATCCGGCCTTTGGTCTGCCCCGTCATAGCCGGGCACAACCGGCACCCCGGCCTCTGCCATCAGCCGCTTGGCCTCATCTTTCAGCCCCATGGCACGGACCGCATCTGCGGGCGGGCCCACAAAAATCAATCCTGCTGTGCGCACCGCTTCGGCAAAGTCAGGATTTTCAGATAAAAACCCATATCCCGGGTGAATGGCGTCTGCCCCTGTGTTCAGGGCCGCCTCCAGAACCGCTTCTTGGTTTAAATAAGACGCCGCTGCCTCAGCCCCGCCGATACAGATCGCCTCATCTGCCAGCCGCACATGGCGGGCCTGCCGGTCAGCCTCAGAAAACACCGCAATGGTATGGATGCCTGTCCTCTGGGCGGTGTGGATAATGCGGCAGGCAATCTCCCCGCGATTGGCAATCAGAAGACGTTGGATCGTCATCTTTGTCACTTCTCCTTGATCGGCCATCAGAACCGGAAGACCGGGAAGTTTGTATCTGCATCTGGCGCTTGTGCGGCGGCGGCCAGGGACAGCGCCAGAACCTCTCTTGTCTTGCGCGGGTCAATTATCCCGTCATCCCACAGCCGGGCAGAGGCATAAAACGGGTCAGACTGCTCGGCAAACTGATCCAGAACCGGCTGGCGGATGGCGTCTGCGGCCTCTTCTGACAGGCTCTCTCCTTTTTTGGCCAGCGCATCCCGGCGCACACGCACCAGCACACCTGCGGCCTGTTCTCCGCCCATCACCGCGATTTTTGCATTTGGCCACATCCAGACGAAATTGGGCCCAAAGGCACGCCCGCACATGCCGTAATTGCCCGCCCCGTAAGATCCGCCGATCATCAGCGTTATTTTGGGCACAGCGGCAGTGGATACCGCGGCGACCAGCTTGGCCCCGTCCTTGGCAATCCCGCCAGCCTCATAGGCAGAGCCGACCATAAAGCCAGTAATATTCTGCAGAAAGATCAGAGGGGTGCCGCGCTGACAGCACAGCTCAATAAAATGCGCCCCTTTTTGTGCACTGTCTGAAAACAACACCCCGTTATTGCCGATAATCCCGACCGGACGACCCTCAATATGGGCAAAGCCGCAGACCAAAGTGGTGCCGTAACGGGCTTTGAATTCTTCAAATACGGACCCGTCCACCAGCCGGGCGATGACCTCACGCACATCATAGGGCTGTCTGGGATCAGCCGGAATGACAGATAACATCTCTTCTGCATCAAAGGCGGGCGGGGCAGGGGGGCGCAGATTTGTCTGTTCACGCCCGGGGCCCAGATTATAGACAATCTGGCGGGCCAGCATCAGCGCGTGATCATCATCTTTGGCCAGATAATCTGCCACACCGGAAAGCCGTGTATGGGTATCTCCGCCGCCCAGGCTTTCGGCATCCACATCTTCTCCTGTCGCCTCTTTGACCAGAGGCGGGCCGGCAAGAAATATGGTGCCCTGATTTTCAACAATGATAGTCTGATCAGACATGGCCGGCACATAGGCCCCGCCGGCGGTACAGGACCCCATCACCACCGCGATCTGGGCAATGCCTTTTGCGCTCATCCGGGCCTGATTATAAAAAATCCGGCCGAAATGATCACGGTCTGGAAACACCTCATCCTGGTTCGGCAGGTTGGCGCCGCCGCTATCGACCAGATACAGACAGGGCAGATGGTTCTGCTCGGCAATTTCCTGTGCCCGCAGATGTTTTTTCACTGACAGCGCGAAATAAGTGCCGCCCTTCACCGTCGCATCATTACAGATGATCATACAAGGCCGGCCTGACACCTGGCCGATACCGGCAATTAGCCCGGCTGACGGGACCTCATCACCATACAGCCCATAAGCCGCGAACAGCCCGACCTCCAGAAACGGCGTGCCCGGGTCCAGCAGCCTGTCAATGCGTGTGCGCGGCAGCAATTTGCCTCTGGCTTCATGGCGCGCCCGTGCGGCCTCACTGCCGCCCTGCATCAGATCGGCGGCGATATCTTCAGCCCGCGCAATATGGGCCAGCATGGCGGCTTTATTTGTCTGCGCCTCATCAGACGCCAGCGATAAAGAAGAGGTCAGGGTCTGCATCACATCCGGTGTTTCCTGTTACGCGGTCTCAGCGAATAATTCGCGCCCGATCAGCATACGTCTGATTTCTGATGTACCAGCGCCAATCTCATACAGCTTGGCATCCCGCAACAGCCGGCCTGTGGGATAATCATTGATATAGCCGTTGCCGCCCAGACATTGGATCGCCTCCAGCGAGATTTTGGTGGCTTTTTCTGCTGCGTACAAGATACAGCCTGCTGAATCCTTGCGGGTGGTCTCGCCGCGGTCACAGGCCGCCGCCACCGCATAAACATAAGCCCGGCAGGCATTCATCTCTGTATACATATCGGCCAGCTTGCCCTGCATCAGCTGGAATGTGCCAATCGGCTGGCCGAACTGTTCGCGGTCATGCACATAAGGGACCACCACATCCATCGCTGCGGCCATAATCCCCAACGGCCCTGCGGCCAGCACCACCCGTTCATAATCCAGCCCGGACATCAGCACATTTACGCCTTTGCCTTCCTCGCCCAGCACATTTTCAAACGGAACCTCACAATCCTCAAAGATCAGCTCAGCTGTGTTTGACCCGCGCATACCCAGCTTATCCAGCTTGGTCCCGACCCTGAATCCGGCCATATCCTTTTCGATGATAAAGGCGGTGATGCCTTTGGGCCCGGCCTGCATATCTGTCTTGGCATAGACCACCAGGGTAGAGGCATCTGGTGAATTGGTGATCCACATCTTGCCGCCGTTCAGCACATAACGGTCATTTCGTTTCTCAGCCGCCAGCTTCATTGACACCACATCAGACCCGGAGCCATGCTCACTCATCGCCAGTGACCCGACATGCTCGCCTGATATCAGCCTCGGCAGATAAGCTGCCTTCTGTTCAGCTGTGCCCCATCTGGCGATCTGGTTGACACATAAATTGGAATGCGCGCCATAAGACAGGCCGACAGAGGCTGAGGCCCGGCTGATCTCCTCAATCGCCACTGAATGGGCCAGATAGCCCATGCCGGCCCCGCCATCAGCCTCATTCACGGTGATGCCATGCAGGCCCAGCGCGCCCATTTTTTCCCACAGATCAGGCGGAAACTGATTACTGGCGTCAATCTCTGCGGCACGCGGGGCAATCTCATCTGTTGCAAACCGGCGCACCGTCTCACGCAAGGCGTCTATCTCCTCGCCAAGGCCGAAATTCATCGAAGCATCAAACATCTGTCTCGGGGCCGCCTTTCCTCTGTTGTGATTACAGCCCGACCAGTTTAACCAGACATCAGCCCGCCCGCCAATAGCTCATCTGGCCGGCGATCAGAAAAAACAAATATTTAAGAAAAAGAGGGCTCACAACACCTTGATCAGCGTGACCACAAGGCCTGACTGTGCCACCAACAGCCCGACCATCCATTTCAACAGACGGGTCTCCAGCTCAGCCAGTTTTTTCAGCAGACCGGCCTCTACCTCAGAAATGCGGGCAGATAAGCGGGCTTCAACTTCGGTAATACGTAAATCAACCTCAGCAATTTGC
>CALKIF010000114.1:0-23002 GCA_937988715.1 uncultured Alphaproteobacteria bacterium | reverse complement strand
AAAATTATTCTGTGCGGTGATAATAAGCTCAGCTTCTGTGCCCTGGGCCTCTGCCTTCTGATACACCCCGATGGCGAGCAGCGACAATAACAGGCTGAGCTGTTCTGTGCTCAGCAGTGATGGCTTGCGCCTCCTGGCCTTTGAAGGTTGCCTCAACTGTTCCTGAAGAAGAGATTTGTTCATAGACTGTTAAGGATAGAGGATCAGACGGGTTGTCGGGGCCAGTCCGGGCAGCAGGCTGAGCAGGTCAGCCCTGGCCAGGGCAACACATCCTTCTGTCGCTGTTGTGTGCGGTTCAGCACAATGCAGAAAAATGGCACTTCCTGCCCCTGGACGGGTTGGCCCGTCATTATAACCAAGCGGCAGAATAAGGTCATACAGACCATCTTCACGCCAGAGCTGTTCATGCCGGTCCGCACAAGGCAGCATGACAGGGCGGTTATACAACGCACTTTCCGGATCATCCACCCAGCCCATCTGCGGGGTGATCGGCCGGCAGGGCAGCTGGCTCAGCTCTCTTATCTGATCTTCGGCTATTCTGTCAGGCCGATAATACAGGCAGCGCACCGGCCAGTCGCCAATGGGTGTGGCCCCGTCGCCTTCAGCTTTTTGCTGTGCAGACACCATCCCAGACCGGCCGATCACACAAGCAAAGTTCAGCTGATCAGCGGATAACTGATATCCGGATGCTGTTTTACTGATACGAATCTGCTCAAAAGATGCCATTGGGCCTGTTTTTCTTGTGCGAATAATATGTTCTGACTAGTATCTTGCCCCAAGGGAAAACGGGACCTCAAAACTGTCATGAACCTGTCATTTCTGTTTGTTGGGATGATAGCAGATACAGTTCAGATCGTCTTGCGGTCACTGCTCTTTTTTAAAGAGGCAGTAAAATGAAACGGGGATGAGAATCAATGTCAAATAAAGTTGCGTTAAATGGTCTTGGCCGGATCGGGCGTCTGGTTGTGCGATCTGCTTTTGGTGGGGTCAGTCGGGATGGTCTTGATCCGCATAAACAGCTGGATATGGATATTGTCCATATCAATGATCTGGCTGAACCTGCTGTTCTGGCGCATCTGCTGGAATTTGATTCTGTGCATGGCCGGTGGCAGGCGGATATTTCTGCTGATGATACATCCATCACCATCAACGGAACCCGCATTCCGGTCAGCCGTAACCGTGATCTGGCGGCGACTGACTGGGCGGGTTCAGGCGCGCAAATTGTGCTGGATTGCACAGGTAAATTCCGCAGCGAAGCGCTGGCTCAGCCCTATTTCGATCAGGGCGTGAAAAAGGTAATCATCTCTGCCCCGGTGATGACAGATAATGTGCTGAATGTGGTGATGGGCGTGAATGACGACAGCTATGATCCCGCCCGTCATCATTTGCTGACCGCGGCGTCCTGTACCACCAATTGTCTGGCCCCGGTGGTGAAAATCATTCATGAAAACTTCACTATCCGCCATGGTCAGATGACCACCATTCATGACCCCACAACCTCTAATGTGGTGATTGACGCCCCAGTTTCTGATTTGCGCCGCGCCCGGTCTGCCTTAACCAATATTCAGCCGACCAGTACAGGGTCTGCCAAAGCTATCGCCGCGATTTATCCTGATCTGAACGGCAAGCTGAACGGGCATGCGGTGCGGATCCCTGTGCTGAATGCCAGCCTGACAGATTGTGTGTTTGAAGTGGAAACACCAACAGATGTGGATACAGTGAACGCCTGTCTGAGCAAAGCCGCACAATCCGGCCCGTTGGCTGGTATTCTGGGTGTGGAAAGCCGGCCTCTGGTCTCTTCAGACTATGTCAATGATACCCGCTCATCTATCGTTGATCTGCCGTCTACTTTGGTAACGGATAACACCATGATCAAGATTTATGCCTGGTATGATAATGAAGTGGGATATGCCAACAGGATGCTTGATCTGGCCCGGCATGTTTTTGCCCAGGGTCTGTAGCGCACCGCTTATCACATAAACGGCTGGCGGGCTTTTTCGCTGGTCTTGCCAGCCGATTGCCAGCGGCTATCCTTGTAAAGATAGCTTGATGCCTTGCCAGCCTTCTGGTTCCTGACATACACTCAAGCCGGGTTATAGGTCACGATGGGGGAATGGACATGAGCAGAGCAGCCGGATTTTCTCTTTTCCTTGATGAGCGGATGCGCCGCATTTTCCTGCTGGGGGTGATGAGCGGATTTCCGTGGGTACTGATCGGCAGTTCGCTCAGCCTGTGGCTGAAAGAAGATGGTCTGTCTCGATCTGCGGTCGGCTGGGCCGGGCTGATTTTCGCTGTTTATGCGGTGAATTTTTTATGGGCGCCCCTGGTGGACAGGTTGCGCCTGCCATATCTGACAGACAGGCTGGGGCACCGTAAAAGCTGGATTTTGCTGATGCAGGTCCTGATCCTGGCCAGCTTGTTATTCTGGTCCACGCTTGCGCCGTCTGTGAATATTACGCTGGTGATCGGGGCCGGTTTGCTGATCGCTGTCTGTTCAGCAACACAGGATATCACCATTGATGCGCTGCGGATTGAACAGATTGACAAGGCTGATACCGCCGCGATGGCGGCAGGCGCGTCTGTTGCTGTTATCGGCTGGTGGTCAGGCTTTAAACTCGGCGGGCTGATCGCGCTGATGGTCGCTGACAAGCTGGAGATGATGGGGTTTGAGAATTACTGGCAGATGACGTTTATCCTGCTGGGCGGCCTGGTTGTTTTATGTAATATCGGCCTGTTATTGATTCCAGAAACCGGCACCAAAGAGCGCAGCCGTGCCCAGGCTGAAGCTCAGGCCGCATTTCAGCAGAAGCTGGGCGGCGATAATCTGGCCACACAGGCGGCCAGCTGGATTGGCTCAACCGTGCTGATGCCGTTATTCAGCTTTTTCCAGAAAAATGGTGTGAAAATGGGGCTGGCGATCCTCAGCTTTATTTTCCTCTTTAAAATCGGCGAAGCCTTCATGGGCAAGATGTCGATTATTTTCTATAAGGAAGTTGGCTTTTCAAAATCGGATATCGCGCTGTATTCAAAAGGTCTGGGCTGGATCACCACGGTTGTGTTCACCTTGCTGGGGGGCTATTTCGCGCTGAAATCCGGGGTGGTGCGGGCCTTGCTTATCTCTGGTGCGGTCATGGCGGCGACCAATATTCTGTTCTCGGCTCTGGCCTGGGCAGGCAAGGTTGAATGGCTGTTTGCGGTGGCGGTGATTCTGGATGATCTGGCAGCCGCGTTTGCAACCGTTGCCTTTGTCACTTTCATATCCTTGCTGGTTGACCGAAATTATACCGCAACCCAATATGCTCTGCTGGCGTCAATCGGCACGCTGGGCCGGACCTTGCTGGCCTCATCATCTGGCGAATTGGTTGACTGGCTGGAGGGGGATTGGGGCGTGTTCTTTATCCTTACCGCTGTGATGGTGATCCCGTCTCTGGCCATCTTATGGTCGATGCGCAAACGCCTGTCTGTGGCTAAAGCTGCCTGATCGCGGCGGCAGGAATATGGGCCAGCGGCAAGCCAAAGCCTTGCTTGATCCGTTCAATTGCCTCATCACGCGGCTCAACCGCGACCTCGTGATGGTAGGCATTGGCGTGAATGATGCTGTGCTCATCTGTACAGATCGCAACATGCCCGTCCCAGAAGATCAGATCGCCTCTGCCACAGCCTGAAAGGGCGTTTCCAGATGCCAGGGCATACTGGGCCAGGGCCTGTCGTTGTGGGCCGGTATCACGCGGCACAGACAGACCACAGGCAGCAAGGCTGAGCTGAACCAGAGCTGAGCAGTCAATTCCGGCAGCGGTGCGCCCGCCCCATTTATAAGGCACACCGATAAAGGCCTCTGCCCAGCTGGTCCAGTCATCACTGCGGGGCGCGTCATCAGCACATAAATGATGGCGGGCAACAAAGCCTGTTAAGGGCAGGCCGTTATCAGCAAAGCTGCATACAGGCACAAACCCGGTTTCTGGCTCTCCGGTCACCGCCAGCCTTGCCCCGAAGGGCAGGGTCTTCAGCTGGGCTGATTTCACATCTGGCTCAGCGGTGAGGATACTGAAGGGCTGGCAGACAGACGCATTGGCGGTAAAGCTCTCCTCCAGCCTGCCCAGATCCGCCAGATTTACCCAGCCCTGATACCCATCTGTTTGTGCTGTCAGCTCAACAAAGCCGGTTTCTGTGGTGTTGCCAGACAAGATGACAGCCTCACCTGACAGCAATTCTGTGTCCAGACCAGACAATGTCTGGCCAGGTTGTGGCGGTGCAGCATAAAGGCCTGTAGAGCAGGGCAGAACATAAGCTGTCTGTCCCTCCAGCAAACAGGCCGCCTGCCACCAGCTGCGCACATCAAAATTAGGACAGGTTTTGTGGGTGTCCTGTATATCGCGGTGGCCGACAATCTCGGCTTTCGGGTACTGGCATTTCAGGTGATGCAGCAGGCGTGACAGGCTGTTCATCTGGGCAAGGCTGAACTGGCTGCGGCCAATAAGGCAGATGCCCAGACTGTTTTCATTCTGCCCATAGACATGCGCGCCCTGCCAATAGCGCGGCCGGCCGGGTTCAATTTCGCCATCCCGCCGGATGATATGATGATATCCTGCCCCGTCCCAGCCAAACCCGAGATGCATTTTGTGAATATCGGCAGCCTGCAGATCAGCCTCATCAGGCGTATCTGCACAATGCACAACAAGATAGGTGATCATCTCTTTTTCCAGCATGACCTCATCATGCCTGCACAAGTGTCAGCAACGCAAGTCAGCAAGAGGGTGAAAATTCACAGCTTGACAGAGATAAGCCTGCCTGCCTTTGTAATCACATTATGGTCAGCTGTTTTCATTATCCGCATTTCTCAACAGACCTTCATCTTGTCATCTGTGATATGGATGGCCTGTTGCTGGATACGGAACGTTTGTCTGAAGACAGTTTCAGGCAGACCAGCACAGCCTTTAAGCTGAGCTTTGATGCAGATTTATTTGCCGGTCTGACCGGCCTGTCTGGCCCGGCGCATCTGCCTGTTCTGGCGGCACATCTGCCCCGCCATATTGACGCGGCGGCGTTTGATAAATACTGGAAACAGACCTATCACAATCATCTGGCAAAAGACGTGCCGGTTATGGCTGAGGCACAGGCCTTTGTCAGCTTTATCCATCAGGCCGGTGTGCCTCTTGCTGTGGCCACATCAAGCCGGACCGACAAGGCTGCAGATCAGCTGAGCCGGGCCGGGCTGGCCTCTTATTTTGATCTGATCATCGGCGGCGATCAGGTACAACAGGCCAAACCCCATCCTGAGATCTACCACAAGGTTATCTCTTCTTTTCATCTGCCAGCTGAACGCGTTCTTGTGCTTGAGGATTCAAATAACGGGGTGCGGGCAGGGCTGGCCGCCGGGGCAAATGTGGTGCAGATACCTGACCGGCTGACGCCTGATCCTGCTTTTCAGGACAGGGCCAGTTATCACAGACAAGCCAGCCTGTCTCAGCTTCAGGCTCATCTGACGGTTGCGACTTGTGGCCAGCGCTGATTTTCGCTTACACTGGGCGGGAATAAGGTTCCGGCCTTTACGCTAATTTTTTCTCACTGATAAGGAGCGGCTTTGCCCATGTCTCAGTTCCAGTATCACCAGTTCTTATATGGCTCTGACAATTACGGGGTTTTGATGCATGATGCGGAAACCGGCCAGACCGCGGCGATTGATGCTGGCGATCTGGACAGCTATCTGGCGGCTCTGGATCAGACCGGCTGGTCTTTGTCACATATTCTGGTCACTCACCATCATGGTGATCATACCGAAGGGCTGGCCCAGCTGGCGGCGCAGACCGGGGCAAAGGTGTTCGGTCCGGCCGGTGATCAGCCTGGTCATCAGGCGATTGAGACCAAGCTGGCAGATGGGGACAGATTTGAATTTGCCGGCACGCCGGTAGAGGTTATTGCCACACCCGGCCACACTCTGGATATGCTGAATTATTATCTGCCTGACCAGTCGGTCTGTTTTACAGGTGATACGTTATTTGCGCTGGGGTGCGGGCGCGTTTTTGAAGGCACAGCAGAAATGATGTGGACCAGCTTGAGCAAGCTGATGGTCCTGCCGGCAGACACTGTTTTATATTCCAGTCATGAATATACCGCAGCCAATGCGCGCTTTGCGGTAACCATCGATCCGGAGAATCAGGCACTTGCCGCCCGCGTCAAAGCGGTTGAAGCACTGCGTGCAGATAACCAGCCGACTGTGCCCAGCATGCTGAGTGAAGAGCTGGCCACAAACCCGTTTCTGCGGGCAGCAGATACAGCTGTGCGGGCTCATCTGGGTATGGCTGATGCAACCGACAGCGCGGTGTTTGCTGAAATCCGTTCCCGAAAGGATAATTTCTAATCACCTTTTGTCCCGTTTAGGCCACATATATGAAGGACGTTCAGTACAGAATTTATCAACTGCTTGAAAAGGCAGAAGAAGGGGACAAAGCCAGCCGTCTGGTTGATATTGGTTTGTCTGTGCTGGTGTTTGTGAATGTGATTGCTGTGTCGCTGGAAACAGTGGACAGCCTGCACCGGGCCTATGCAGGGCTGTTCTGGTGGATTGAAACCGTTTCGGTCACCTTATTTTCGGTTGAATATGTGTTGCGGTTCTGGTCAGTTGCCGCGGCCGCTGATGAAAGAGGGATATCGTCTTTGAAAGCCCGGCTGTCTTATGTGTTCAGCCCGACAGGCATCATTGATCTGATTGCTATCCTGCCCAGCCTTCTTCCGCTGCTGTTTGGTTCAATTGATTTGCGCTGGCTGCGTATCCTCAGGCTGGCCAGATTATTTAAATTCTCGCATTACACATCTGCGCTTGAAGATCTGATCTCGTCAGTCAGGCGGGAACGGCAATCCTTTGTGGCGACAATTTACCTTCTGTTTCTGGCCCTGATGATCTCCTCCACCTTGATTTATGTGTTTGAACATGACCTGCAGCCAGATTATTTCGGTTCCATTCCTGAATCCATGTGGTGGTCATTTGTCACCCTGACAACTGTCGGCTATGGCGATGTTGTGCCGATCACCGCGGCGGGCCGGGCGGTGGCGGCCATGACCGCCCTGATGGGGGTTTGTGTTGTTGCGCTGCTGACGGGTATTGTCGCCACCGGCTTTTCCAAACAAATGGCCCTGAAACAGTCTGTTCTGGAAGACGAAATTGAACAGGCCATGGCAGACGGCCATATCTCAGCAGACGAGCAGGAGCGTATCGACAAGCTGACACGGCATCTGCATCTTAGCACGGATGAAGAACGTCTGCTGCTGGCCAGACTGATGTCGAAACACGCCTCACAGTCGAAAAAGGGATCAGGATAGACGACAATATCTTGTTGTTTGTTGTTGACGCACCCCCCTTATATAGTGTAATTGTTAGCGATCAGGCAGGAGAGTCGCGCACATAATGCACAATCAGCAGATTGACACCCCATCTGTCCGGCAATTGACACTGGATTTCAGTGAGGGGTTCTTTGTCTCTGATCCTCATCCTGCCCCGCGCCAGATCACCCGGACGATTGTGTTTCCCAAACATATTACGATACCGAAATTCGGCCGCTTTCAACGCCAGGTGAATGTGCTGTTTGCCCCGCTCGGGATTTCAGTTGAATTCAGGCTGACCCGCCAGAAGCGTCTGGAGATGAAATGGATTTTTCCGCCGGAGGTTCAGGCCGGACCAGTGCCGTCTCCTGAATTTGAACCGTCAGCCGCCCGGCCGTCAGGACCGGAATTATCACAAGAAGAGCTGAACGCGTTTGAATCTGTGGTCTTTTCCATGGCAGGCGCGCATTAAGCTGTCTTCCTGCAGACCAGACAGGCAGGGGCAGAGATCAGGCCACCACCAGTTTCAGAATATGAACTTCTGTAATGCCCGGATTTTCTGAATCATCCTTTATCTTCAGGGCGGCATTCATCTCAGCACGGATATCATCTGCCAGGCGTTCTCTGTCTTGTCGTGACTTCAGCTTGTCAGGCTCTTGTGTTGACAAAAAGCTGAGGATGCGGGAGCGCAGCACAGGTTCTATCTTGCGCAGTTCTTCAACAAAGCTGTCAGCTTCAAAAGGGGGCTGCATTGTCGCCAGAGCCAGCTCAATGGTGATCAGTTTACGGCTGTTATGCAGATTAGAGATAAAAGGCGCCGGAAACGCAAAATAGCGATGGACCGGCCTGTTGAAAGCCAGCAGGCCGTCTTCATCCCCTTCAGCAAATTCATCGCCTTCGGCCTCATCAAAGGTGTCCATATCCTGATCATCATCGCCGCCAAACTGGCTGGTTGCCGCCAGCCGGGCTTCCAGTTCAGGATCTGAAGGGTCAGCCGGGGCAGACAGATACACAATCCCATAGCCAAACAGGCCAAGAACAGACGCAATCACACCACCGAACAACCCGCCCAGGAACAGACGTGATTTCAGCTGTGCACGTGCAGCACGTCTGCGGGCCAGGGCCTGCTCGCGGGCAAAATCTTCATTGTCTTCAGCCTCAGCCATTTATCTGCTCAGTCCTCAGATTAAGCCGAACCGGGCAATCAGGTTCAGCACAGCATCAAAGCTGTTGTTCAGAACAGACGCTGACAGGGTCAGCATCATATCCGGATCAAGCCAGAACAACCATCCGGCAATCCCTGCTGCCATGACAAACAGCACAAGAACCAGCGGGCCGAACAGGCCTCTCTGGCGCCGCGGGGCAGCTGTGTCCTGTTCCAATTCGGCTTGTCTGTTCGCCAGTTGGCGGACCAGTTTCAGCAGCGCGGTTAAATCTTGCTGTTGTTTTTCAGACCGGCCTTCCAGCTGCTGTACACGTTCGGCCAGTGCCTGAAGCTCTTCTGAAGCGCCGGCGGTGTCGCCCAGCTTGTTAAACACCTCCTGGCGAATAGCGGTCAGGGGGTCAGCCGCAGGGTCGGTCGGCGTTCTCAATTCAGGCGGGGCTGGCTGTGCCGGTGCGGCCAGCTGGTCATCTGTACCGGTATCATCCTTGTCATGCATTCTCTGTCGCTTTCCAAATTGTTCAGAAGGGGGGATATCAACCTTATTCTGGGCCCAAAACGGTTTTGTCTGGGTCTCTGGCCTGGTGGCTGGCCCTCTGCGGGTTTGTGCGGCTTCATCCATCAGCTCTCGGACACGCCCCATAATATGTTCCTGAGCGAGGCGGTCAGTCTGGTGGTCACTTTCGGCAAGGTTTGCCTGTCCGTCAGCTCCAGACTGAAGACGGGCCTGTTGCGGGTCTGCTGCATCAGCAGACAGATCACGGTCACGGGCTTTGCTCGCCACAAAGGCCCGCTTGGCATTTTCTATCTGGGTTTTGATCTGGTCGTTTTCCATCGTCCATGCTCGTCAGCATTTCGTCTCAAAATTCAGGGCTGAATGCAGCTGCCGTCATCTTTGCCCATAGCGATAGCCTACAATCTTGCAAGATTTGATCCGATCGAAGGTTTTCAGCTCAGAATTTACGATTTCTGTCCAAATCGACTGACCGAAAGACTGGATCAGACGGTTGCTGATGGTCTGCACAGTCCGGCTGCATTGCCCGGTTTGCGACACCTCCAGAGGCAGATCATCTGCCCGGCAGTCCGCATCACTATTGCCGATGATGGTGTTTTGCTCATCCAGCCATAACATAGACACAGTGCTGACCGGCTGCGGCTTGTCATTTTTGACCTGCAGGAATAACCGGTAGCGCACCAGCTGGCCCCCCGCCGCGTCACGGGAAAATTCCAGCCGCACCTGACACGGGACGATCTGGTCTTCTCCGGCCTGAAGACCTGCTGAAAAATTCGGTAAACAGATCAGAACACTCAGCCCCAAAAGCCAGGAAAAGATGAACCGGCCTGACCTGTTTGTCCAAAACGGTCCTGATTTTGCATATATTGCGTACATGGAACTGTTTCGCCTTGTGAACATATAACAACCGGATCGTTAGTAACGGCGTATCCTGCCCTGTTCTTATATTAACAAAAACTGTTCTTGATGTATAATGATGGGTCTCTGAAGGCCGGAACTATAAAGAGGAGCCGCTCATGTCTGATGAAACTGACCTCAGCACACGTTTGCAGACGGTTATTGATGAGATTCGCGATGTGATGGAAAAGCGCAGAGACAGAATTGAAGAGCTGCGTCAGGAAATCGCGGATATTGAGCGCGATAATGAAGAGCTGGAACGCACCATCGCCGAATTGCTTGGCGGCTTTAACTAACCGCTGAATCTGGTCCGGACAGCCCCTGACAGCTCAGCTGTCAGCTATGTCCTCACCCTTGTTCAGGGCACGGCCTTGAATCGCCTTTGCCCCGAATTTTGTGGTCAGTTCAGGCGTTGTTCCGATCAGAGCGGTCAGCTGTTCAGCAACCAGCTTTTCAGCCTGTTCCGGGGTATCAGCCTCCACGCTCATGATGCCGTCGACCACCCATTGTACATCAATTTTCATTTTCTGCCTCGGTTTGTTGCGGGCGGATGGGCCCGCCTGTCAAAAGCCGGTTAAAAATCGCTGTACTTTCCTCCTGAAGGTCAGCGATTTGGTCAGGTTCAAGTTCATCCTCCATATCATCACGCAGCTCAATCACCTCTGGCAGGTTGAGGGCCACAGCGATAGCATACCACAGATAGGCCTGTTCAAAGTCAGGTTCGGGTAACAGGCTGTGGTGATAGGCTGCCAGTTGCGGGATTGCGTCAAATTCACCTGTTTCTATGCGGCGTTCCAATGTTGCGGCCACTCTGTCCAGGACCGGTGTCAGCTGTTTGTCAGACAGCCTGTCTTCAATCTCTTCTGCCAGCTCTCCGGCCAGCTCAATCCCGCCAAGCTGGGCCAGCTTCACCCAATATAACGCGTCTGTATAATTTTGGGGCCGGCCTTTTCCATGCCGTAACAGATAGGCCAGATTGTATTGTGCTTCATATTCTGAACGACCGGCAGCGGTTTCAAACAGATTGACGGCAAGTTGAAAATTTTTGTCTTTTACCGCCTGAACACCGCGGGAAAATTCATCTGTCGGGCGGGCAGACGGATCTGCTGATTCGCTCATTGTCTGGGCTGATGCGGGGGCTTGATACGCTGGAGCCGCCAGACCAAACCCGGCCAGAACCGTTATGATTGCACAGCTGACAGACCAGCGGAGCAGACGCCGCATGGTCAGCGGCCTGCCATCATCACCAGCTGCAAATAAAAAATCCGCAGCTTGAATTTTGATCCCGGACGGCGTTCAAACACAACAATACGCGGGCGTTCAGTATCTTTGCGCTGAAATTCGATTTCTGTATTTTCTGGCAGAATTACGCCATTTTTTGCCAGTGTCTTTTCTGGATTACTGGAAAAATCACGATGAAAATCAGGGTCAATCCAAATCCGCGCCAGCACTTTGCCCAGAATATCCGGCAGATATTTTTTCACATCCTCACGGGTCGTAAATTGATGGTTATTTTCATTTAAGGACGGCGCTGCTGTCACATTGCTGGACGGTTTAACGCTGACCGCACGTTTCGGCAGGGGCACAAGTGAACGAGACATACTGCTGGACATAATTTAAGGCTCCTTGGGTCTTCACCGCGGACTCATATAATGCTTAATAACCTATATCTAAACAAGATTAATTTTTTGAAACAAGTCCCCTGGCAGGGATAATTGCAGCCTGATTTTGGCATGGAATTTGCGATGATGTACTGATCAAACCTCTAAGGAGCCGCATCCCATGATTTCTGTTATCCGCTCTGGCCTGGACGCCTCAATGAAGCAAATCGGTGTTCTGTCCAACAATATTGCCAATGCGCGTACGACAGGGTTTAAAAAGTCAATGGCGTCTTTTCAGGATGTCTATGCCCAGAAGGCGAGCCTGTTAAATCCGGGGAAAATCGGCCATGGCGCCCGTACTGAAAATGTCCGGCCCAGCCAGGTACAGGGCCCGCTGACACAGACCGATCAGACCCTTGATCTGGCTGTTGAAGGGCAGGGTATGTTCGTTGTCAAACGTGCTGATGATACAGATGCTGATGCGCAAAGCTATACCCGGGACGGGTCATTCTCTCTGGATAATGAAGGCTTTATGATTACCACAGATGGTCACCGGGTATTGTCTGATCAAGGCCAGTTTTTGCAAGTGCCGTTCGAACGTGTTATTGGCGAAGACCGTCTGGCTCTTGAACAATTGACGATTGATGAATATGGCAATGTCCGGGCCCAATTGGGCCGCGACCGGGTGGAAAATGTGGGCCGTGTCGGCCTGGCTTTGTTTGCAGATATCAACAGGCTGACCCCGGTCGGCAATAATCTGTTTAAAGCGAATGAAGCGTCCGGGGCTGCTGAACTTGGCAGCGGGCTTGATGCTGATGGCCTGTATGGCAAGGTGATGTCCGGGGCTTTGGAAATGGCCAATACAGATATGACGAGCGAGCTGTCTGTTCTGATTCAGGCCCAGCAGGCCTTTAGCGGGTCTTCACGTATGCTGCAGGCTGAAACAGATATGACCAAGCGGTTCACCAGCCGGTAAGGCGATTTATTATTTTAACGGTATATTGACCTGAAGACTGACGATCTCAGAGGTTTGATCGTCATCTATAAACAAAAACCCTTCCAGCGATACAGGCAGCTGATCACCCAGCTTCACCGCCAATGTGACCGGGCGGGCAGGCGAGACACGCAACGCCTGGAACATCCGCTCAAACTGTTTCTCGCTTACCGCAACGCTGCCGGACATTACCGGCCTGTCTGCAGAGATAACCAGCTCGCCACAGGCGGCAGAGGGCGGGGGTGTGGTGGCCATCAGGGTCAGCTGGCAGCTGCCCCGCGCGATATTGACCAGAGAACAGGACAAAAACAAGACCGGGTCATCCAGGTGGGGCTCAAACCTGAGCTCTGCTGTCTGCACAGACATCTGGATGAGATCGGTTTTTTCCCACTGTTGTGACATGGCGCTGATTAATCGACCTGATTGGCTTTCTCAATAAATTGGCGCAACTGGCCAACAGCTGATTTTTTGATTTGCGATACGCGGCCGGTAGACACCTCCAGCACCTCAGCGATTTCAAAAACATTCAGCTCTTCAACATAATACAGCTGGATCACCAGCGCTTCTCTTTCCGGCAGATGCCGCAACGCTTCTTTCAGAAGCTCCTGCAGTTCAGTCTCATTGACCTCTTCTTCAGGATTATTGTCAGGTGAGGTGAACCAGATGGAAAACTGGTCATAAACAGAATCGATGGATTGTGGGGTATTGGCCTGAAACGCCGCTTCCCATTCGATCAGCTGATCTTCGCTCATATCCAGCTCATCTGCGATCTCAAGCCGGTTCGGCTGTCGCAGCAACTGGCGCTCCAGCTTTTCAACAGCCTGATTATATTTCTTTTTTATCTGGATTGTTGTGCGGCACAGATTTGAACTTTTGCGCAGATAATCAACAATGGCCCCGCGGATGCGGATGCTGGCGTATGATGCAAAACTGGCCCCGTCCAGAGGGGTGTAATTCTGGGCCGCAACAATCAGGCCAGTATAGCCGATTTGCATAATATCTTCGATTTCCGTGATATGGCGGGCCCGGCCATGAATTTGCCAGGCGATCTTGCGAACCAGTTCGGAATGAGACGCAATCAGCTCTTCAACATCAGGCTGTTGCTCTGCATAGGAATGTTTCATCAGCGTTTTGCCTCCACATCACTGTGAAAAAACCTGATACCATCATGCGTATTCACTGGCGCGCTCGTCATCTGTTTTGCCAGTTCCAAAAAGGCTTTGGCTTCTGGGCTTCCGGGCTGGCCAATTGAAATCGGTGCCCGTTTGACAATCGACCTGCGGATCGCATTCGACAGAGGTATCATCCCTGCGTAATGCAAATTTACATCCAGAAAGCGTCTGCAGATCTCAAAAAATTTGTCAAAATTCTTCTTCGCTGTGGCTGTTCCATCAGCCATATTCACCAAAACACTGAAATTATTGATATTTTTTTCAATATGTGCAGCTTTGATTAACGCATATGCATCCAGAAAACTTGTCGGCTCAGCGACCAAAACCACCAGCGGCACGGTTGCCGCACTGGCAAAGAACAAGGCGCTTTCAGATGCCCCGGCAGGTGTGTCGACCACCAGATAATCAATTTCATCTTCCAGATCGGCCAGTGACTGCAGCATCTGATACCGGGCATGATTATCCAGATTCAGAAGTTCCAGCAGCCCGCTGCCGCCGGCAATGAACCGCAGTCCGGCTGGCCCGTCTGACAGGATGCTGTCCAGATCTGTATTGCCGCGCAGGAAATCAGCAGCGGTATGTTTGGGGTTGGTGCCCAACAGGATATGGGCGTTCGCCATGCCGAAATCGGTATCAAACAGCACCACCTTTTTGCCCATTTTCGTCAGGCTGAGCGACAGATTGACCGCGCAGTTGGTCTTGCCGACCCCGCCTTTGCCACTTGTGACTGCAATTGAAACTGTCATATCTTACAACTTCCCTTCTTATGGGCGGGTCTGTTAAACCACAAGATTGTCTGTCGTATCTGCCTGGAAATTTTCCTTCAGATACTGCGCCAGAATTTTACCTGAGGCAAACGCGATAGCCCCAACAACAGATTTGGTGCCGGACAGCAGGCTGATCCGCGCCCCGGCCTCGGCCAGAGCCGAAAATTCAGCAGATGTGGTTTCGCATTCATCCAGTTTGGTAAGCCCGATGGTAGGGGCCAGCACGGCAAACTGGGCAACGGTCAGCGCGATCATTTTCGCTGAGCTGCCTCCAGACAAGGACATCACAACAGCCGCGTTCTGTTCGCCCAGATGTTGCTTCAACCGGCTGACGCGGTCCACAGCTTCATCTGCGGGAAGCGTGACATCAACCACCATCATGTCAAAATCCGTCATCTTATCAAAATGTTGATCAGGCACATCTTGAGTCAATTGGCTGACCGGAATATTTAACAGACGTGCATAGCCCCGCAGCTTGGTATCTGTCTCATTCAAGGTTGTGGACAGGCTGGCCAGGGCGACTTCCTTGCCGGGATGGGCATCTTTCAGGCTCGCCGCCAGCTTCGAGGCCAGCGTGGTGCGGCCAGAGCCGGTTGCCCCGACAACAAAAATCACCCGTTTCTGCAACAGCGTTTCGCTTTTCAGGTCAGTCAAATCTTCTGCCAGACAATCCAGAAATGAGCTTACCCCTGTCTCATAACCAAGCCCGGCATAAGAGGGCTGCAGGCGCAGAATTGTCTTCTGGCTATAGCCTGCCCGGCTCAGCTGAATAGGTGTGCTGTCCTGCAGATCAGCATTCAGGCCCGCCGGGCCGGTCAGCATCATGCCTGCCAGCTTGCGATCAAGCTGGTCAATCCGGTCAGCCATCAGCCCCATGGCCTGCATCATCGCCCGCTGGGCCGTGTCTGACAGCTCAGGCTGAGCAGAGGCGGCGGCGGCCGGCCTTGCCTTTGTCTCTGGGGACAGGCGCGGCTTGCCAGGCAGAGAGCCGGACAGACCGGCATTATACATCTGATTGAATTCTTCTGCCGGGCTGGACGGCGCAGCAGCGGCCGCAGCAGGGGCGGGCAGGTCCGCGCCGTTTGTTGCGCGCATGATGACCTTACCATCTTTTTTGGTGGTCGACAGAATCAGGGCATCTTCACCCAGACGGTCTGCGATTTCTTCCATTGCCGATGCGGTATCCGCGGCCTGAATGGTCAGTGTTGTCATCTCGGTTTCTCCTTTGTGATACGGCTGGCCCGCATCTGCTCGGTCTTAAGTCTGCTGCTCATCTTCGCCGCTGATGGTGGCGATAACGTTAATTTTTCTGCTGTCAGGCAGTTCGGTGAAGCCCAGCACAATCATGTCATCAATATGATGGCGGATGATGGCAGACAGCTGTTTTCTGATCGCTGGCGAGACCACCATCACAGCCTGACGACCTTCTGCTGAGGCACGTTCTGACGCGGTGTTGATGGATTTGATCATTTTTTCGGCCAGCGCATTATCCAGCATCAGGCCTGCTTCACCTGACTGGCGCACCATCTGGATCAACATATGCTCAAGCTCTGAGCTGAGCGTGATCACAGGCAGGGGCTGGCTGAGCGGGGCGATTTGCTGAACCAGCAAACCGGCAAGGCCGGGCCGCAGCGCTTCTGCAGATTCTGTTATGCTCAGATTTTTACCTGCCAGATTGGCCAATGTTTCCAAAATCCGGCGCAGGTCACTGATCGGCATACGTTCTGCCAACAGCTCACGCAGGATGCCTGTTAAAGAATGCAGCGGGATCAGCTTGGGCACCACAGACTGAACCAGGCTCGGCGCGCTGTTGGACAGATTGTCAAGCAGGGCCTGAACATCATCCTGACCCAGCAGCTCACCTGCATATTTGGTCATCATATGGCTGACATGTGTGGTCAGCACAGTTTCAGGCTCAACCACCACATAACCTTGTGATTCAGCTTCTGTCTGCTTATGCGCTTCAATCCAGATCGCATCAATGCCGAAGGTCGGTTCTTTGACCTCAATTCCGGGCAGTTTCAGATTTGACTGCTCACCAGGGATAGCCAGCTTTCTGTCCGGATAGACTTCATCTTCACCAACAATGGTCTGGCCAATCCGCAACCGGTACTGATTGGCGGTGAGGCTCATATCGTCACGCACCCGCACAGCCGGAATCACAAAGCCCAGATTGCGCGAGATTTGCTTGCGGATGCCGGTGATCCGGTTGATCAGCGGGCCGCCGGTCTGTTCATCCACCATTTCAATCAGCCCATAACCAAGCTGGACAGACACAGGTGAATTGTCGGTCACATCAGACAGCTCAATCCGGTCAGGTGCAGACGGCTCAGCATTTTCATCTGCGCCCATCGGGCCTGGCCCGCCTGCTGCACCAGCCCCGCCTGCTGCACCAGCGATGCTGTCATCGTCTTCCGGGGTATAATTGCGCAGGAACCAGGCGGTAAGGCCGGCTGCCCCTGCAGCAAACAAAAACAGAAAATTCGGCATGCCGGGCACAAAGCCAATTAACAATAACACCCCGGCAACCGGCACCCAGGCACGGAACATGCTGACCTGGCGGCCGATATGTTTGGCCATATCTTGTGTGGTGGACACACGGGTAACAATAATCGCGGTGGCGATCGCCAGCAGCAAGGACGGGATCTGGGCAACCAGACCGTCACCAATAGACAGCAGAATATAAGATTCAGCAGCAGACTGAAGGCTGAGGCTGTGCTGTGCCATGCCAATGATCAGACCACCGATAATGTTAATCGCCAAAATCAGGATGCCGGCAATGGCATCCCCTTTTACAAATTTTGACGCACCATCCATCGCTCCGTAAAAATCAGCTTCTTGAGTGATTTCTTCACGGCGTTTCTTGGCTTCTTCATTGGACAGCACACCCGCATTCAGATCGGCATCAATAGCCATCTGTTTGCCAGGCATGGCGTCCAGGGTAAAGCGGGCAGATACTTCTGAGACCCGTCCTGCCCCTTTGGTAATCACAACCAGATTGATGATCACAAGGATCACAAACACAAACATCCCGACCGCGAAATTTCCGGCGATCACAAACTGGCCAAATGCCTCAATCACTTTACCGGCTGCTGTTGTGCCCTCATGACCTTTACCCAGAATAATCCGGGTAGAGGCCACATTCAGGCCAAGGCGCAGCACAGTGGCGATCAGCAACAGTGTGGGAAAGCTGGAAAATTCAAGCGGCCGGTGCGTATGCATCGCCACCATAAGGATCAGCAAAGACAATAAAATGTTCGTTACAAAGAATGTATCCAGCAGATAGGCCGGCAACGGCAATACCATCATCGCGACCAGGATCAGGATACCGATCGGCATGATAAAACCGCCAAGCAGTGATTTCACATTTGTGATCCCGAGGCGGGACAACGTCATTTCCATGACGGTCTCCTTGTGTCAAATATCAGACAGGATGGGTTTATCTGCTGGTCGCTCATGATCTGATCTTTTGTTAAACTACTGAATTTATTCACTATTAAAGCTGTATTGTATTGTGCAGCTCTGCATGGGCCTCCCCGCACCTGATAGAAGAGGCAAAATATATGCCAACTCATGTCCTGCAGATCTTTTTCTCTGCACAAGGGCGGCTTTGGCATAAATGATGCATCACCTCATCCCAGATATCTGAATGTTGTTCGGTTGCGCACGGGCCAGGCCCTGAACGCAGACCAGAAACAGCAACGAACCAGAGAAGGCCATGGAGCTCATGATGAAACACCTTTTCAAAACCAGCCTGATTGCTGTGCTTGGCACGGGCATGTTAACCGGCTGCGGTCACATGATGACGGCAGCAACGACCCAGCCAATGACATCATCTGGTCAGGAAATGGCCATGGTAGAAGCTTCGCAGACACAGTCTGTTGTGACCTTGAAAGATGTGCTGGATGCACAAACAGATGATATTCCGACCCTGACAGCTATCGGTTATGCGGTCACCTCATCACAGCCAGGCCGCAGTGAAGCCCAGAAACGCCTGATGGCGATCCGCTCTGCCCGGATGGCGGCGATGCGGGATCTGGCTGAACAGATTCACGGTCTGCAGGTCGACTCGAGCACGACAGTGATTGATCTTATGGTGCAGAATGACACCTTCCGGGGTGTGGTCTCTGGCACAATTCGCGGCGCACGGACGGTGCGGATCAACCCGACCGGGTCTGACACTTATGAAGTGGTGTTGGAAATCGATCGCGAGATGATCGGCTATCTGTTGTCAACAGCCCGTCAGACTGTCTGAGCGGGCAGGGCAGACAGGCCGTTCGGGTTTGCATAATAAAGGAGCTATATAATGGGCTTCATTCTGCTGATCATATGGACCATCGCGGCAGCGGTATTCATGCCCCAGGCGGCGCTGTCGCAAAGCGCGTCGGCCTTGAGTGATGATGGTCTGCGGCTGGTTACCGTCACAGGCCGGGCGGCCATCCAGCATCAGGATGCGCTGGGTGAAGCCAGGGATATGGCGCTGGAAGATGCGCTTTATTATGCGGCTCTCAAAGGCGGGGCCAAGATTGACGGATTCAGTTCAGTTGATGCACAGACAAACCTGAATGATATGTTTGTGGTGCGTCCGGCATCGCAAATCCTGGATTACAGCATCACCAATGAAGTTCAGGATGAAACCCATTATGCTGTGACCATCGAAGCTGTGGTTGGCGATATGGCCACATCAGGATGCCAGAACCGCCCGATCAGCCATGTCACCTTGTTCCGGCCGTCTTTATATCTGGCCAGCGACCTGCCGCATTGGATGTCTCAGTTGCCTGCCAGCCTCTCGCAAATGCTGGCGATACGTCTGTCTGAACAGCCGACATTGCGCCTGCGCGATGCGCGCACCACACAGTTTGCGGCAGCGACAACACCTGAAAACCCTTTGAATGCCTATGATTATAAACAGCTGACCTCTGGCCGGGTGATGATGCGGGCCGGGGATTTTGCGGTAGAAACCAAAATCTCGTTCCGCTCAGAAAGCAAAACCGAACTGTTCTCCAAAACCGAATATGCGCTGGTCAGTATCGAAAGCACCTTGTCAGGCGGAACAGGACACAGCGCCCCTCATGTGGTCACAGATGAATTTAAACTGCAGCTTGGCAAACATCTGCCTCTGCGCAGCCTGACGGTGTTCAGTCAGGAAACCCGAGAGGCGATTAAGTCGCTTGTTGTTATGGCAGCGGATGTCCATGCTGAAAAAATTGCTGAAACGCTGACCTGTCTGCCGATGACAGCCCAGCTGGAAATGGCAGATGGCAAATTGCGGGCTAAGCTGGGCAGACGCCAGGGCCTGAGCCGTAATCATCTGGCTGTTGCTGAAGGTCAGCAGACCCCCTGGACGATATTGCGGGTGGCTGAGGCAAATGACAATGCTGTCTTTCTGATGCCGCTTGATGCAAACCGGAATATCGGTGAGCTGGCCGGGGCAGAAGTAACGTTTCTGGAGTTCAACTGATGGTAAACAGACCTGTTAATACAGCCCTTTGCACGGTTTATGCGCATGCTGTCCGGCGGTCGGCACTGGCTGTGGTCAGCCTTGCTCTGGCCAGCGTGAGCCTGCCGGTCATCGCGGAACCGATTGTTGTTCTTGAATACCGGTCGTCTGACCAGATGACAGATGGTGAGGGCGGCACACATCCGTTCAGAATGGACCCTGACTATTCTGTTCATCATACCGTGCGCCGGGATGAAACCCTCAGCCATATCATTGCGAATTATTATGGCGGCAGCGGGCTGGATAAAACCTTTGTGCAGATGGCCATTATCAAGAAAAACCGGTCAGCTTTTGTGCGCAATAACCCGCATTATCTGTTTGCAGGCAAATCACTGCATCTGCCGTCTTTGAATGAGATCAGAGCGATGCTGGTGAAACAGACCAAAGATCCAAAAAACACCGATAGCTCGAGAGATAATCGTGAACATATCTTTTTCTTTGGCAGCTAGAGGGCTGTTTGCCGCCATCGGGTTGGTTTGGGTGAGTGTATCTTCACTTCAGGCAGGCGGATTTATGTCTGGTGCAGAGGTCCGCGCCCAGCTGACCACGTTTCTGGCCTCACAGGGGCTGAGCGCAGCCCCGGCGATTGATGATGCGCGCCAGTTCAGGGCCTGTGGTGATGAGCTGGTGTTTACCCCCTTATTCGGCAGTTTTCAGACCATCCAGGTCCGTTGCCCGGATACAGATGGTTGGAAAATTGCGGTCAGAACCAAGCTTACGTCCCGCCTCAACCCTGTCAAAAAACCAGCTCAGACCTCAACAACTGCTGCCGGCCTCAGCGCGGTGATTGTGAATAAACGTTTGTCGAAGAACAGCATTATCTCGCCATCTGATGTCAGCCTGGCGGTTGTGCCAGCAACAGCCGGAACAGATTATTTCACCCGTTTGGAAGATGTGGTCGGCCGCCGCGTGAAAAAAAGCCTGCGCACACAGCAAGTGATTCAGGCGCGCCATCTGCAGACAGACTGGCTGATTGAAAAAGGCCAGCCGGTCATTCTGGAGAGCCGGATCGGTGCGGTGCAGGTTTTAAGTGAAGGAATTGCGCTTCATAACGCCCAATGGGGTGAATTGGCACGGTTCTTGAACATCAGATCAGATAAAGAAGTGTTTGGCACGGTCATGTCAGAAAAAAAAGTTGTCATTCGGACTAAAACTTCTCAAAAGTAAGTCGTTAACCCTGTCATTAGGAGGTAAAAATGGTTGATAGTGTCAAAAGCGCCATCAGTCGTATTGAGACACCAAAGGCACGTAAGGCTGACGCCCCGTCAGCTCAGACTGCCCAGGGGTCAAAAACAGCACAGGCACAGTCTGCGGCTGCCGCAAGCGATTCCGTTCAGCTGAAATCTGCTGAAATCGCGGCGACAGCCAAAGAGATGGCCTCTGCTGCGCCTGTAGACATGGAAAATGTCAACCGCATCAAGAGCGCGATCAAAGAGGGTAGATACCCAATCGATATTGACAAGATCTCTGATGCGCTGATGGACGCTTATCGGGAGTTGAAGTCGTAATTAAATCATCTTAACCAAGTGACCAGATTATGACTGAACAACTTCCCCTGACTGAAGTTCTTGAAACTGCCAAGCAGAAGCTCGGCAGCGTTTCTGCATGCCTGAATGATTCAGCTGCTTTTGCTGTGGCGGTCAATGATTTTGATGACTGGCTGTCTCAGCATAAAGAGCTGATCGCGCAAACCACAACAGACCAGTCTGACTGCCGCCAGCAAATCGAACAGCTGATCCGTGAGCTGACCCGGCTGGAAATGCAGGCCCGGTATAACATCTCTCTAGTAACGGACATGCAAGGCTATATTCGTGGCCAGCTGGATACCGCGCCCGTGCCGCCGACGCCCTATCACCGCTAACTGTGAATTGACAAAAACAGCCCTTCTGTATGATAGTGAAGAGCAGGGTTTATTGAGAAGGTCAGTGCTGTGTCGGTAGCTGTTTTTATGTCAAATTTCGGGTTTGCCGCCATCATTTTCCTGCTGCTTTTGGGGGTCATTCTGATTCTCAATAATTTTCAGAAAAAAACTTTGAATATCCTGTCTCGCTTGTCCGCCACCTATAATGATATTGAAACGCTTTTGGTGCGGATCACCAATTCCATCGACCTGATGAACACACAGATCAGCGCGCTGGAAAAGCAGCTTGGCACAATACAAGATACCCAGTCTCAGATGCAGCGCGAATTAACACGTCTAGCGGATGGCGCCTCTGCCCAGGGGCAAGTTTCGAAAGCGATTGAATTGGCCAGAGACGGGGCCTCTGCTTCTGAGATTATGTTATCAACAAACCTGCCGAAAGAAGAAGCCGAAGCTATCGCCCGGTTTCATTCTGCACAGAACAGCTGAGTGCGCTTTTGGTGTGTTACAGCGTGAAGACGCTTTGTGTGCACTTCAAACTGTAATATTTATTTCGCTTTTGTGCCGTGACCTGACCGCTTTTGCGGTTGACCTGCAAAGACAGACCGTCTGCTTCAATAATCAGCAACCTGTCACTGGCTGAGGTGATAACAGCTGTCCGGTCAGATTTTGAACCGGTGATTTTCACCTCGCTGCCTGTTTTTGCATGGCGCACAATAATGTCATAAATATCGAGACGAGGGTGGTTACAGGCATATTTTTCATGCCGGAATCGCTCAAGGTTACAGCTGCTCAGCACGGCAAGGCCAAGGCCGAGCACAAGGCCTGTTGCCAGAAGGTGCTGTTTAGGCCTGCGTCTGATCGCTTTCATCTGATTCCTCTTCAGCCGCGCTGTCTTCTGCTGGTGTGTCTTCAGCTGTTATCGGGTCTGTGACCTGTTCTGCTGCGGTCATGTCTTCAGCCGGCAGGCCAGCATCTTCAGCTATGACAACAGGCGCGCTCTCGGCCTCCTGAAGGGTATTGTCATCAGCGATATCTTCTGCTGCGGGTGCCTCCGGCGGCTCATCTGCTGTGATGTTGTCTGCGTCTTCCAGAACAGAGCCATCTTCTGCAACCCGCACTGCTTTTCCTGTTTCCAGCAGGCGGGCAGCATCTTCCCGGCCAACGGTGATGGTGACGCCGCTCGGGATGCGCACCCCGTTGACTTCTCCATCTTC